>NZ_JAFBBJ010000001.1:2706515-3013030 GCF_016907085.1 Clavibacter michiganensis | reverse complement strand
GCGACGTTGGCCGCGCTCCCGCCGAGGTACTTGCCGAACGTCTCGACGTCTTCGAGGCCCACGCCGTCCTGGAGCGGGTAGAGGTCGACGCCGACGCGGCCGATGGTGATCACGTCGTGGATCGGGGTCGAGGCGGGGACTGCGTTCATGGCAGGGCTCATGGCGGCGCTGCTTCCTCTCCGGCGATGGAGGGCGGTGGGCGGGTGCTGCTGTCCGTCCAACGTAGCGCATGTTCTGACATAGGCACATGCCCTCTCGGCAGCCAGGGCGAGCCGGCGTCAGTCGAGCGGCAGGTGCATCACGTGCAGGCCGACCAGCCCGTCGTCGGCGTGGTCGAACGCCCCGGGGACGGTGCCGATGATCCGGAACCCCAGCGACCGCCACAGGTGCACCGCGGCGTGGTTCGTCTCCACGACGGCGTTGAACTGGATCGCCCGGTAGCCCTCCGCGCGCGCCCACGCCAACACGAACTCGCCGAGCGCGCGGCCGACGCCTCGGCCGGCGTGCGCGGGATCCACGAGGAACGAGCCCGTCGCCACGTGCGCGCCGCGGCCCGGGCGGTTCGGGCCGGCCTTGGCGGATCCGAGCACCGTGCCGTCATCGTCCACCGCCACGAAGGTGCGGGCCGGCGCCTCCGCCATCCAGTGCGGCCGCGCCTCCTCGAGCGACTGCCCGGCCGGCAGCGCGTAGGTCCGGCCGGCGTCGACGATCTCCCGGTAGAAGGGGTGGATCAGGGGCCAGTCGGCGTCCGTGGCGGGGCGGATCTGCATGCGGTCGAGGTTAGTCGGGGACGCCGGGACATCAGACCGGCGGGTCGTCCGCCAGCCGCTGGAACAGCACGTGGTCCTGCCACTCCCCCGCGA
This sequence comes from Clavibacter michiganensis, assembly GCF_016907085.1. Taxonomy (NCBI): domain Bacteria; kingdom Bacillati; phylum Actinomycetota; class Actinomycetes; order Micrococcales; family Microbacteriaceae; genus Clavibacter; species Clavibacter michiganensis. Next base: position 3,012,167 of record NZ_JAFBBJ010000001.1, on the reverse strand, counting down.
TGCGGAGGTAGCGCGGCGCGAGCCCGTATCGCGTGAACCCCGCGCGGCTGAGCACGGCCTGCGACGCGGCGTTGTGCACGAGCGTGCCCGCCTCGACCCGGTGCAGCCCGAGCTCGCCGAACGAAAGGTCCACCGCCGCGCGCACCGCCCCGGTCGCGAGCCCGCGGCCGGTGCGATCCGCCGCGAGCCAGTACCCCACAGAGCACGACTCGAACGCGCCGCGGACGACGGTGTTCAGGTTGATGCGCCCGGCCACGGATCCGTCGTCGTCGAGGATTGCGAGCGGCACGCCCTGCCCGCGCGCGTGCAGCGCGAGCGCCGCCTCGAGGTCGGCGCGCTGGCCGGCGGGGGTGTCGTGGTCCGGGTCCCGGATCGGCTCCCACGGCGCGAGGTGCGCACGGTCCCGCAGGCGCAGCTCGGAGAGCGCGGAGGCGTCGTCGGGCGTGAGCAGGCGGATCCGGTCGGGCACGGCATCGAGGATGCCAGACCGCGTGCTCCGCGCACGACGTCGGCCGTCCCACCCCGCTGAGGGATGGGACGGCCGTCGTGGTCGTGCGTGAGCGCTAGACGCGCGCGAGGTCCGCGATGACGCGGTCCCCGGCAGCGGCCATGACCGTCGTGGCCGTGATCTCGGCGCGACCCAGGAGGTCGTCCATGCGACGACGGCGGGCCTTCGTGATCAGCGTCACGACGGTGCCCTGCTTGCCCGCGCGGCCCGTGCGGCCGGCGCGGTGGAGGTAGCTCTTGTACTCGTCGGGCGCGTCGGCCTGGATGACCAGCCCGATGTCGTCCACGTGGATGCCGCGGGCGGCGACGTCGGTGGCCACGAGCACGCGGACCTTGCCGCTCGTGAGGAGCTGCAGGTTGCGCGTGCGGCGCGCCTGGTTGAGGTCGCCGTGCAGCGACGTGGCCGGGATGCCGGCGTCCTCGAGCTGGTCGGCGAGCTGCTCGGCGAACGCGCGGGTGCGGGCGAAGATCAGCGTCTTGCCCTCGCCCGAGCTGAGCTGCTCGATGATCGCGGCCTTGTCGCGCTGCTCGATGAGGAGCACGCGGTGGTCGATGGTCGACGACGCCTGGTCCTCGCCCGCGACCTCGTGGACGCTGGGCGACGGCAGGAACTCGTTGACGAGCGTCGCGACGCCCTTGTCGAGCGTGGCGGAGAAGAGCAGGCGCTGGCCGTCCTTCTTCACCTGGCGGAGGATCCGCTGCACGGGCTCGAGGAAGCCGAGGTCGCACATGTGGTCGGCCTCGTCGAGCACGGTGACGACGATCTCCGAGAGGTCGAGGCGGCCCTGGTCGATGAGGTCCTCGAGGCGGCCGGGGGTCGCGATGAGGATGTCGACGCCGCGCTGCAGCGCACCGACCTGCTTGAACTGCGGCACGCCGCCGAAGATCGTGGTGGTGAACAGGCCCACCGAGCGGGCGATGGGCTGCACCGTGCGGTCGATCTGCATGGCGAGCTCGCGCGTCGGGGCGAGGATCAGCGCGCGGGGCTTGCGGCCCATCTTGCGGTTCTTCGCGCCGTCGTTCTCGAGCAGGCGCTCCACGAGGGGCGCGCCGAACGCGATGGTCTTGCCGGATCCGGTGCGGCCGCGGCCGAGCACGTCGCGACCCGCGAGCACGTCGGGGATCGTGGCGGCCTGGATCGGGAACGGGCTCGCCGCACCCAGCTCCTCGAGCACGCGGACGATGTTCTGGCCGAGGCCGAGCGCGGCGAAGGTCACGCCGTCGACGTCCTTGGCCGTGGTGGCCTGGGCCTCGAGGCGCTCGAGCACGACGTCCTCGGCGGGAGCGTGGCGCGGGGCGCCCTCCTTGCTCGGGTAGAAGTCGCTGTCGCGCTTGGGGCGGGCGTCGTCGTAGGACGGGCGCTCGCTGCGCTGGGGGCGGTCGCCGTAGGAGGGGCGCTCGGACCGCTGGGGCCGGTCGCCGTACGACGGACGCTCGGTGCGGGCCGGGCGGTCGCCGTACGACGGGCGCTCCGTGCGGGCCGGGCGGGAGTCGTTGTACGACGGACGCTCGGATCGCTCGGCGCGGTCACCGTACGACGGGCGCTCCGTGCGGGCGGGCCGGGAGTCGTTGTAGGACGGGCGCTCGGTGCGGGCGGGACGGTCGTTGTACGCGGGACGCTCGGTGCGAGCGTTCCGGTCGTTGTACGACGGGCGCTCGGCACGGACGTTGTACGCAGGGCGCTCGCTGCGCTGGGCGCGGTCGCCGTACGAGGGACGCTCGGCGCGGTCGTTGTACGACGGACGCTCCGAACGAGCCGGACGGTCGTTGTACGCGGGACGCTCCGACCGCTGCGGCCGGTCGTTCCCGTAGGACGGACGGTCGCCGCGCGGCGCGCGGTCGTTGTACGAGGGACGCTCGGAGCGCTCGCCGCCACGGTCGGGACGCGCGTTCCCGTACGACGGGCGCTCGGAGCGCTGGCCGCGCTCGGCGCCGTAGGAGGGACGCTCGCTGCGCTGGCCGCGGTCGTTGCCGCCGCCGTACGAGGGGCGCTCGCCGCGCTGCGGGCGGGCATCGCCGCGCTCGGGGCGCTGGCCGGCGCGGTTGGGGCGGTCGCCGTACGCGGGACGCTCGCCGCGACCGGCAGGGCGCTCGGCGCGGGGCTCCCAGTTGGGGCGGTCGCCGCCGCGCGCGGGGCGCGCTGCGCCGCCGCGCTGGGGACGGTCGTCCTGGCCGGAGCGCTGGGCGCGCTCGTCGGCGTTCCAGCGCTGCTTCTTGGGCGCGGGATCGGAGTTGTAGCCGCGGTGGTTCGGGCTGCGGGATCCCGCGGGGGCGCGCTTGGCGCCGCGCGGGGAGTCGTTGTTGTAGGGCATGAGGGAGTCCTCGTTCTGCTCGGATGCATGACAATGCGCATGTGCGAAGCAGCGCGCTACAGGATCAGGGTGCGCAGAGCTGCTCTCAACCCGGGCAGTCGTCGACCGGGTGCCGTGTCATCGCGTGACGTACCCCTCTACGGAACGAGAGGGGGAAACCGGCCCACCTGACTGACAAATCCATCCGCCCGGATGGATGGTCCGGTAGCGGTGTCAAGAGCCGACTGGAACACACTACCGGACCGGCGCCCCGGGCACCAGGGCAGCGCTCCGCCCGGGCGCGCCCCGCGGCGCCCCCGGGCGGGGTCGTGGGTGTGGGTCAGCCCGCGACGCCGGCCTCGGTCGTCGTCGCGGATCCGCCGGCCGGCAGCCCGCGCTCGGCCCGCTTCCGCTCGCCGCGCGCCCGGATCCGCAGCGCCGCGCGCTCCACGAGCGAGTACAGCGACGGGAGCACGAGCAGCGTGAGCACGGTCGACGACAGCAGGCCGCCGATCACGACGATCGCGAGCGGCTGCGAGATGAACCCGCCGTGCCCGGTCAGGCCGATCGCGAGCGGCAGCAGCGCGAAGATCGTCGCGAGCGCCGTCATGAGGATGGGCCGGAGCCGTCGCCCGGCGCCCTGCAGGATCGCCTCCCGCAGGCCCATGCCGCGCGTCCGGTACTGGTTCACCAGGTCGATGAGCACGATCGCGTTGGTCACCACGATGCCCACGAGCATCAGCAGGCCGATGATCGACGCGACGCCCAGCGGGATCCCCGTCACCACCTGCAGCAGCACCGCGCCGGTCGCCGCGAACGGCACCGAGACGAGCAGCACGAGCGGCTGGATGAGGCTGCGGAACGTCGCCACCATGATGATGTAGACGATCAGGATCGCCGCCAGCACCGCGAGCCCGAGCTGCCCGAACGCGTCGGACTGCTGCGACGCGACGCCGCCGAGGGAGGCCTGCGCGCCGGCCGGCAGCTGCACGTCGGCGACGGCCTGCGACACCTCGGACGACGCGAAGCCCACGTCGTCGCTACCGGGCGTCGCGCTCACGGTCGCGCTGCGGAAGCCGCCGGTGGTCGTGACGGTCGCGGGTCCGTCGGCGACCTCGACGGTCGCGAGGTCGCTCAGCGGCACGAGGCCGCGGGCGGTGGGGATCGAGAAGTCCCGCAGCCCCTGCAGGCTCTGCGCGGCGTCCGGGTCCTGGATGTAGATGGACAGCGTCTTCTCGTCGATCACGACCTGCCCGACCGCGGCCGGGAGTCGGCTCGCGGTGACGATGCCGCCCACGGCCTGCTCGCTGAGCCCGGCGGCCGCGGCCTTCGCCCGGTCGACCGTCACGGCGATGTACGGCTGCGTCTCGGAGAGGTTGCTCGTGGCCTGCTCGATCGAGGGGATGTCCTTCACGGCGGCCAGGATCGCGTCGGCCGACGTCTTCAGGTCGTCGGCGTCGTTCGCGGTGATCTGCACCTCGATGTCGCTCGAGGAGAACCCGCCCGAGGCCGCCGCGAGCGACACGTCGCCCACGTCGGTGAGGCCGTCGACCGCCGTGCGCACGCGCTCGCGGATCGCGTCCTGGTCGGCGTCGGCGTCGGTGGTCAGCGCGAACGTGATCCCGCCGCCGCCCCCGAAGGCCGACGTGAGAGAGGTGCTGTCCGAGCCGATCGAGGTCTGCACGGTCTCGACGCCGGACACGCCGATGAGGGCCTGCTCGACCTTCGTGGCCGCGGTGTCCTGCGCCTCGAGGCTCGTGTCGCTCGGCAGCTCCTGCGAGACGGTGAGCGTGTTCTGCCCGCTGTCGCCGAGGAAGTTCGTCTTCATGCTCGGGATGAGCGCCACGGTGCCGCCGAGCACGAGGATCGCGAGGATCAGCGTGACGGCCGAGTGCTTGAGCGTCCACGCGAGGATCGGCCGGTAGCCGCGCTGGAGGCGCGTCGGGGCGCCGAGGCCCTCGCCGCCGCTCTGGCCCTCGCTCTGGCCATCGGCGGCGTGCGATCCGCGGGCCCGCCGGCCGGACCGCCCGCGGTCGTCGACGGATCCGCGGACGGCCGCGTGCGCGCCGGTGCGCGTGGTCTCCGCGGCCGCCGCGGCGGCGGCCTTCCTGCGCGCCCGACGCGACTCGCCCTCCGGCCGCAGGAACCAGTACGCGAGCACCGGCACGATCGTCAGCGCGACGAACAGCGACGCGGCGAGCGCGATGGTCACCGTCAGCGCGAAGGGCCGGAAGAGCTCCCCCGTGATGTCGCCCACGAGCGCGATCGGCAGGAACACCGCGACGGTCGTGGCGGTCGACGCCGTCACCGCGCCCGCGACCTCCCGAACGGCGGCGCGGATCGCCTCGAGCCGGTCGGGCGTGAAGGAGAGGTGCCGCTTGATGTTCTCGATCACCACGATCGAGTCGTCCACCACGCGCCCGACCGCGATCGTGAGCGCGCCGAGCGTGATGATGTTGAGCGTGTAGCCGGAGGCGAGCATCCCGATGAAGGTGATGAGCACCGAGGCCGGGATGGAGATCGCGGTGACGATCGTGGACCGGATCGACATCAGGAACACGAGGATCACGAGCACCGCGAACACGAGGCCGAGCAGGCCCTCGGTGGTCAGGCTCGAGATCGACTGCTCGATGAAGGGCGCCTGGTCGAACACGACCGTGAACTTGGTGTTGCTCCCCAAGTCCTCCGACAGCTGCGGCAGGAGCTGGGTGACGAGGTGCGAGACGTCGACCGTGTTGCCCGCGGGCGTCTTCGTCACGGCGATGGTGAGCGACGGCTGGCCGTCGACGCGCGAGATGCCGGTGGTCGGATCCTGGCCGAGCTCCACGAGGGCGACGTCGCCGATCGTGAGCTGCCGCCCGCCCGCGGCGCCCAGGAGCGGCAGCGACGCGAGGTCCTGGGTGGATCCGAGGCGCGTGCCCGACTGCACCGACAGCGTCGTGCCGTCCTCCGTCACCGAGCCCGCGGGCAGGAGCGAGCCGTTCGCGTCGAGCGCGTCGCGGATCGCCTGGTTGCTGAGGCCCGCCGCCTGCACCTTCGCGGGGTCCGGCGTGATGACCACGCGCTGCCCGACCGTGCCGAGCAGGCTCGCGTCGCGGACGCCCGCGAGCTTGCGGATGTCGGCGAGGGTCGAGCGCTCGAGCGCGGCCGTGAGGTCCTGCGGGCTGAGGTCGCTCGTGACCGCGATCTGGATCACCGGCAGGTCGTCGATGCTGCCCGCGATGACCACGGGGTCGATGCCGTCGGGCAGCGTGGTGCGGATCCGGTTGATGGCCTGGTCGATCTTCTGCTCGGCCGTCGCGAGGTCGGTGCCGTACGTGAACGACGCGGAGATGACGGACGAGTCGGTGCGCGAGGTCGCGGTGGAGGACTCGAGGCCCGGCACCGCCTGGATCGCGCGCTCGATCGGCGTCGACACGTCGGTGTCCACGACCGCGGGCGACGCCCCCGGGTACGCCGTGACGACCGCGAGCTGCGGGAACGACACCGACGGGATGAGCTCCTGCTTGAGCGTCGTCAGCGCGATGCCGCCGAACACCCCGATGACGATCGTGATGAGCGCGATCAGGGCCCGGTTGCGGAGGCTGAAGACGGAGAGGAGATGCAGGGGGTGCTCCTTGTGCGATGCGGGCCGCGGGTGCGGCGGTCGCTCGGACCGCTGATCGCCCGCACCGGGAACCCGCCCCGTGGGGGAAGTATCGCACCCGGCGTCGGGAAATCCCCGCTCGCGCCGGGTTTTCAGTAGTGCGTTACCGCATCCAGCCGACACCCCTCTCCGCGGAGCATGCTGGAGGGATGGCGCACCGGGCATCGAACACGAAGGAGCGCGTCCCCGAGCCCAAGACCTGCGCCTCGTGCGGTCGCACCATCGAGTGGCGCAAGAAGTGGGAGCGCGACTGGGACGAGGTGCGCTACTGCAGCGACGCGTGCCGGCGCCGTGGCGTCAGCGACGTCGACGCGCGGCTCGAGCGGCGGATCCTCGACCTCCTCGCGCACCGCGCCGGCGGCGCCACCATCTGCCCGTCGGAGGCCGCCCGCGCGGAGTCCCCCGACGACTGGCGCGACCTCATGGAGCCGGCCCGCCGCGCGGCCCGGCGGCTCGTCGACGCGGGCGAGGTGGAGATCACGCAGAAGGGGTCGGTCGTCGATCCCTCCACGGCCAAGGGGCCCATCCGGATCCGCCGTCGCCGCTGACCAGGCACACTAGGGGGATGCATCGACCGACCCTCACCGTCCTGGCCGCCGTCGCGAGCGCGGCGCTCCTGTCCGGATGCGGGGCCAGCGCGCAGTTCACGTCGCCCACCACCGAGATCTACGCCACCACCGCGGACGCCCAGACGGCGCTCGGCGCGTCGATGCCGACGTGGATCCCGGCCGACGGCACGCTCATCCGCACCAAGTCCGAGGCGAAGACGGGCACCATCGTCGCCGTCCAGACCGCCACGCCCGCGCCCGCCCCGGGCGGCTGCACCGACCTGCAGATGAGCGCCATCCAGGACACCTGGTGGCCGCCGGAGATCGACCCCGCCACCGTCACCTGCGCCGACGGCTGGAACGTCTTCGGCGCGAACGGCCGCATCTACGGCTGGAGCACCACGGTCCTCCCCTAGGCCGGCCGGGTGAGCGGACGATGACCACGGCCCGGACGCGCGCCCGCCTGCTCCTTGCGGGCGCCGTGATCTGCTTCACGCTCCTCGTGCCCGCCGCGGTGCTCGCCGCCGTCGCGCTCGTCCAGGGCGCGATCCTCATCGACGAGCTGCCCCCGCCCGCCTTCGGCACCGCGACCTCCCCGGTGCACGAGGCGCTCGGCCGGCAGGCGCTCGTCTGCGGGGTCGTCGCGGTCCTCGCGCTGGCCGGCGGCGTCGCCTGCGCCGTGCTGCGTCAGACCGGTCCGAGGGCCGTCCGCCGCTGACGCCGCGCCGCCAGCGCCCGCAGCACGAGGATCACGACCACGCCGACGCCGGCACCCACGACCGTGTCGACCACCCGGTCGGCCACGAGCGGCAGCACCGGCAGCGTCCGGCCGAGGCCGCCCATCACGAGCGCGAGCGGCGTGATGAAGACGAGCGCCACTCCGTAGTGCCGCCCCACCGCGATCTCGGCGGCGAACTGGCACGCGACGGCGACGGCGATCACGGCAGGCGCCGGCAGGTGCAGCGCGAGGATCCCCGCGGCCACGACCGACCCGGCGAGCGTCCCGAGCACCCGGTGCGCGACGCGCGTGAAGGACAGCGGCCCGCGCACCACCGGCAGCACGGCGACGAGCGTCACGACCGCCCAGTAGTGGTGCCCGAGCCCGAGGGCCACCGCGATCGCGCCCGCCACGAGCGCGCCGACGACGTTCGCGACGACCGCGGTCCACGCGGCGGGGTCGCGGTGCACGGCGGCGTCGCGCACGGGGATCCGAGGCAGCGCCCGGAAGCGGTGCGCCTGCGCGTCCGGCGCCCACCGCCGGAGCAGCCAGCCGGACATGCACACGCCCGCGGAGAAGAGGATCGCGGCGACCGCCGTCACGAGCGCGTCGCGCGCCTGGGCGCCGTCCACCGGCACGGCCGCGCAGACGACCAGCCCGAACACGGGGAACAGCGGATGCGGCGGCACCAGGCTCATCGCCGTCGACACGAGCGACGCCCCGCCCAGCACGATCGCGAGGCCCACGGCCTCGAGCGCGAGCGGCGCGTCGGCGAGCGACAGGAGCACGCCCGTGGTGATCGCGACGAGCATCATCGCGGCACCGGCGCCCACGCTCGCGAGCCTCAGCCGGTAGCGCTCGTTGCGCCCGTAGAGCCCGGTGAAGGCGCCGAACGACGCGTAGAGCGCGAGGTCGAGCCGGTCGATCGCGAGCAGCACCACCAGCGGCACGAGCAGGCCGACGCTCGCGCGCATCGCGGCCTCGAGGTCGAGCGTCCGGGTCGACGGCGGCCGGGGGACGGGCGATGACGTCACACGGGATCCGATCTCCCCGGGAGCGGAAACGGGGCCTCCCCACGCTACGCCCGCCCGGCACCGCCCCCGGACACGGCGACGCGCCCCCGGTCTCCCGAGGGCGCGTCGATGGATCTCGCGGGTGCGGCTAGGAGCGCGCGGCCCGCAGCACGGTGAACGAGCGGTCGCGCACGAGGATGCTCGTCGCGTCCTCGGTCACGTTCTGCTCGGAGTCCGACGAGATGGCGAGGTGCCACGAGACGCCGATCCCCGAGGGCAGCTGGAACTCCACCGGCCCCTCGGCGGCGTTGAACGCGACGAAGAACGCGTCGCTGTCCTTGCCCTTCATGATCACGCCGATGCTGAAGGCGTTCGGGTCCTCCCAATCCTGCGGCTCGAGCGTCGCGCCATCGGCCCGGATGAAGCGCACGGCCTCCTCGGCGCCCTCGACGTCGTCGCCGCGGAACCCGATGGGACGCAGCGCGCGGTTGCCGCGGCGCAGGCGGATGAGCTTGCGCGTGAAGTCCTGCAGCTCGCGGTCCGCGTTCGCCCAGTCGAACCACGAGATCTCGTCGTCCTGGCAGTACGCGTTGTTGTTGCCGCCCTGCGTGCGCGCGATCTCGTCGCCGCCGAGCACCATCGGCACGCCCGACGAGAGCAACAGCGTGCCGAGCATGTTGCGGCGCTGGCGGTCGCGGATCGCGTTGACCTCGGGGTCGTCCGTCGGCCCCTCGACGCCGGCGTTGGAGGAGCGGTTGTCGCTCTCGCCGTCGTTGTTGTCCTCGCCGTTGGCCTCGTTGTGCTTCTCGTCGTAGGAGGTGAGGTCGGCGAGCGTGAAGCCGTCGTGCGCCGTGATGAAGTTCACGCTGCACAGCGGCGAGCGGCGGCCGGACTCGTACACGTCCGGGCTGCCGGTGATCCGCTGGGCCAGCGCGCCGAGCACGTTCTGCCCGCTGTGCCAGAAGTCGCGCACGTCGTCGCGGAACTTCCCGTTCCACTCCGACCAGTCCGCGGGGAAGCCGCCGACCTGGTAGCCGGCGGTGTCCCACGGCTCGGCGATCATCTTCACGGGCGCGAGCACCGGGTCCTGGTGGATGAGGGTGAGGAACGCGCTGTGGATCTCGGCGTCGCCGTCCTGGCGCGTGAGCGTCGTAGCGAGGTCGAAGCGGAAGCCGTCGACGTGCATCTCCTCGACCCAGTAGCGGAGCGAGTCCATGATCAGCGCGAGCGCCGCCGGGTGGCCGACGTTCAAGCTGTTGCCGGTGCCGGTGGTGTCGAAGTACGACGCCTCATCGCCCTCCACGAGCCGGTAGTAGGAGGCGTTGTCGATGCCCTTGAGCGACAGCGACGGGCCCATGTGGTTGCCCTCGGCGGTGTGGTTGTAGACCACGTCGAGGATGACCTCGAGGCCGGCCGCGTGCAGCGCCTTCACCATCTCCTTGAACTCGGCGACCTGCGCTCCGCCGTCGCCCGCGGAGCTGTAGTCCGAGTAGGGCGCGAGGAAGCCGATGGAGTTGTAGCCCCAGTAGTTGCGGAGGCCCTTCTCCTCGAGGTGCGAGTCCTGCATGAAGTGGTGCACCGGCAGGAGCTCGACGCTCGTGACGCCGAGGTCGGTGAGGTACTCGATGGCGCTGGGGTGCGCGAGGCCCTTGTAGGTGCCGCGGATCTCCTCGGGCACCGACTCCATCTGCTGCGTGAAGCCCTTCACGTGCACCTCGTAGACGACGGTCTCGTCGAGGGGCGTGCGCGGGGCCTCGTCGTCCTCCCAGTCGAAGCGGCGGTCGGCCACGACGGAGCGGGGCATGGAGGCGGCGGAGTCGGCGTCGTTGATGGCGTTCGGGTCGTCGAAGGTGTGCGCGAAGACGTCCTCGCCCCAGGTGGGGTGGCCCTCGATCGCGATGGCGTAGGGGTCGAGCAGGAGCTTGGCCGGGTTGTGGCGGAGGCCGCGGGACGGATCCCACTCGCCGTGGACGCGGAGGCCGTAGCGGGTGCCGATGCCGGCGCCCTCGACGAGGCCGTGGAACACGTGGCCGGTGCGCTCGGAGAGGCGCGTGCGGCTCTCGGTGCCGTCGTCGTCGAAGACGCACACCTCCACCGCCTCGGCGGTCTCGGAGTACACGGCGACGTTGAGGCCGCTGGGCAGCCCGCCGTCGCGCGCGACGACGGTCGCGCCGAGCGGGTACGGACGGCTGATGTAGGAGCGGCTGATGGGAGGGAGGTCGATGGTCACCGGTTCAGTATGCTCGCGCCCGCCCAACTCCTTCGTGCACGAAGGGCGATCCCCAGGCGGCGGTCCGGTGTCCGGCGCTCGGCGGACACCGGACCGTGGCCCGGGGCGATCGCTATCGCCCGTGCAGCGAGGTCAGCGCCCGCTCGGCGTCGGCGCCCCACGTGGCGAGGAGCACGCCGCGCCCCGCGGAGGGACGCGCGACGACGGCGCGCTGCTCGCCGGTGAACGTCAGCACCGGGGATCCGGCAGCGCCCTTCCCCAGCGTGCACGGCAGGGAGGTCTGGCCGCCGGCGTCGTGCTGCGGGCGGCCCTCGCACGCCTCGAGCGCGGCCGTCGCGGATCCGGCGGCCGGGTAGCCGAGGATCGCGAGGCTCGGCGCCTGACCGGTCGCCGGCACGAGGGTCGTCCCGAAGACGGGCTCGGCCGCGCCCACCGACGCCGCGAGCACCTCGCCCGCGGGGCCGCTCACGCGGGCGAACCCGGCGTCGTCCGAGGGACGGCCGCTCGTGGTCCACGCGGAGGAGACGGCCGCGACGCGCACCGGCCAGATGCCGTGGGGCGCCGTGGCGCCCTGGGCTCCGGGGATGAACGTGGCCAGGGTGGTCGCGCTGCCGCTGCGCCGGTCGACCAGGCAGTGGGCGGCGGTCGCGATGACGTCGCCGTCGGGTGTGTCGACGACGCTCGCGGTGCAGGCGCGGTCGCGTCCGCCGTCGACGGAGAAGAGGACCCCGACGAACGGCTGGTCCGGGTGCGGCACGGCGGCGCCGGCGGCGTCGGAGACGGACTCCGGGGAGGCCGTCGCGGCGGAGGTCGACACGGACGCGGCGACCGCGGGCGAGGCGGCGAGGGCCGCGGCGCGGCGCTCGGGCGTCCAGTGCGCGGTGGCGGCGGCCGCCGCCGACGCGGGGGCGACGACGACGGACGCGTCCTCGGCCGACGCCGCGATGGGCGCCGCGAGGAACGCCGACGAGGCGAGGCCGCCGGCGAGCGCCAGCGCGACGCCGGTGGTCGTCCTCCGTCGGGATCGGGGGCGGGAGGCGGCCGGGGCCGCCGGGGTCGAGGTGGTGGTGGATCGCGGATGGATGCGCATGTCGTTCCTCCAGGCTCGTGCGGTTCGCGACCCGACGGGGACGTCGCTCGCCGACGCGGAGGTGGTGGAGGACGGCCCTCGGGGGACGCGCGGACGCCTGGACGGTACCGGGATCCGCCCGCCCGCCGACGGTCGCGTCCCCAGGGCCGGGATGCGGCCGTCAGACCAGGACCGACCGGTCCACCACGTCGTGCTCCCCGCCGAGGTCGAGCCGGCCGACGGAGGGCGCGAGACCGCGCCAGGCCTCCTCGAGGATGTCCAGCGCGCGGTCGGTCGCGGCGGGCGGCGCCGTGATGGGGATCCGGAGGAACCGCTCGAACGCGCCGTCGTGCCCGAACCTGCTCCCGCCCGTGATCGCCAGCCCGCGCGAGCGGGCGGCCAGCGCGAGCTCCGTGCTCACGGGCGCGCCGATCCCGACCCACACCGCGAGCCCGCCGTCGACGTGCGGGACCTCCCACCCGGGGAACCGACGCGCGAGCTCGGCCTCGACGTGGTCGCGCGTCTCGAGCAGGCGGGCGCGGCGCTCCGCGAGGATCCCGTCCATCCCGCCCAGCACCTCGGCCACCACGAGCTGCTCGAGCACGGGCGTGCCGAGGTCGCGGGCCGAGCGCGCGCGGGCGAGCTCGCGGAGGAGCGGCCGGCCGGCGCGGATCCAGCCGACGCGGAGCCCGCCCCACACCGTCTTGCCCACCGACCCGACGAGCACGACCGCGCCCGGCGACCCGTGCACGGCGAGCGGCGGATGGGCGGTCGCCCGGTCGATGTCGAGCTCGGCCGTCGTCTCGTCCGCGATCACGGTCACGCCGTGCGCCTCGGCGAGCGCCACGATCCGCGCGCGCTGGTCCTCGGGCATCGTGCGGCCCGTCGGGTTGTGGAAGTCCGGCATGAGGTACGCGAGCGCGGGCCGGGTGCGGCGGATCGTCTGCTCGAGCACGTCCTCGTCCCAGCCGTCGGCGCCGACGCCCGCCCCGACGAGCCGGGCGCCCGCGTCGCGCAGCGCCTGGATCGCGTGCGGGTAGCTCGGCTGCTCGACGAGCGCGCGGTCGCCGCGGTGCACGAGGACGGAGGCGAGCAGGCCGATCGCGTGCTGCGCGCCGACCGTCACCATGACGTCGTCGACCTCGGTCGGCAAGCCGCGCGCGCGGTAGCGGGCCGCGATCGCCTCGCGCAGCTCCGGCAGCCCGTCGACGTCGTAGCCGTGCCCCTCGAGGTGCGCGGGCAGCCGGGCGGCGGCGCGCGTCGCGGCGTCGGCGAGCGCGGGTGCCGCGGGCACGGCGGCGCGGCTCATGTCCGCCACCTCGCGGCCGTCGCCCTCGGCGCGGGGCGCGCTCCGGGGGATCCTCGTCACGCTGCCCGAGCCGCGGCGGCTCGCGAGGTGACCGGTCCCGCGCAGCGCCGCGTAGGCCGCCGCGACCGTGGTGCGGCTGAGGCCGAGCGCGGCCGCGAGCTCCCGCTCGGCGGGGAGGCGCGCTCCCACGGGCACGCGCCCGTCGAGCACCAGGTGCCGGATCCCGTCGGCGAGCGCCTGGTAGGCCGGGGCACCGGGCCGTGCCCACTCCCCCAGCAGCGCCGTGAGGGTGGACGGGCCGAGGACGGCGGAGGGAGCGGATCCAGCGAGGGCCATGAGGCCACAGCCTGTCGATTGGCCTCTTGTCGCGCAACCCCCGGGCGCGATTGGATCTCCCCCATGCTCCGTCGCTCAGTCCAGTTCGCCATCGGCATCTTCCTCTACGGCTTCGCCATCGGCATGATGCTCCAGGCCACCATCGGCGTCTCCCCCTGGGACGTCCTCAGCCAGGGCCTCGGGCTGAAGACCGGCATCCCCTTCGGCGTCGCCACCAACATCATCGGCGCGCTCGTGCTGCTGCTCTGGATCCCCATCCGCCAGCGTCCCGGCTGGGGCACCGTGCTCAACGTCCTCTTCGTCGGCTACAGCGCGCAGGTCGCGCTCGCCGTCGTCCCGGCGGTCGACAGCCTGTGGATCCGCGTCCCGCTCTTCGCCGCCGGCCTCGTCCTCCTCGGGTTCGCGACGGGCCTCTACATCGGCGCGCACTTCGGCCCGGGCCCGCGGGACGGCCTCATGACCGGGATCCACCGCCGCACGGGCTGGCCGGTGTGGCGCGTGCGCGTCGGCATCGAGCTGGTGGTGCTCGCGATCGGCTGGGCGCTCGGCGGGGACGTGGGGGTCGGCACGCTCGCGTTCGCGCTGCTGATCGGCCCCATCGTGCAGCGCACCCTCCCCCTGTTCGACCTGCCCGTGCCCGCCCGCGCACCCCGCCGCCGCACGCGCGGCGCCGCCCCGGACGACCCGGCGGGCACCCTGCCGACGGGCCCGGTCGCGACGGTCGGGTAGTCCGCGGGACGACGGGGATCCAGCGGCCTCACGGCCCGCTCCCGGCACCGTCGCGGCCCGGGCGCGTCGCCATGTATCGTGGCCGCTCGTGACTCCGGACCCCCAGGCTCCCGAGAGCAGCCCCGCCAAGCGGCTGCTCATCGGCGAGAAGCTCGCCAGCGACAAGCTCGAGGGCCAGCTGCTCCCCAAGCACCTCGCGCTCCCCATCTTCGCGAGCGACCCGCTCAGCTCCGTCGCGTACGCCCCGCAGGAGCTGCTCCTCATCCTCACGCTCGGCGGCCTCGCGTTCCTGAGCTTCGCGCCCTGGGTCGCGGCCTGCGTCGTGATCCTGCTGGTCGTCGTGGTGCTCAGCTACCGCCAGCTCATCAAGGCCTACCCGTCGGGCGGCGGCGACTACGAGGTGGCGCACAAGAACCTCGGCGAGAAGGCCGGCCTCGTCGTCGCGTCCGCGCTCCTCGTCGACTACATCCTCACCGTGGCGGTGTCGGTGGCCTCGGGCGTCGACAACATCATCAGCGCGATCCCGGAGATCGCGCCGTTCCGTGTCGAGATCGCGGTCTTCTTCGTCGCGCTCCTCGCGGCCGTGAACCTCCGCGGCGTGCGCGAGTCGAGCAAGGCGTTCGCGGTGCCGACGTACCTCTTCATCGCGAGCGTCGGCGTGATGATCGTCGTGGGCCTCACCCGCACCGCTCTCGGCGACCCGCCCGTCGCCGAGTCGGCGGGGTACACGGTGGACACGCCGGCCCTGTCGCAGGTCGCCTTCATCCTCCTGCTGCTCCGCGCGTTCTCGAGCGGCTGCTCGGCGCTCACGGGCGTCGAGGCCATCTCCAACGGCGTGCCCGCGTTCCGCACCCCGAAGGTCAAGAACGCGCAGGCCACCCTCGTGATCATGGGCGGCACCGCCATCGTCCTGTTCGTGGGCCTCACGACCCTCGCCCTCATCGCGCGCGTGCACTACGGCGAGCACCCGTGCGACCTCCAGGGCTGGGCGGAGTGCGCGACCGAGCCGCAGAAGAGCCTCATGGCGCAGGTCGCGGGGGCCACATTCGGCAACGGCAGCGTGATGTTCTACCTGCTGCAGGCGACCACCGCCGCCGTGCTCCTCCTCGCCGCCAACACCGCGTTCAACGGCTTCCCGCTGCTCGGCTCCGTGCTCGCGAAGGACGCCTACGCGCCCAAGTCGCTGCTCACGCGCGGCGACCGCCTCGTCTACAGCAACGGCATGCTGCTCCTGGCGCTCGGCGCGACGCTGATCCTCGTCGTCTACCAGGCGAACCTCACGCAGCTCATCCAGCTCTACATCATCGGCGTCTTCGTGTCGTTCACCCTCGGGCAGACCGGCATGGTCGTGCACTGGACCCGCATGCTCCGCGAGGGCTGCGCGAACCGCGGCGAGGTCATCCGCGGCCTCGCCATCAACGCGTTCGGCGCGCTGCTCACGGCGCTCGTGCTCATCGTCGTCACCATCACCAAGTTCACCCACGGCGCCTGGCTCGTCTTCGCGATCATGCCGGTGCTGTTCCTCCTCATGCTCGGCGTCAACCGCTACTACCGCGACGTGGAGAAGGAGATCGAGGTCGATCCGGTCACGGTCTTCGGATCCACGGGCGACCACGCGGTCGTGCTCGTCGGCCGGATGCAGAAGCCGGTGCTCAAGGCGCTCGACTACGCGATCGCGGCGAACCACGACAGCATCGAGGCGGTGCATGTGTCCGTCGACGACGAGGCGACGAAGCTGCTCGAGCGCCAGTGGATCGAGATGGAGATCGAGATGCCGCTGCGCATCGTCGCCTCCCCGTACCGCGACATCAGCTTCCCGCTCATCAAGTACCTGAAGTCCCGCCGCGCGGAGCACGGCAGCGAGATCATCACGGTCTACACGCCCGTCTACATCGTCGGCCACTGGTGGGAGACGCTGCTGCACAACCACAAGGCCCGGCGGATCCGTCAGAAGCTGCTCCTCGTGCACGGCGTCACGCTCGCGCTGGTGCCGTGGCTGCTCGACTCGTCGGAGCTCATCTACGGCCGCCGCTCGCGCCCCGTGCCCGGGCAGGACCGCCGCGGCGAGCCGGTGCGCCCGGTCTCGCGTCGCCCCGGCCCGCCGCCGACGACGCCCGTCAAGCACACCAGCGGCCGCCAGACGCCGTAGCAGGCGCCACCCCCATAGCGCATCTGCGCACGAATAGTTAGGGGCCCTCTCATTTAGGCGGGGGCTATGCACTGCCCCACCTCCCGGAGTTGCGTGTGGACTCCCCGGGCCCGAGCCCTGGGGAACTCGAGCACCGAGAGGGAACCACATGTCGAACGACCTCACACCGGCGTCGCCCGCGGGCGGCGGATCCTCCGCCGACGACGCGCACGCCACCGTCCCCGTCCCGGCCTAGCCCGGCACGACCGGCCCGACCGGCACGAGCACGACCGGTCGCGACACCACCGGCGGCAGCAGCAGCAGCAGCACGAAGGACACCGCGAAGGAGCAGGCCGCCTCCGTGGCCGGCGACGCGAAGGCCGGCACCCAGCACGTCGCCGGCGTCACGAAGGACGAGGCCTCGAAGGTCGCGTCCGAGGTGAAGTCGCAGGCGCAGGACCTCCTGGCGCAGACGCGCGACCAGCTCCGCGAGCAGACCGGGATCCAGCAGGAGCGCGCCGCGGGCAGCCTCCGCACCCTCAGCGACGAGCTGCGCGACATGGGCGACAAGTCCGAGAGCACGGGCCTCGCGAGCGAGCTCGTCTCCCAGGTCGCCCAGCGCAGCGGCAGCGCCGCCTCGTACCTCGAGGGCCGCGACCCGGGCACCCTCCTGAAGGACGTGACCGACTTCGCGCGCCGCCGCCCGGGCCTGTTCGTCGGCCTCGCCGTCGTGGCGGGCGTCGCCGCGGGCCGCCTGACGCGCTCGCTCACCAGCGAGGCGCACGACCAGGAGGAAGCCGAGCAGCCGACGCCGTCGACCGGCGCGACGACCCCCGCGTCGCCCACCGCCCTCAGCACGGACGAGCCGGTCGGCGTCGGATCCGACGGCGCCTCCACGCCGCTCCACGACCAGACGCGCACCGCCGATCCGCTGGCCGGGACCTTCGGCGCGGGCGGCACGTCCGGCGGATCGCGCGCATGACCGACGGACGCACCCCGTCCGAGGAGAAGGCCGCGAGCACCAGCCTCGGCGACCTCCTCGGGAACGTCACGAAGGACGTCTCCACGCTCATGCGCCAGGAGATCGCCCTCGCCAGGGCGGAGATCAGCGACTCGGCGAAGAAGGCCGGGAAGGGCGCCGGCCTCCTGGGCGGCGCGGGATACGCGGGCCTCATGGCCGTGTTCTTCCTCTCCGTCGCCCTCATGTACGCCCTGTCGTACTGGTTCGACAACCTGGCCTGGGCCGCGGTCGTCGTGGCCGTGATCTGGGCCGTCATCGGCCTGGTCATGTACCTGCAGGGCCGCAGGCAGCTGAAGACCGTGCAGGGCGCGCCCCGCACGGCCGAGACCGTCAAGAAGATCCCCGAAGCGATGAAGAGGAACGAGGCAGACCGATGAGCGACAACCCGGAGCAGATCCGTGCGGAGATCGAGCGCACGCGGAACGAGCTGAGCATCGACGTGGACGCCGTGGCCGACAAGGTCACGCCCGCGAAGGTGGCCCAGCGCCAGACGGACAAGGTGCGCGGCGCCCTGTCGAACGTGAAGGACAGCGTCCTCGGCTCCGCGAGCGATGCCCGCGCGAACGTCGGGGACGCCGTCTCCGGCACCGCGGGCGGCGCGAAGGCCAAGGCGCAGGGCAACCTCCTCGGCCTCGGCCTCGTCGCGTTCGGCGCCGGCCTGCTCATCGCCGCGCTGATCCCGGCGAGCGACAAGGAGAAGGAGCTCGCCTCGACCGTCAAGGACAAGGCGCAGCCGCTCGTCGAGAAGGCGACCGACGCGGCCAAGGACGTCGCGTCCGAGCTCAAGGAGCCCGCGCAGCAGGCCGCCGCGGCCGTCAAGGACACCGCGACGGACTCGGCCGGCACCGTGCGATCCGAGGCGCAGTCGACCGCGCAGGACGTCCAGTCGTCGGCGCAGGACGCGAAGCAGGCCGTGCAGGTCGACGCGCGCAGCTGACCGACCCGCTCTCGGAGGGGAGCCGTGCCCGACGGCGCGGCTCCCCTCCGCCATGCCACCGGCGGGTGCCCCCGTGTCCTCGAAAAGGAGGACACGGCTGTAGACTCGTTGGTGCACGAACTCTTCCCCCGAGAGCTCGTGCAGGTCGATCAGGCCGCGGGGTGCGCCAATGCCGGCGCACCCCGCGCCGGTCGGATCACGTCCGGACCGACCCGTGAGGTCCGGATGGACGTGGGGGCCCGCCGCGAGTTCCCGCGGACGGCGCCGGCCCCCACGACCCCTCCTCCGCGGATGCCCTCCGCGGCACCTCAGCCGAGGGCCGCGATGACCTGCCGGGCGACGCGTCGACCCGCGCGGTTCGCGCCGATCGTCGAGGCCTGCGGTCCGTAGCCCGCGAGGAAGACCCGCGGGTCCCGCGCGGAGACACCGGACTCGACGCGCACGCCGCCCTCCTTCTCCCGGAGGCCCAGCGGCGCCAGATGGCGGATCTCGGGGCGGAAGCCGGTGGCCCAGATCACCGCGTCGACCTGGTCACGCCCGCCGTCCGCCCAGACGACCCCGTCCTCCTCGAAGCGCGCGATGGGCCCCCGGCTGTCGAGCACCCCGCGCCGGATCCCGGCGACGATGCGCCGCGTGCGCGGCACGCCCGTCCCGCTGACGATGCTCGGCAGCGCCTCCCCTGCGCGCGCGGCCTGGTCCTGCAGGTCCACCGCACGCACGGCGGCCTCGACGTCGAGCTCGCCCGCCTCGAGGAAGTCGACGGGACGCCTCGTCGACCACATGGTGCGCGCGGCCACGCCCTCCAGCTCGAGGAGGAACCCGATGGCGGAGGTGCCGCCGCCCACGACGAGCACGCGGAGCCCCCGCAGGTCGGCTGCCGCGCGGTAGCCGGACGTGTGCAGCTGCCGACCCCGGAAGGTCCCGAGCCCGGGGTACGAGGGGATGAACGGCGCGCCCCACGTGCCGGTGGCGTTGACGACGAACCGGGCGACGCGGTCTCCGTCCGTGGCGCGCACGAGGAGGGGGCGGGCGGAGTCCGAGGGGTGGGCGGCGCGGCGACGCGATGCGGCGGGCGGCGGGACGTCCGCGTCGAGCACCGCGCGCACCTCCACGGGGCGGGTGACCCGCAGGTCGAAGTGCTGCTCGTACCGGGCGTAGTGGTCGCGCACGACGTCGCGGGCCGGCAGCCGCCGATCGGCCGTCGCGAACGAGATGCCGAGCTCGGACATGCCGGGGAGGTCGGCCACGCGGTGCGCGGATCCGAGGCGGAGCGCCGCCCAGCGGTGCTGCCAGGCGCCTCCGGTCGTGGGCCCGCGGTCGAGCACGACGGCGTCGGTGCCCATGCGGAGGCCCAACCGCTGCAGGTGGTACGCGACGGAGAGCCCGGCCTGTCCGGCACCGATGACCACGACCTGGGTCTCTGCCGGTTCGGAGCTCATGGGACGACCAGGCTAGCGCCCGCTCCCCGGCGCAGGGCGATCCCGGGACGAGGTCGTACGATGCCCGTGCACGCTCTCCGGACGGGGAGGACACGCCCGGGACGACGAGGGCCACATGTTAGGGTAGCCCCTAGGTTTTCTCCAATCCCTGTCCGCTGCATCCAGCGTTGTCACCGCCCGTCGGGGCCTGAGTCGTGAGGGGGTCTCGCATGGGGCGCGGCCGTCAAAAAGCTAAGCACACCAAGATCGCGCGAGAGCTGAAGTCGTTCAGTCCCAATGTGGACTACACGCAGCTGGAGCGCGAGCTGACCACCCACGGGGCGGTCGACGAGCAGTACGCGGCCGAGGCCGCCAAGTGGGACGAGTACGCGGACGAGCCGGACGCCTACGTCCCGGGCGACGAGCAGAAGCGCGCCTGAACCCGCATCCGGCCCCGGCCGGATGAGCGTCGGACCCGCCTCCTGGTGAGGCGGGTCCGCTCATGTGCGCCCGCTGTGTCGCGCGACCGGCCGCGGCGCCGGCCCGCGGGTCGGACGCGCCGGGCGCGCCGCGGATCAGTCGCGGTAGCGACCGGTGAGGCGCACGGCCCCGCCGTCGACGCCCTTGGCGCCCTGCTCGAAGCCGGCGCCCGCGGGCGCGTCGCCGATCGTCACGCGGCCGGCCTCCCACGTCGGGATGCCCGCGGCGGTGAGCGCGTGCGCGATGCCGTCGGCGGCCGCGGCGTCGACCACGGCGATCATCCCGATGCCGAGGTTCCAGGTGCCCTCGGCGCTCTCGAGCGTCGAGCCCGCGATGCCGGCGAGCGCGCGGAAGACCGCGGGCGGTGACCAGGTGGATCGCTCGAGCTCGCTGAAGGACCCGCGGGGCAGCACGCGCGCGAGGTTGGCCGCGATCCCGCCGCCCGTGACGTGGCTGATGGAGTGCACGCCGGCCCCGAGCCCCGGCTGCGCGAGCACGTCGAGGAGCGGCGTCGTGTAGAGGCGCGTCGGCTCGAGGAGCACCTCGCCGACCACGCCGCCGAGCTCGGCCGAGGTGTCGCCGAAGCCGATGCCGGCGGTGGCGAGGATGTGGCGCACGAGCGAGAAGCCGTTGCTGTGAAGGCCGCTGGAGGCGAGCGCCAGCACGACGTCGCCGTCGCGGACGCGCTCCGATCCGAGCACCGCGTCGGCCTCGACCGCGCCGACCGCGGCGCCGGCCACGTCGTAGTCGTCCGGCCCGAGGAGCCCGGGGTGCTCGGCCGTCTCGCCGCCGACGAGGGCGGTGCCGGTGTCGGAGCAGGCGCGCGCGATGCCGGCGACGATGTCGGCGATGCGCGCGGGCACGACCTTGCCGCAGGCGATGTAGTCGGTCATGAAGAGGGGGCGCGCGCCGACCACGACGATGTCGTCGACGACCATGCCCACGAGGTCCTGGCCGATGGTGTCGTGCTTGTCGATGGCCTGCGCGATGGCGACCTTGGTGCCGACGCCGTCGGTGGACGTCGCGAGGAGCGGGTGGCGGAAGCGGGTGAGGGCGCTCGCGTCGAACAGCCCCGCGAATCCGCCGAATCCGCCGATGACCTCGGGGCCGTGCGTGCGGGAGACGGCCTCCTTCATCAGCTGGACCGCGAGATCGCCGGCCTCCGTGTCGACGCCGGCCTCTGCATACGAGCTCTTGGTGGTCACGCGTACAGGGTAGCGGCCGGGCGCGTCGCTCCCGTGTGGGAGACTGGCCGCTCCCCCACCTCTTCTACTCTTCAGGAGTCAGCCGAAGCATGTGCGGCATCGTCGGCGTCGTATCGTCCGAACCCGTCAACCAACTCGTCTACGACAGCCTCCTGCTCCTGCAGCACCGCGGTCAGGACTCCACCGGCATCGCCACCGCGGAGGGCAACACCTTCCACGTGAAGAAGCTCAGCGGCCAGGTCCGCGAGGCCTTCCGCACGCGCGACATGCGATCGCTGCTCGGCACGATGGGCCTCGGCCACGTGCGGTACGCCACCAAGGGCAGCGCCACGGACGAGGACGAGGCGCAGCCGTTCTACGTGAACGCGCCCTACGGCATCGTCCTGGTGCACAACGGCAACCTCACCAACACGCGTGAGCTGGCGCAGGAGCTCTTCCACGTGGATCGCCGCCACACCAACACGAGCTCCGACACCGAGCTGCTCGTGAACGTGCTGGCCCACGAGCTGCAGTCGCAGGTGTCCGGCATGGCGCTGGATCCCGACCAGGTGTTCACCGCCGTCGAGCGCGTGCACGAGCGCGTGCAGGGCTCGTACGCCTCCATCGCCATGATCGCCGGGCACGGGCTGCTCGCGTTCCGCGACCCGTTCGGGATCCGCCCGCTCACCCTCGGCCGCCGCGAGCTCGAGGGCGGTCGGATGGAGTGGGTCGTCGCGAGCGAGTCGCTCGTCATGGAGTCGCTCGGCTACGAGATCGTGCGCGACGTGGCGCCCGGCGAGGCCGTCTTCATCACGATGGACGGCGAGATGCACGCGCGCCAGTGCCACCCCACGCCGCGCCTCATCCCCTGCGCGTTCGAGTTCGTGTACCTCGCGCGGCCCGACTCGGTCATGTCCGGCATCGGCGTCTACGACGCGCGCCTGCGCATGGGCAACCGGCTCGCGGCCACCATCGCGGAGCACAGCCCGGCGGGCGACATCGACGTGGTCATGCCGATTCCCGACTCGTCCCGGCCGTCGGCCATGCAGGTCGCGCAGACGCTCGGCATCGAGTACCGCGAGGGCTTCTACAAGAACCGCTACGTCGGCCGGACGTTCATCATGCCGGGGCAGGCGCAGCGCAAGAAGTCGGTGCGGCAGAAGCTGAACGCGATGAGCTCGGAGTTCCAGGGCAAGAACATCCTCATCGTCGACGACTCCATCGTGCGCGGCACGACGAGCCGCGAGATCGTCACCATGGCCCGCCAGGCCGGCGCCAACAAGGTGACGTTCACCTCCGCCGCGCCGCCGGTGCGCTACCCGCACGTGTACGGGATCAACATGCCGTCGCGGCAGGAGCTCATCGCGCACGGGCGCAAGATCCCCGAGATCGCGACCGAGCTCGGCGCCGACCACCTCATCTACCAGGAGGTCGCGGACATGCGCGATGCGATCCTCGAGGGGTCCACCGGCGTGGAGGACCTCGAGATGAGCTGCTTCACGGGCGAGTACATCACCGGCAACGTGACGCCGGAGTACCTGTCCTGGCTGGAGCGCACGCAGCTCAGCTGATCGGCCCGCCGGGGCGGCGGGTGGTCGGGCGCGGGATCAGGCGCCCGGCTCGCCCCGCTCGCGCTCGGCGGTGAGGACGCGGGAGCGGCGCGATGCCGCGCGGTCCAGCGCCAGCGCGATCAGCGCCGCGAGCCCGCCGAAGAGGACGACCGCGAACAGCGCGAGGAACGCCAGCACCTGCGCCTCGGAGAACTCCGGGTTCGGCGGGAACGTGAGCGTGAGGACCATCGCCACGATGATCCCGAGGACAGCTCCGACGCCCATGAAGCGGAAGTAGCGGGGGGACCGCCGCACGAGGACCTCGGTGCGGCGCTCGTCGTCGGGCTGGGGTCGGGCGTCGGTCATGGGTCCATCATCCCCCGTGCCACGGACGGCAGGCGAACCGACGGCCGCCCCGGCGCTCAGCGGTCGGCGGGGAGCTCCCACGGCACGGGGAGGAGGCCGCGGAGGTCGGCGCGGAGGCCGGACGCGCGCACGGCGCCCGCCTCGACGCCCGCGTCCCAGGTCGTGCCGCCCGTGGCGAGCGCGATCCACGTGGCGGGATCGGTCTCGATGACGTTCGGGGGCGTCCCGCGCGTGTGGCCGGGGCCCTCGATGCACTGGACGGCGCCGAACGGCGGGACGCGCACCTCGACGGTGCCGCCGGGCGCGAGATCCGCCAGCGACTGCAGCAGGAAGCGGACCGCGGTGGCCCGCGTCTCCCGGTCGGCGTCGGCGCCCTGGGCGAGCGCGGCCCGCACGGCTGGCTGTCCGACGGTGGGGTGGATGCGCGCCTTGGCCATCGTCCCAGGATACCAGAGGGGCGGGGTCCGGCCGTCCGGCCGGGGCCGCCGCACCCCTCCTACTGGGGCGTCGCCCCGTGTCCGCGCTTTGGGGGACATCCATTACCGTGTATGGAAGTGCCCCGCGGTGACACGACCCGCCCGGCACGGCAGGACGTCCTCCCTCCCGTCGCCTCCCCCGGCGTCGGGAGGGCAGGGACGATGCGCCCGCCGGCGGACCCGAAGAACGCCGGAGCGGGCAGGGAGCCGACCCGTGCCGTACCCGCGGCGGGTCGGCCTCCCGCCCTCCGATCCCCCTCCCCGGGACGCGGATGCGGCGCAGCCGCCGGCGCCCCCAGGGGCCCCGACCGGCGGGGTCGGCGTCGATAGGGTGGGGGCGTGAAGATCCTGGTACTCGGTTCCGGTGCGCGCGAGCACGCCATCGTCACGGCCCTGCTCCGGGAGGACGCGGGCCACGAGATCGTCGCGGCGCCCGGCAACGCGGGCATCGCACGCGTCGTGCCGGTGGTGAAGATGGACATCGACGACCCGACGGTGGTCGCGGAGCACGCGCTCGGGGAGGGCTTCGAGCTCGTCGTCGTGGGGCCCGAGGCGCCGCTCGTCGCCGGCGTCGCGGATGCTCTGCGCACGCGGGGCATCCCGGTCTTCGGGCCGGGCCGGGCCGCCGCCGCCCTCGAGGGATCCAAGACCTTCGCCAAGCGCATCATGGAGGAGGCGGGCGTGCCGACGGGCCGCGCCGCCCAGGCCGGCACCGTCGACGAGGTCGAGGCCGCGCTCGACGAGTACGGCGCCCCCTACGTCATCAAGGCCGACGGCCTCGCCGCGGGCAAGGGCGTGCTGGTCACCGCCGACCGCACGCTGGCCCTCGAGCACGCGCGGCACTACCTCGGCCAGGGCACCGTGCTCGTCGAGGAGTTCCTCGCCGGGCAGGAGGTGTCGCTCTTCCTCCTCTCCGACGGGCACGACGTGGTCCCCCTCTCCCCCGCGCAGGACTACAAGCGGCTGGGCGACGGCGACGCGGGGCCCAACACGGGCGGCATGGGCGCGTACTCGCCGCTGCCCTGGCTGCCGGCCGGCTTCGTCGACGAGGTCATCGACACCATCGCGCTGCCCACCGTGCGGAAGCTCGCGGCGGAGCAGACGCCGTTCATCGGGCTGCTCTACTGCGGCCTCATCCTCACCGCGGACGGCATCCGGGTCATCGAGTTCAACGCGCGGTTCGGGGATCCGGAGACGCAGGTCGTGCTGCCGCGCCTCGTCACGCCGCTCTCGCAGCTGCTGCTCGCGGCCGCGTCGGGCGAGCTCGGCGGGGTGGCGCGGCCGGAGTTCTCCGACGACGTCGCGGTCACCGTGGTCGTCGCGAGCGAGGGCTACCCGGAGGCGCCGCTGACCGGTCGCGTCATCCGGGGCGTCGAGGAGGCGGAGAGCGTCGAGGGCGTGAGCATCGCGCACGCCGCCACCGCGGAATCCGATTCCGGGCTCGTGGCCACCGGCGGGCGCGTGCTCAGCGTCGTCGCCACGGGGCCCTCGTTCGTGGAGGCGCGGTCGCGCGTCTACGAGGCCGTCGGGCGGTTGTCGCTCGACGGGTCGCAGCACCGCACCGACATCGCCGCGCAGGTGGTCCGATGAGCGCCGGGACGCCCGCGGGCCACGCCGCCGACTGGGACCTCCCGGGCTGGGAGCACGCGTACTCGGGCAAGGTCCGCGAGCTGTTCAGCCCCGCGATCGACGACACCGACGACCGCGCGCTCGAGGGCGAGCCGCACGTGCTGGTCGTCGCGACCGACCGCGTGAGCGCCTACGACTTCGCGCTCGAGCCGGGGATCCCCGGCAAGGGCGAGCTCCTCACCCAGCTCAGCCTCTGGTGGTTCGACCGGCTCGAGGTGCCGAACCACCTCGTGGACGGGCCGACCCTCGACCGCATCGGCATCCCGGAGGCCGTGGAGGGCCGCGCGATGCTCTGCCGGGTGCTCGAGATGCTGCCCGTCGAGTGCGTCGTGCGCGGCTACCTCGCGGGATCCGGCTGGGAGGAGTACCGCCAGCACGGCACGGTGTGCGGCATCCCGCTGCCCGCCGGCCTCGCGCAGGGAGACCGGCTGCCCGAGCCGATCTACACGCCCGCGTGGAAGGCGCCGCAGGGCGAGCACGACGAGAACATCACGTTCGCGCGCACCGAGGAGCTCGTGGGGCACGAGGAGGCGGCGCGCCTGCGCGACCTCTCCCTCGACGTGTACCGCCGCGCGTCGGCCATCGCCGAGGAGCGCGGCGTGATCCTCGCGGACACCAAGTTCGAGTTCGGGATCGACCCGCGCACGGGGATCACGACCCTGGCGGACGAGGTGCTCACGAGCGACTCGTCGCGCTACTGGGACGCCGAGGCGTACGCGACCGGCAACCGGACCGACAGCTTCGACAAGCAGATCGTGCGGGACTGGCTGGCGGCGAACTGGGATCGCACCGGGACGCCGCCCGTGCTGCCGCAG
Source organism: Clavibacter michiganensis (assembly GCF_016907085.1). Taxonomy (NCBI): domain Bacteria; kingdom Bacillati; phylum Actinomycetota; class Actinomycetes; order Micrococcales; family Microbacteriaceae; genus Clavibacter; species Clavibacter michiganensis. Next base: position 2,985,767 of record NZ_JAFBBJ010000001.1, on the reverse strand, counting down.
GAGATCGTGGAGCGGACGGCGGAGCGGTACCGGGAGCTCATCGCGCGGCTCACCGGTCGCTAGGGGCGACGGCCGTCACCGGCGCGACCGGACTCGATCGCGGGGCGGCCGGCCGGCGGGAGGCGCCCGGCGCGGATCCGGCTAGAGGTGGTCGTACCCGCGGACGACGCGGTCGATGGCGACCTCCGCCACCTCGCGGGCGTCCGCGTCGGGGAGCTCGTCGAGGGCTCCCTCGATGTCCTGGCCGCCCATCTTCAGGACGGCGAGGCGCTCGAACTCCTCGACCGCCTCGGGCGTGGGCTGGTCGGCCTGCGGGTCGGTGTGCTGGTCCATGGTGGGTCCCCTCTGTCGTGCGTGGACGGTGCGGATCGCGCCCCAGCCCTGCCGTCAGGGTCCCACACCCACGTGACCGGGGGATCCGAGGCCGCCAGACTGCCACATCCGGCAGCGTCGCCGGGATCCGGGACCGGGGTGGCCGCGGTGCGACGCGCCGAGCCCGGCAGCCGGGCGCGGACGCTTGTAGGTTCGGGAGGACGACCGGGCCCGCCCGGACGACCCCTCGACGATTTGGCGCCCTTCCCCGTGACATCCGGTCCCCTGCCCGCATCCGCCCCCGACGCGACCGCTCCGGCGCGCGTCCGCCTCGCGTCCGGCGCCGTGCCGCCGGGCGATGACCGCCCCGGGCCGGCCGTCTCCCTCGTGCGCGAGGCGCTCGCGGCGACGCCCGCGGGCGGGGGATGGACGACGGAGCGGGCGCTGGAGCTCGCCGTCGCGCTCGGCGACGGCGGTGCCCGGCCGGGTGCCGGCGGCACGGCGGACCTCTGGGAGGCGCTCGCGACGCTCGCCGCCGCCGACCTGGGCATCGCCCGCACGGTCGAGCCGCATCTCGACGCGCTCGCGATCCTCGACCAGGAGCGCGTCGCCGCGGGCGGCGGCTCCGCCGCGGGCGCGCGATCGGACGACGCGGACGGACGCGCCGAGGCACGCACGTGGGGCGTCTTCGCGGCCGAGGGCGGCGGGGATCCGCTGACGGCCGTGGCGGACGCCGACGGGCCGGACGCGGTGCGGCTGTCCGGCACGAAGCCGTGGTGCTCGCTCGCCGGATCGCTGACGCACGCGCTCATCACCGCCGCCGTCGACGACGGCTCGCGCGGCCTCTTCGCCGTCGACCTCCGCCAGCCCGGCGTCGAGGTCGTGCCCGGCGCCTGGGTCGCCCGCGGGCTCGTGGAGGTCCCGAGCGGGCCGCTGCGGATGCGCGACGTGGCGGCGCGACGCGTGGGCGCGCCCGGCTGGTACCTCGAGCGGCCCGGGTTCCACTGGGGCGGGATCCAGGTCGCGGCGTGCTGGTACGGCGGCGCGGTCGGGCTGGCCCGTACTCTGCTCCGGGCCGCGTCCCGCGAGGGCGCCGACCGGCTGCTGCTCATGCACCTGGGCGCGGTCGACGCGGCGCTCGACGGCGCGCGCGCGTCCCTCGCCGAGGCGGCCCTGCTGGTCGACCGCGGGCTCGCCTCGGGCGAGGAGGGGCGGCTGCTCGCGAAGCGCGTGCGGGCCGTCGTCGCCCGGGCGGTGGACGAGACGCTGACGCACGTCGCGCACGCGCTCGGGCCGGCCCCGCTGGCGCAGGACGCGGATCACGCCAAGCGCGTGGCCGACCTCGGGCTGTACGTGCGGCAGCATCACGCCGAGCGCGACGACGCCTCGCTCGGCGGGGCGCTCGCGGAGGCGACTCGGCGGGCCGCGGCGGCGGACACGACGGCGGATGCGGGCGCGCACGCGGACACGACAGGCACGACGCCGGACCCGTCGACGACTCCCGATCCCGCGATCGAGGCCGCGCGGATCCCCGCGACGGGCGTCGCCTTCGACGCGCGCGAGCCCGGCACCGACGCGGACGCCTGGGACGCGGATCCGCGCTGGGACGAGCTCACCGCCCCCGACCTCTCCGGGATGGCCGCGCTCCTCGTCGTCTCCGCGCACGCCGACGACGAGTCGATCGGCGCCGCGGGCCTCATGGCGACCGCGGCCGCGCGCGGCGTGCCGGTGACCCTCGTGATCGTGACGGACGGCGCCGCATCGCACCCCGGATCCCCCACGCGCACCCCCGACGAGCTCGTCGCCCTCCGCCGCGACGAGGCCCGCGCCGCCCTCGACGCCGTCGCGCCCGACGCCCAGCTGGTGCTCCTCGGCCACCCCGACGGCGGGATCCGCGAGCGCCGCGACGCCGTGCGCGACGACCTCGCCGCGCTCCTCGCCGACACCGCGCCGGGCACGTGGGTCGCCGCTCCCTGGCGCGGCGACGGGCACCGGGACCACCGCGTCACGGGCGAGGTGGTCGCCGAGCTGGTGGGCGCGCTGCCCGCCGAGCGCGGGATCCACCTCGTCGAGTACCCGGTGTGGATGTGGCACTGGGCGACGCCCGACGACCCGCGCGTGCCGTGGGCCGCGATGCGCGCCCTGCCGCTCGACGCGCACGTGCGGGCGGCGAAGCGGGCGGCGATCCGCGCGCACGCCAGCCAGGTGGATCCGCTCTCCGACGCCCCGGAGGACGCGGCCGTGCTGCAGCCCGGCTTCCTCCGCCACGCCGACCGCGACCGCGAGGTGCTGATCGTGGGCGATGGCACCCCCGCGTCTCCCTCCGCCGCCGAGCGCTTCGACGCCGCGTACGCGCGGGCCGAGGATCCGTGGCGCGTCACGACCCGCTGGTACGAGCGCCGCAAGCGCCTCGCCACCCTCGCGGCCCTGCCCGACGAGCGCTACGGCCGGGCGCTCGAGATCGGCTGCTCCATCGGCGTGACGACGGCGGGCCTCGCCGAGCGCGTCGACGAGCTGCTGGCCGTGGACGTCGCGCCGACCGCCGTCGAGCGGGCCCGCGTGCGCCTCGCCGACGCGCCGCACGTGCGCCTCGAGGTGCGCGACGTGGGCGCCGACTGGCCCGCCGGCGGCTTCGACCTCGTCGTGATGAGCGAGGTCGGCTACTACCTCGACGACGCCGCGTTCGACCGCGTGCTCGCCGTCCTGCCCGAGGCCCTCGGCGCCGCCGGCACGCTGGTCGCCTGCCACTGGCGGCACCCGGAGGGCGACTTCCGGCGCACGGGCGACGAGGTGCACGCGCGGCTCGCCGCCGTCCCCGGCCTGCACGTGCTGATGCGGCACGAGGAGGACGACTTCCTGCTCGAGGTGCTGTCGGCGGATCCGCGCTCGGTCGCGACGCGCACGGGGCTGCGGTGACGGGCGGGTCGGCCGCGGTGGCCGGGTCGGAGCCGGCCCCGCGGATCCGCGCGGTCACGGTCGTCATCCCCGCGCGCGACGAGGAGGAGCTGGTGGGCCGCTGCCTCGCGTCGGTGGAGGTGGCCGCGTCCCGGGCGCGGGCGGCCGGGGTCCGCGTGCGCGTGATCCTCGTGGCCGACGACTGCCGGGACCGCACCGCCGAGGTGGCGCGCGCCGCCGGCGTCGAGGTCATCGAGAGCGCGGCCGGACGCGTGGGCGCCGCCCGCGCCCAGGGGGTCGACGCGGCCCGCGCGGGCTGGGACGGCGACGACGCCGAGCACTGGATCGCGTGCACCGACGCCGACTCCGCGGTGCCGCCCGCGTGGATCACGAGCCAGCTCGAGCTCGCGGACGCCGGGACCGACGTGGTCGTCGGCACCGTCCGCCCGGAGCTCGACGACCTCAGCCCGGATCAGATCGCGGCCTGGCGCGCCACGCGCGTGCCCGGCCACGCCAACGGGCACGTGCACGGCGCGAACCTCGGCGTGCGCGCCGACGCGTACGTCGCGGCCGGCGGGTTCCCGGCCGTCGCGGAGCACGAGGACGTCGACCTCGTCACCCGTCTCCGCGACCTCGACGCGCGGGTCACGGCGTCGGCGGCGGGCGAGGTGCTCACCTCGAGCCGCCGCGAGGGGCGCACGCCCGGCGGCTACGCGGGGTACCTGCACGTGTCGCTGCTGGAGCGGGCGCGCGAGCGGGAGCTGGAGCGCCGGCGCGCCGCGGGCTGCGACAGCCCCTGCGTCCCCGCGGGCTGACCGGACGAGCGTCCCCGCTCAGCTCCGCGCCGCGCCGTCGCCCGCCATCCCGCGGGTCCCCGCCGCGGTCCCGTCCGCGACCGCCCGGATGACGGCGGCCGCCGTGCGGAGCTGCTCGGCGGTGAACCCGTCGAGCGCCCGGTCGACCTCGACCTGAGCGCCCTGCAGCACGTCCATCACGCGCGCCCGGGACACGGCGGTCGGCCGCAGCGTGACCACCCGCCGGTCGTCGCTCTCGCGGCTCCGCCCGATGTGCCCGCCGCCCTCCAGCCGGTTGATGAGCGCGGTCGTGGCCCCCGAGGTCAGGTGCAGCCGTTCCGACAGGCGGGCCGGCGACAGCGCCCGGCCGGCGGTCTCCGCCCAGATGACCTCGGCGAGGGCCGTGGTGTCCGTCGTCGGCAGCCCGACGGCCGCGGCCAGCTGCCGCACCGACTCGTCGAACGCGGTCGTGTAGTCCCGCAGCCGCTCGAGCACCTCGGAGCGGTCCCCCGGGACCGCGATGGTGTGGGACATGTCGTGATCCTCCGAGTCGCCCAGAATACTTCACCATGAAGCATCTACGCCATAGAGTCTACTCGCGCCCGGGATCCCGGGGCAGCCCGACGATCGAGGAGATCCCCCATGGCCGACACCACCCACCACCGCCCGAGGGTCCTCGTGACCGGAGCCAGCATCGCCGGACCCGCGCTCGCCTGGGGCCTGCACCGCGAGGGCTTCGACGTGACCCTCCTCGAGCGTTCGGCCGAGCAGCGCCAGGCCGGGCAGAACATCGACGTGCGCGGCCTCGGCCGCGACGTCCTCCGGCGCATGGGCATCGAGGACGTCGTGATGGCGAACCTCACGGGCGAGGACGGCACGCGCTTCGTCGACGAGGACGGCCGCGTGATCGCGACCTTCCCCCGCGCGGAGGGCGAGGACGGGCCGACGGCCGAGGTGGAGATCCTGCGCGGCCGGTTCGCGGGGATCCTCGTCGACCTCGTGCGGGACGACGTCGCGATCCGCTACGGCGACCTCGTCACGGGCGTGCAGCAGGACGCGACGGGCGTCGACGTCGAGCTCGCGAGCGGATCCCGCGAGCGCTACGACCTCCTGCTCGTCGCCGAGGGCCGCAGCTCCCGCACGCGTCGACTGGCGTTCGCCGAGGAGACCACCCTCCGCGACCACGGCGTGAGCATCGCCTACGGGACGATCGACCGGATCCCCGGCGACACCGGCTACTGGGACTTCCTCACGGGACGCGGCGCGCGCAACGCGACCATCCGGCCGGACGACGAGGGGACGATCCGCGCGAGCCTGTCGTTCGAGTCGGAGCCGTCCGGCTTCGAGCAGCTGCCGTTCGACGCGCAGATGACCGTGCTCCGCGCGCGCTTCCGCGGCACGGGCTGGCAGGTCGAGCGGATCCTCGACGGCTTCCAGTCCCGGCCGGACGAGTTCTACACGCAGCGCATGGAGCAGGTGATCGTCTCGACGTGGGCGAAGGGACGCATCGCGCTCCTCGGCGACGCGGCGTGGGGATCCGGCCCCACCGGCATGGGCACGACCCTGTCGCTGGTCGCCGCGCACGTGCTCGCGGGCGAGCTGGGACGCGCGCTCGCGGATCCGGCCGACACCTTCGCGGCCGCGTTCGCGCGCTACGAGGGGCAGCTCCGCCGCTACGCCGACAGCGCGCAGGGGCTGCCGCCGGGCGGCGCGCGGCTCACGCACCCGTCGTCGGCGATCGGGCAGCGGGTGCTGCGCGGCGCCGTGCGGGTGGCCGCGTCGCGGCCCGTCCGCGGATTCGCCGACCGCTTCCTCCTCACGAGCGCGCGCCACGCGCCGACGCTCGCCGCCTACCCGCGGCTGCGCGGCTGACGGTCGGGGCCCGGGCGGCGGCTCTTGGCGAGCTCATCGGATCGCCATGGCCGGCCCATCGGACCGCCCGGCACGGTGGTGCCGTCCCGATCGCCGGGACGTCCGACCAGGAGGTACGACCCGTGACCCGCATCCCCGAACCCGACCGCACGCCCGACGGCCCCGCCTACGAGGGCCGGCTGCTCGCCCGCGCCGACGAGGAGGTGGTCGACCAGGGCGCCGGCTTCGACCTGCGCACCCTGCTCAGCCGCCGGGCCGTGCTCGCCTACCTCGGGGCGGGCATCGGATCCGTCGCGCTCGCGGCCTGCACGGCCGGGGCCGCGGGATCCGGCGGCACGGCGAGCGCCGCCGCGTCGAAGGGCGAGATCCCCGACGAGACCGCGGGGCCATACCCGGGCGACGGATCCAACGGACCGGACGTCCTGGAGCGCTCGGGCATCGTCCGCAGCGACATCCGCTCGAGCCTCGACGGCGGCACCACCGCGGCGGGCGTGCCCATGGCGCTCACGCTCACGATCCTCGACACCGCGAACGGCGACGTGCCGTTCGCGGGCGCCGCCGTCTACGTCTGGCACTGCGACGCCGCGGGCGGCTACTCGATGTACTCCGACGGGATCACCGAGGAGACGTACCTGCGCGGCGTGCAGGTCGCGGGCGACGACGGCTCGGTGTCCTTCACGTCGGTGTTCCCGGCCTGCTACTCGGGCCGCTGGCCGCACATCCACTTCGAGGTCTACCCGACCGTGGACGACATCACCGACGCCACGAAGGCCATCGCGACCTCGCAGGTCGCCCTGCCGGAGGACGCCTGCACGACCGTCTACGCGCTCTCCGAGTACGCCGGATCGAGCGCGAACCTCGCCCAGGTCTCGCTCGACTCCGACAACGTGTTCGGCGACGACGGCGGCGCCCTGCAGCTCGGCCAGGTGACGGGCGACGCGACGTCCGGCTACCGCGTCGCGCTCACGGCCCGCGTCGACACCGCGACGACGCCGACGGCGGGATCCGCGCCCGCGGGCGGCGGCGGCATGGGTGGTCCGGGCGGCACCCCGCCGGGCGGCGACCGCTAGGGGGGTCGAGGCTCAGACCCCGTCGGAACCGACCCCGGGGGCCCGCCCACGTGCCGCCTGCAGCGCCGCCCAGCGCCGGTGCGCGAGGACGTGCAGGACCAGGGAGCCCGCCCCGGCGACCGCGAGCGCGGCCGCGAGGATCCACAGGCCGGAGTCGCCGCCGATCGCCGCGACGACCGCGCTCACGACGGCCAGCGCCGCGAGGCCGATCCCCACGGCGAGGAGCCCGTTCGTCGGCGCCTCGAGCGGACGGGGCGCGGCGCCGGGCGCGGGCACGCGGTCCCACGTCACGATGAAGAACGTCGCGATCGGCCCGAGGACGATCGAGACGAGGAACCAGTTCCACCGGGATCGGCCCTTCTGCTCCGCGAGCCCCGCGTTCACGAGGGCGAGCGTGAGCCACCCGGAGCTGCCGAGCCACGACCCGTCGAGCACTGTCTGATCCATGCCTCGACCGTATGCCACGGCCGCCGCCCGACGACGGCCCGGCTATTTCCCCACCCGCTCCACTACCCTCGATCCATGCACAGAACCGCGCGGGAGCCCGCTCCCGACAGCCACAGTCCCGGCGCCCGGACGACCCCGGGCACGCCCCGCACCCTCCACGCCACCGGACCGACCGACGGCCTCTCGACCGCCACCCGCCCGACCGGCCCCCGCTCGTGAACGGCGACCTCGTCCTCAACATCGTCCTGGTCGTGGTGTTCGTCCTCGTCGGCGGCGTGTTCGCCGCCACCGAGATGGCGCTCGTCACCCTCCGCGAGGGCCAGCTCAACGCCCTCGCCGCCCGCGGCCGCCGCGGCGAGAAGGTCGCCGCGCTCGCCCGGAACCCCAACACCTTCCTCGCGGCGGTGCAGATCGGCGTGACCGTCGCCGGCTTCGCGTCGGCCGCGTACGGCGCCTCGTCGATCGCGCCGTCCGTCGTCCCGGTGCTCGAGTCGTGGGGCCTGGAGTCGGGCCTCGCGTCGACGATCGCGACGCTCCTGCTCACGCTGATGATCGCCTACCTGTCGCTCGTCCTCGGCGAGCTCGCGCCCAAGCGGCTCGCCATCCAGCGGAACGCCGGCTTCGCGTACGGCGTCGCGCCCGTGCTCAACGGCTTCGCGATCCTCATGCGCCCGGTGATCTGGCTCCTCTCCGTCTCGACCGACCTGGTAGTCCGCCTCCTCGGCGGCGACCCGCACAAGACCGGCGAGGAGATGAGCGAGGAGGAGCTCCGCGACATCGTCTCCAGCCACGAGGGCCTCCCGGACGACGAGCGCCGGATCCTCGACGACGTGCTCTCGCTCCGCCACCGTCAGCTCAGCGAGGTGATGAAGCCGCGGCCCGAGATCGCCGCGCTCGACGGCACCGGCACGGTCCGCGAGGCGGGCATCGACGTGCAGGACCGGCCGTACTCGCGCTACCCGGTGGTCGACAAGACCATCGACGACGTCATCGGCTTCGTGCACGTGCGCGACCTCTACCAGGCGATCGCGGCGGATCCCACGCGGCCCGTGTCCGAGATCCTCCGCCCCATCCCGTATCTCCCGGCGACCGCGCGCGTGCTGCCGACGCTCACGATGATGCGCGCCGAGGGCCACCAGATCGCGGTGATCGTGGACGAGTACGGCGGCACCGACGGCATCGTCACGCTCGAGGACCTCGTGGAGGAGGTCGTCGGCGAGATCTTCGACGAGTACGACACCGACTCGGCCGCACGCGACCTCGCGGAGGACGGCGGCACGATCGACGGCCGCCTCAACTTCCAGGACTTCGAGGAGGCGACGGGCGTCAAGCTCCCCGACTCCGCGTCCGACACGGTCGCGGGCTTCGTCATCGAGAACCTCGGCCGGCTCGCGCAGGTCGGCGACACGGTCGAGGTCGACGGCGTGACCCTCCAGGTGACGGCGCTCGACCGGCGGCGGATCTCGGAGATCCTCGTCGTTCCGCGGGAGGAGCCGGCGGACGGCGACGACGAGGGCGCCGGGACGACCGAGCGCAGGACGGCGTAGCGGCGCCGACGGGGTCCGGCGTCGGGCACTCGGCCCCGGCGACGGCCGCGCGGGTCAGGGCAGCGGGATCACGCGGTCGGGCACGGTCCTGCCGCCGACCTCGGCGCGGCCGTCAGCGAGCAGCCGCGTGACGAGCTCGCTTCCGCGGCCCTGCGTGATGCGGAGGTCGCGGCCGAGGTGGGCCGTGACCCGGAGGGCGGCGGATCCGGTCGCCTCGTCCTCGTGGACGCCGAGCGCGGGAGCGGACATGCGCGCGCGGATCGTGCCCGCGGCCTGGTCGATCCACGCCCAGGCGTAGAGGTGGTCGACGCCCGACGCCGCCGCGAGGGCCGGCAGGTCGAGGGCCAGCAGCTCCGCGACGGATCCCATGGAGTGCCAGGCGAACTCCGGCCCCCACGCGGGATCGGCGGTCACGCGCACCTCGTCCCCGGCGCGGTCCACGCGCACGATCCCCGCGGGCACCCGCAGGTGGTCCACGTCGATCCCGCGCGACGCCAGCCACCACGCCGTGCCGACGGTCGGGTGCCCGGCGAACGGCAGCTCGCGCGCGGGCGTGAGGATGCGGATCGCGGCCCCGAGCGGATCCGCGCCCGGCGCGTCCACCGCGTCGACGAAGACCGTCTCGCTGAAGCCGAGCGCCTGCGCGATCGCCTGCTCCCGGCCGTCCGTGCGCGGGGAGGCGAGCACGATCCCGAGCTCGTTGCCGTGCGCGCCGTCCGCGTCCGCGAACACCCGCACCACGTGCACCTCGCCAGGCCGCACGCCGTCGAGCGCCACGACCGGGCGGCCCGTCACAGCTTCGCGTAGCGCGCGCGAGCGCCGCAGTACAGGCCGTACGCGATGAGGCCGAGCCCCGTGATCGCGAGCACGGCGACGCCCGCGGGCAGCCCCGCGAGCGACTGGAGCGCGCCGTCGAGGCCGGTGGCGCGGCTCGGATCGGCCGTGACCGCGCCGATGACGAACAGCACGCCGACCGCGACGAGCGCGACGCCCTTGGCGATGTAGCCCGCGACGCCGAGCGCCGTGATCCCGCGCCCGAGCGAGCCCGACGGCACGGAGATGTCCTCCCGGAAGCGCTTCGTCGCGCCCTTGAAGCCGAAGTAGACGCCGACCGCGACGACGGCGAGCCCGAGGACCACGAGCAGCACGACGCCGCCGGGCGCCGCGAGGAGCCGCGCGCTGAGCGACTGCGTCTGCTCGGACGAGTCGCTGGATCCGCCGGTCGCGAAGCGCAGCGCGGTCGCCGCGATCGCCAGGTACGCGACGGCCTTGCCGAGCTCCTTGGCGCGCGCCGCCCAGGTGCGCTTCGCGTCCTCGCCGCGCGCGAGCACGGTCTCGACGAGCTGCCAGAGGCCGAGACCGAGGAGCCCGACCACGACGACCCAGAGCAGCACGCGACCGCCCGGCGATCCCGCGATGGAGCCGAGCGCGCCGGACTGGTCGGCCTCGCCGCCGCCGCCCGTCGCGAGGCGGAACGCGACCACGCCGATCAGCAGGTGCAGGAGTCCGTTGACCGCGTGCCCGAGGCGCGCGGCGACGGCGAAGCCGGGCGAGCGCTGGAGGCCCGCCGCGGCGCCGGTCGCGCTCACCGCGAGGACTCGGGAGCGGAGCGGCCCGTGAGCTTCGCGGTGAGGCCGCGCGCGACCTTCTTCACCGGTTCGAGGGGCGCGGGCGCCGGCGGCTCCGCGTCCTCCTCGTCCGGCTCCATCACGATCTTCCAGGCGGTCCAGGCCACGGCGGTGAGCGGCACGGAGAGGATCGCGCCGATGATGCCGCCGAGGATCGTGCCGGCGGTCAGGGCCAGCAGCACGACCAGGCCGTGGAGCTTGAGCGCGTTGCCGAGCACCACGGGCTGCAGGAAGTTGCCCTCGATCTGGTTCACGGCGACGACGATGACGATCACGATGATCGCCGTCAGCAGGTCGTTGGTCACCAGCGCGACGAGCGCAGCCAGGATGCCCGCGACCGTGGCGCCGACGATCGGCACGAACGCGCCGATGAACACCACGAGCGACAGCGGCAGCGCGAGCGGCACGCCCAGGATGAAGAGGCCCGCGCCGATGAAGACGGTGTCGACGAGCGCCACGGTCGCCGTGCCGCGGATGTAGCCGCCGAGCACCTTCGATCCCTCGTGACCGACGCGCACCGCGCGCTTCCGGCCGCGACCGCGGAACGGGCGGATGAAGAAGGCCCAGATCTGCGGCCCGTCCTTGACGAAGTAGAAGAAGACGACGAGCCCGAGGATCGCCCCCGTGACGACCTCGGCGGCGACGGAGACGCCCGCGATGGCGCCGGATCCGAACTGGCTGCTGGTGAGGAAGTCCACAGCCGACTGGCGGATCGAGTCGATCTGCGCGGAGTCGATGGGCAGCCCGCCCTCCTGGATGAAGGACTGCAGCTGGTCGATGCCCTCGCTGGTGGCCTTCACGAGCGTCGGCCACTGGCTCTGCACGCCGAAGACGACGGCCGTGATCGCGCCGCCGAACAGCACGAGCCCGGTGAGGAGCGCGATGGCCGCGGCGAGCGCGTCGGGGACGCCGCGGCGCTCCATCCAGAGCACCATCGGGCGCACGGCGCACGCGAGGATCAGCGCGATGATCACCGGGATCACGACGAGCTTGAGCGAGATGGCGGCGTACACGATCGCGATGGCGACCACGAGGACCGCCAGGATCTGCACGCAGCGGATGGAGAGGCGGCCGAGCTTGTCCTGCCAGACGGACTGCGGGGTGGTCATGCGCTCCACCCTACGGGCGGGCGGGCCGCGCGACCGGGCCGCGGCCAGGCCCGGACACCCGCGTGACCGGCCGATACCCTCGACCCATGGGACCCCGCCTCTCCGTCGTCCGCGAGGGCGCGCTCGACGTCGCCGACCACGAGGGGATCGCGGCGCTGCTGGCCCTCGCCTTCCCCGACTTCGCCGAGGGCTACGCCGGCGCGCGCAGCTGGGCGGGCGCGCAGCCCGAGCTGCGGATCCTCGTGCACGACGGTGACGAGCTCGTGGCGCACGCCGGGATCCGCCGCCTCTTCGTGGAGCTGGGCGACGGCCAGGGCGACCCGGCCGACGACCTGCTCATGGGATCCACCGGCATGGTCGCCGTGCACCCGGCTCGGCAGGGGCAGGGCCTCGGCACGCTGCTCGCCGACGGGATCCGCGGTGCGCTCGCCCGCCTCGCCGTGCCCTTCGGACTGCTCGAGACGGGCGCGGAGACCACCGGCTACTACGCGCGGCACGGCTGGCTGACGCTCGACGGCCGCACCGGCCACTACAACGGCTTCACCCTGCTCGGCGCCGCGGAGGTCGTGCACCAGGACCACGGCTGGATGATCCTGCCCGTCACCTCGCCCGCCGACGCCTTCCCCGTGGGCGACCTGCACGTGAACGGACAGCTGGTGTGAGCGCGCCCCGTGCCGTGATCCGCCGCGTGCGCGCCGAGGACTGGCGCGAGTACCGCGCCCTCCGCCTCGAGATGCTCGAGGACACCCCGCTCGCCTACCTCGAGACGCTGGAGAGCGCGCTCACACGGCCCGACTCCGACTGGCAGAGCCGCACCCTGCGCGCGTCGCGTCCCGGCAACACGGCCTATGCCGCGGTGGATCCCACGACGGGTCGCTGGCTCGGCGCGATGAACGCCTACGTCGGCACCGACCCCACCCGCGTGATGCTCGTGAGCGTCTACATCACGCCGTCGGCGAGGGGTCGCGCCGCGGGCGTCACCGACATGCTCCTCGACGCCGTGATCGCCTGGGCCCGCGACCGCCCGCACGCGCAGGCCCTCCGCCTCGAGGTGCACGAGGACAACCCGCGCGCCCGCGCCTACTACGAGCGCCGCGGCTTCGTCCTCACGGGCCGCAGCGTGCCGTACGCGCTCGACCGCACGCAGAAGGACCTGGAGATGGAGCTGCCGCTGGCGTGACGGGCCGGCGCAGGCCAAGCTGACCAGGAGCTGCGGGCGCCGATGCCGACGGCACCGAGGAGCCAGGATGTCGACCGGAAGAACCCCCATCGCCGCCGCGACCCTCGTCGTGCTCCTGCTCGCCGGCTGCGCCTCGGCCGCGACGCCCTCGGACCGGTCGTCCACGGCAGCGCCGACGGGATACCTCTGCGGCGGGGTCGCGATCCCGGCCGAGGCGCATGCGGCGCCCGTGCCGCTCGCGGAGACGAGCGCGGAGACGCGCCGCGCGTTCGAGGTCGCCACATGGGACGACGGCCGCGGTCTCGGGCTCCTGCCCGACGAGGGGTGGGCGCTCGCGCAGGAGTCCGCCGATCTGATAGCCCTGTTCCGGGACGCGCCCGGCCTCGAGGACCCCGGCAGCCCGGAGACCGCGGCCGGCAGCGAGGTGGCGGTGGTCATGCGGGCGTCTTCGGTGGCGGGCGGAGGGCCGGAGTGGTTCGTGTCCCAGCGGAGCGCGTGCGCCCTGCAGGTGGACCTCGGCGACCTCGGGGTCCCCGACGTCGCGCTCGCGTCGACGCCGGACCCGGCCTCGCGGGAGGTCGAACTCCTGGTGACGGAGAGCGGATGCGCATCCGGGCGGACCGCAGAGGGCCGCATCGAGGTCGTCGACCTCCGGCAGGACCCCGATCAGGTCGTGGTCACGCTCGGCGTGCGTCCGTTCCCCGGCGGACAGAGCTGCCAAGGGCACGGCGCGACCCCGTTCACGCTGGCCCTCGATGAGCCGCTCGGCTCGCGACTCCTGCTCGACGCGGGCTTCGCGGAGCCGCGCGCCGTGCCGACGGGCGGATGACGCGACGACGCCCGCCCCCTCACCGAGGGGACGGGCGTCGTGTCGTGCGATCAGCGGATCACCGCCGCGGCTCAGCGAGCCGCGACACCGACCTCCTCCGCGTCGCGCGTCGGGCCGGGGGTGGCCTCGGCGACGGGCGCGTCACCCGCGAGCGGCGGGAGGCCGGCGGCGACGGCCGCACCGAGCCAGCCGTCCACGTTCGTCCAGTACTGGATGACGCGGGCGCGGAGCTCGGCCGTGGTGACCTTGCTCACGTGGCCGACGATGTTGCCGACGAGGCGCTCGCGCTGGGCGTCGTCCATCGACTCGTTGACGAGCATCCGGGCCTGGACGAAGTCGTCGTCCTCCGCGTGCAGCGTGGCGGCCGCGCGGACTAGCTCGCCGTCCTGCTCCCAACCGGCGCTCTCCGCGGCGCGAGCCGGGTCGGCGTGCGCGCCGCCATGCGAGTTGGGCGCGTAGACGGGCGTGCCGGCGTCCTGGAACGTGTAGCGCCCCTGGCCGTCCTTCGAGTAGCTGTGCACGGGCGACTTCGGCGCGTTCACCGGCAGCTGCGCGTGGTTGGTGCCCACGCGGTAGCGGTGCGCGTCGGCGTAGCTGAAGATGCGCGCGAGGAGCATCTTGTCGGGGCTGGTCTGGATCCCGGGCACGAAGTTCGAGGGCGCGAACGCGGCCTGCTCGATCTGCGCGAAGTAGTTCTCCGGGTTGCGGTTCAGGGTCATGGTGCCGACCTCGATGCGCGGGTAGTCCTTCTGCGACCAGACCTTGGTGAGGTCGAACGGGTTGAACCGGTACGACTTGGCGTCCTCGTAGGGCATGATCTGCACCTCGAGCTTCCACTCCGGGTAGTCGCCGCGGTCGATGGCCTCGGTGAGGTCGCGGATGTGGAAGTCGGCGTCCTCGCCGGCGATCTGGTCGGCCTGCTCCTGCTTGAGGATCTCGATGCCCTGCTGGGTCTTGAAGTGGTACTTCACCCAGAAGCGCTCGCCGGCCGCGTTGATCCACTGGTAGGTGTGCGAGCCGAAGCCGTCCATGTGGCGCCACGAGCTCGGCAGGCCGCGGTCGCCCATGAGCCACGTGACCTGGTGGGCCGACTCGGGCGAGAGCGTCCAGAAGTCCCACTGCATGTCGTGGTCGCGGAGGTGCGAGCCCGGCAGGCGCTTCTGCGAGCGGATGAAGTCGGGGAACTTGATCCCGTCGCGGATGAAGAAGACGGGCGTGTTGTTGCCGACGAGGTCGTAGTTGCCCTCGTCCGTGTAGAACTTCAGCGCGAAGCCGCGGGGGTCGCGCCACGTGTCGGGGCTTCCCTGCTCGCCGGCGACGGTGGAGAAGCGCGCGAGCATCTCGACCTCGGCGCCGGGCTGGAAGAGGGAGGCGCGCGTGTACGCGCTCACGTCGCCCGTGACGCGGAAGGTGCCGAACGCCCCGCCGCCCTTGGCGTGGACGACGCGCTCCGGGATGCGCTCGCGGTTGAACTGCGCGAGCTTCTCGACGAGGTAGTGGTCGTGCAGCGGGATGGCGCCGTCGGGGCCGACGGAGAGCGAGTGCTCGTCGCTGGCGACCGGGGCGCCGGAGTCGGTGGTCGTGTACTTCTGGTCGGTCATGGTGTTTCTCCTGTCAGCGGTGGAACGGGGAGGTGCTGGCTCGGGTAGTCGGCCGAGGGGCGGGCCGGTGGCGACCGCTAGGCCGCGACGGTGGAACCGGGATCCGCGGCTGCGGTCCGGCATTCGGGGCACAGGCCCCAGTACGTCACCTCGGCGCTCGCCACGAGGAACCCCGCCGAGTCGGACGGCGTGAGGCAGGGGGACTCCCCCACCGCGCAGTCCACGTCGACGATCGTCCTGCAACCTGTGCACACGAGGTGATGGTGATTGTCGCCCGTCCGGCGCTCGTAGCGCGCGGATGATCCCGCGGGCTCGATGCGGCGCACGAGACCGGCGGCCGCGAGCGCGCCGAGCACGCCGTAGACCGCCTGGATGCTCGTGCCGGGGAGCTCGCCCTTCACCGCGCGGAGCACCTCGTCGGCGTCCGAGTGCGGTGCCGCGTCGACCGCGGTGAGGACGGCCACGCGCGGCCGGGTCACGCGGAGGCCCGCCTCGCGCAGCGCGGCGCGCAGGGCGTCGGCGTCGAGGGGCGGCGCGTGGTGGTGCGCGTGAGCGGTGGGCATGGCCGCAGTCAAGCACACTTCCCTTGAGCGATTCAAAACAACGCGTGAACGCGGCGCGTCGCGGACAGGAGCGTGCCTAGGCTCGAAGTGCGGCCCATCCGGCCGCAGGAGATCGGAGCACCGCATGAAGCACATCCACACCGGCACGGGCCTCGACGTCGGCCGCATCGGCCTCGGCTGCATGGGCATGAGCGCCTTCTACGACGGCGCCGGGCAGGACGAGGCGGAGTCGATCCGCACCCTCCACCGCGCCGTCGACCAGGGCGTCACGCTGTTCGACACGGCCGAGGCGTACGGGCCGTTCACCAACGAGCGCCTGGTCGGATCCGCGTTGAAGGACCGCCGCGACGACATCGTCATCGCTACCAAGTTCGGCCTCCTGAAGCACGCGCCGGGCAAGGACGCCGAGGACTACGAGCGCGGCATGGACAGCTCGCCCACGAGCATCCGCATCGCCGTCGAGGCCTCGCTGCAGCGCCTCGGGACCGACCGCATCGACGTGCTCTACCAGCACCGCGTCGACCCGGCCGTGCCGATCGAGGAGACCGTCGGCGCGATGAAGGAGCTCGTCGAGGAGGGCAAGGTCCTGCACCTGGGGCTCTCCGAGGCCGGGCCCGACACGATCCGCCGCGCGCACGCCGTGCACCCCATCTCGGTGTTGCAGAGCGAGTACTCCATCTGGACGCGCGACCCCGAGGCCGGCGTGCTCGAGGTGCTGCGCGAGCTCGGCATCGGGCTCGTCGCGTACTCGCCGCTCGGCCGCGGCTTCCTCACCGGCGCGATCTCGAGCGCGGCCGACCTGTCCGCGGCCGACTACCGCTCGTCGTCGCCGCGCTTCGCGGAGGCGGCCTTCGCGCAGAACATGCGCATCGTCGACGCCGTGAAGGCGGTCGCGGGCGAGCTCGACGCGACGCCCGCCCAGGTCGCGCTCGCGTGGATCCTCGCGCAGGGCGACGACATCGCCGTGATCCCGGGCACGAAGCGCGTGACGCGCCTCGACGAGAACGTGGCAGCGGATGCCGTGACGCTCTCCGCCGACCAGCTCGCGCGCCTGTCCTCGCTCCCGACCCCGGTCGGCGACCGCTACGAGGACATGTCGCCCGTCGGGCGCTGATCCGTCGACGCCTCGTGATGCGGGCCCGGTCGCCTCGGCGGCCGGGCCCGCGTCGTGGCAGCGGTGGATGCGGATCAGACCGCCTGCTCGAGCCCCCGGCGCCGGTTCGCGAGCACGGGCAGCGTGCCGCGCGCGGCCTCGACGGCCGACGGGTCGATGTCCACCACGAGCAGCTCCTCCTCGCCGCCGAGGCGGTGCAGCACCTCGCCGAGCGGGGAGACGACGGCGCTGCGGCCGATGCCGGTGGGCGCGCCGCTCGCGGGGTCGTGGCCGCGGGATCCGGCCTCGAGCGTCGCGGGGTCGCCCTGGCCGACCGCGACGACGAAGGTCGTGGAGTCGAGCGCGCGGGCCCGGAGCAGGAGGTCCCACTGGTCGGCCTTGCCGGGGCCGGCGCCCCAGCTCGCGCACACGATGCTGATGACGGCGCCGCGGTCGGCGCCCGCGAGGAACAGCGCGGGGAAGCGCACGTCGTAGCAGGTGGCGAGGGAGGCGCGAGTGCCGCCGACCTCGATCACGGCGACGCTCTCGCCCGGGTCGACGGCGTCCGACTCGCGGAACCCGAACGCGTCGAAGAGGTGGATCTTGTCGTACGAGCCGGCGCCCGCGGCGTCCTGGCCGGAGGGCCGGGCGACGAGGAGGGTGTTGCGCACGCGGCCTTCGACGCCGGGCGTGAACATGCCGGCGACGATCACGACGCCGAGGCGGTCAGCCACCGCCCGCACGCCCGTCGCCCACGGCCCGTCGAGCGGCTCCGCGATCTCGGGCAGCGGATTCCCGAACGCCCGCTGCGCCGCCTCCGGGAACACCACGAGCTCGGCGCCCTGCCGCGCGGCGTCCTCGGCGAACGCGGTGATCCGTGCGAGGTTCTCCCCGGGATCCGGCGAGCTGATGATCTGTGCGAGCGCGATCTTCATGGTCCTCCTCGTGATGTATACATAGCGTATGCGAGAACGGGCGGGCGATCCAGGCACCTCGGCGAGCGCCCTCTCCGGCCGCGAGCGGGCCTACGAGTTCCTGCACGCGCACGTCCTCACCGACCCGGACCAGCAGGGCGCGTTCCTCAACGAGCAGGAGCTCGCCGAGCGCATCGGCGTCTCCCGCACGCCCGTCCGCGAGGCCCTGCTGCTGCTCGCCGCCGACGACCTGGTGGAGATGATCCCCAAGCGCGGCGCGCGCATCCCCGTCATCACGGGCCGCCAGATCGCCGAGCTGATGGAGCTGCGCGGCGTGCTCGAGCGGCATGCTGCCACGAGCGCGGTGGAGCACGACCGCACGCCGCTCGACGCCATGCGCGAGGTGCTCGAGCAGCAGCGCGCCATGGTCGCGACGCCGCCGCGCGAGAGCGGCCGGGAGTTCATCGAGCACGACCGCCGCTTCCACCAGCTCCTGGTCGACGCCGCGGGCAGCGAGCTCATGAGCCGCACCTACGCGAAGCTCCGCGCCCGACAGATCCTCGTGGGCGTCGAGGCGCTCTACCGCGCCACCGACCGGCAGGACCGGGTCTGCGAGGAGCACGCCGGCATCGTCGACGCGCTGGCCGCGGGCGACGCCGAGGCGGCCCGCGACGCGATCGACCGGCACCTCGCCGTCACGCTCGACGTGCTGCTGCGCGCCTGACGCGGATCCGCCCGCCCCACAGCCGCGCACCTCAGTGCCAGGCCGCGAAGTCCGCCTTGCGGATCATGCAGTGGACGCCCTTCACCTGGTCCACGACCTGCGACACCTCGAAGTCGCCCGCCGCCGAGAGGTAGGCGAGCGCCACCGAGCGTGCGAGGTCGAAGCGCGCCGCGAGGAAGTCGACCGCGTTGCGCACGGCGTTCCGCATCGCGACGTCGAGGTCCACGTCCATGCCGGTGGGGATCCAGTGCGTCGCGTTCTCGAGCACCGGCTCCGCGAGCCCGCCCGTCGCGCGCCGCGCCTCGGCGCCCGAGAGGGTCGTGAGCCGGAGGGTCGCCCGCAGCGGCGCCTCGAACGCGGTGAGCGCGACCTCGCCGTTGCCCTGCGCGAAGTGCGGGTCACCCGTGGAGAAGAGGGCCTCGTCGGCGAGCACGGGCAGGTAGAGCGTCGACCCGGCGATCGCGTGCTTCACGTCGATGTTGCCGCCGAAGCGCCCCGGCGGCACCGAGTGGTGCGCGTCGGACCCGGGCGTCGCCACCGCCATGAGGCCGAGGAACGGCGCGAGCGGGAAGGCGAGCGTGCGGGCGTCGCCCGCGTGGATCACGCCGACGCTGCTCCCGGCGCGCTCCTCCACCCAGGCGAAGTGGCTGACGGATCCGCCGGTGATGATCGTGTCGACGTCGCGCGTGGCCAGCGAGTGCGGGTCGGCCGGCATCTCCCCGGCGAGCGCGCCGAATCCGTGCCGGTTGCTGATGAAGCCGTAGGGCACGCGCGGCGCCAGGTCGAGCACGTCGACGCGCAGCACGTCGCCCGGTCGCGCACCCCGGACGCCCACGGGACCCGTGACCACGTGCGGGCCGTCCGCCTCCGTGTTCGGGACGCCGCTCGCCGCGATGTCCACGGCGTCGTCGAGCACGCGGTCGCGCCCGACGCCGAACTGGGCGAGGTAGGCGACGGGATCCCGGCCCTGGTCGTCGAGGATCCCCTCGTGGCTGACGGTGTCGATCGTCACGGTCTCCCCCGACGCGACCGTCAGCGCGGGTCGGCTCTCCGCGGTCGGGAGCCAGCCCCAGCGGATCTCGTCCGCCCGCGACGGCAGGTGGTGCCGGCCGAGGACCGGTCCGGTGCCGGACTGCAGGACGCCGCCGCTCATCGCGTGCCCCCGCCCGGGATCCCGACGACCAGGTCGATCTCGACCGTCGCGCCGACCGCGAGCCCCGTGACGCCCACGCAGGTGCGGCTCGGCAGCGGCCCGGCGAACCAGGAGCGGTACTCCGCGTTGAAGCGGTCGAAGTCCGCGAAGTCGGTGAGGTAGACGCGCACCATGAGGGCGTCGTCGAGCGTGGCGCCGAAGTGGGCGATCACGGCCGTGAGGTTCGCGAGCACCTGCCGGGTCTCGGCGACGAGGCCGCCGTCGACGAGCTCGCCGGTCGCGGGATCCGTCGGCATCTGCCCGGTCACGTAGAGCGTGTCACCCCAGCGGGTGGCATGCGCGAACGGGCCGACCTGCGGCGGGACGCCCGTGGAGGCGTCGAAGGAGTGGACGGTGCGCGTCGTCATGGTCACGCCTCCGCCTGGTTCATGGCGTTCACGAAGCGCGCTGTGACGGGATCCCGCGGCGCGTCGATGACCTGGCGGGCCGGGCCGTCCTCGACGACGACGCCCCCGGCCATGAAGACGACGCGGTCGGCCACGTCGCGGGCGAACCGCATCTGGTGGGTGGCGATGAGCATGGTGAGTCCTTCTGTGTGTGCGAGACCCCGGATGACCGCGAGCACCTCGGCCACCAGCTCGGGGTCGAGGGCGCTGGTGGGCTCGTCGAGCAGCAGCACGCGCGGGCTCCCGGCGAGGGCGCGGGCGATCCCGACGCGCTGCTGCTGCCCGCCGGACAGGTGCCGCGGCAGCACGTCGGCGCGGGCCGCGAGCCCGACCCCGTCGAGCAGCTCGCGGGCGCGCGCCTCGGCGGCGGCGGGATCCATGCCGGCCACCCAGCGCAGGGGCGCGGCCACGTTCTGCGCTGCCGTCAGGTGATGGAAGAGGTTGAACTGCTGGAAGACCATGCCGACGCCGGCTTCCACCCGTTGGGCGGCGACCGCGGCCTCGGGCGCCGGGCGGCCGGATGCGTCGAGGCCGATGGGGCGTCCGGCCAGCAGCACCTCGCCGGAGTCCACGGTCTCGAGCCGGTTGACGGTCCGCAGCAGCGTGCTCTTCCCGGATCCGCTCGGGCCGAGGAGCGCGATCACCTCGCCCGCGCGGATGGTGAGGTCGATGCCGCGGAGCACCTCGTTCCGGCCGTACGACTTCCGCACGCCGCGCAGCTCCACGATGGACGGGCCGGGGACGCGCGCGGCGGGATCCGCCGAGCCGGCCCTCGCGGCGCCGCCCGGGCTCGCGACGGCCGCCTCGGCGACCGGATCCACCGCCGCGACGCCGCCGGCATCCGCGCCGCCCGACGCCGCTGCCCGGTCACGCCGACGCGGCACGAGCCGCGACAGGAACGACCTGCGGTGCGTGCGGTCGAGGTCGGCCGCGTCCTCGACGAGGAGCTGCGTCACCGTGATGATCCCCGTGAGCAGCAGGTACATCACCGCCGAGGCGAAGTAGATGCTGAAGTACTCGAACGTGCTCGACGCGAGCTGCTGGCTGCGGAGGGTGAGCTCGGGCACGGCGATGATCGACGCGAGCGCGCTGTTCTTCATGGTCGACACGGCCTCGTTCCCGAGCGCCGGGACCATCGAGCGCGCCGCCTGCGGCCCCACGACGCGGCGCATGACCACGCGCGGCACCATGCCGAGGGCGCGGGCGGCGGCGGTCTGGCCCGCGTCCACCCCGCGCACGCCCGAGCGCAGGATCTCCGCGAAGAACGCCGCCTCGTTGAGCGCGAGCGCGAGCGCCCCCGCCGCGATGGGCGACAGCACGATGCCCACGTGGGGCAGCGCCGTGAAGACGAACACGAGCTGCAGGATCAGCGGCGTCCCGCGGTAGATGACCGTGTAGGCACGCGCGAGGACGGCGAGCGCGCGGAACCGGCTGAGCTGCATGGCCGCGAGCACGCCGCCGACGAGCAGCCCGCCGACGAAGCCGTAGAGCGTCAGCTGGGCGGTGATTCCGATGCCCTGGAGGAGGTACGGGAGGGTGAGGTAGTGCAGGAACTGGTCCACGGGGATCCTTCCGGTGCCGTCGTCGGGTCAGTCCGTGGTGCTGAGGATGGTGGGCGCCTCGACCGCGTTCTCGTCGAGCTCCCAGTCGGCAGCGAGCTGCTGCTGCAGCCCGGAGTCCTGGACGGCGACGAGCGCGGCCTCCATGGCGTCGCGGAATCCGGTCTGCTCCTGGGGCACCGCGATGCCGATCTTGTAGTCGAGCGTCACCGCCGTGGCCTTGTCGAGGTCGTCCGGGTGCTCCTTCACGAAGCGGTTCACGGTGTTGACGTCGTTGATGTACGTGTCGGCCCGTCCCGCGAGGATCGCCTGCACGCAGTCCGCGTTGCCGTCGAAGAGGCTCACGGTCGGGGCCGCCTTCCCCTCCTTCTCGCAGTCGGCGGCGAGCCCCTCGACGAGCGGCACCTCCACGAAGCCCTTGTTGAGCGCGACCGTGGTGCCGCAGAGCGAGGTGTCGATCCCCGTCAGCTTCTTCGGGTTCCCCTTCGCGACGAGGAGGCCGTCGAAGACCTTCGAGTAGGTGATGAAGTCGGCGTTGGCCGCCCGTTCCTCGGTCGCGTAGATGTCGGAGATCACGAAGTCGGCCTGGCCGCTCGCCATGGTCGGGATCAGCTCGGCGAACGCGACGGGCACGTAGTCGACCGTGAAGCCGAGGCACGCGCCCATGGCCTCGCCGAGGTCGATGTCGAAGCCCTCGTAGACGCTCGGGTCGTCCGCGTTCACGGACTCGTAGCCGGGCGTGTGCGGGTTGATGGCGTTGGTGAGGGTCTTCCCTACCCAGTCGGGGTGCTGCTCGCGGAGGGCGGAGCACGTGGCCCCCTTCGCGAGGTCGGCGTACTTCGCGGCGGCGGCCTCGCCGCCCGCGCTGGCGCTGCTCGCGCAGCCGGTCAGGAGGAGGAGGGCGGCGGCGAGGGCGGCGGCACCGGGGAGCGCTCGGATCACGGGGGTCCTTTCGGGAGGGCGCGGCGACGGGGAGGGACGCCGCGTGACGAGGTGATCGGCCGGATGGTCGGACCAAGTGAGGGAGAAGGTATTCGGCGCGCGAGGACAGCACGAGCCCCGGTCGCGACTGGTAACAGCCTCTTCACACGGCCGAAACACCGGGATCCGACGCGAGGTCGGCAGCGAGCGCCGACGCCTATGCTGAGCGGACCGACCGCCGGGATCCGCACCCGGGCAGCACCCCGCGCACCGAGGAGACGCCGATGACCTCCTCCATCCCGGGCATGCGTCGGTCGCGCAACGTGCCCGTGGAGCTGGTCGCCCACCTCGAGCGCCTCATCGCCACCGGCGAGCTCGCCCCCGGCACGAAGCTGCCCGCGGAGCGCGAGCTGGCGCTGAGCATGTCCGTGTCGCGCTCGTCGCTGCGGGAGGCCATGCACGAGCTCGAGTCGAAGCACCTGGTGGAGCGGACGCCGGGCCGCGGGACCATCGTGATGCGACCGTCCGACGAGGTGACCCGGCTGCGGGGGCTGGTGCCCGACCGCATGTCGGCGGATCACGTCGCGGAGCTGCGCGAGGTCATCGAGCCGCGGGTGGCGGGCTTCGCGGCCCTGCGCGCGACGCCGGCGAACGTCCTGCAGCTGTCCGACGTGCTCGACCGCTCGAGCGAGGACCTGCGGCAGGCCGAGTCCCTGCGGCTCGACGTCGAGTTCCACCTGCTGCTCGCGCAGGCCGCGCAGAACCCCCTGCTCTCGGCGCTCTGCACGATGGCGAGCGACTGGACGGGCGACGTGCGCGCGCACTCGCACGCCACGCGACGCGGGCGCCGCATCTCGGTCCGCGGTCACCGGGCGATCCACGAGGCGGTCGCCGCCCACGACGTGGCGGGCGCGGAGCGCGCCATGGCCGGGCACCTGGCGGACGTGCGCGAGCTCATCGCGCGCGCCGCCCAGGACGACGACGGCGTCGGCGGTCCGCGGACCGCCGACGCCGCCGGGTGAGCCGGATCCCCCGGGTCAGCGCCCGCTGACCGCCGCCGCCACGCCCTCGGCGCCCGTGCGCACGTACTCCTCGTCCTCGGACACGTCCGAGTCGCGGCCCATCGCGAGGCCCACGAGCGTGAGCACGACCGCGGCCGTGAGGTACAGCGCGATGCCGACCCAGCTGCCGGTCTCCTCGTAGATGATCGTGAACATCAGCGGCGCGATGGCCCCGCCGATCACGCCCGCGATCGTGTACGCGAGCGAGGCGCCCGTGTAGCGGAGCCGCGGCGAGAACTGCTCGATGATGTACGCCGCCTGCGGCCCGTACATGAAGGAGTGGAAGAAGAGGCCGAGCACGATGCCCACGCCGAGCACGAAGGTCGACGAGCCGTCGGTGATCGCGAAGAAGACGTACGCCCACACGGCCGCGCCCACCGCGGCGGCGGCGTACACGGCCCGGCGGTTGATCCGGTCGCTCACGGCGCCCGCGAACGGGATCGTGAACAGCTGCACGGCGGATCCCACGAGCACCGCCACGAGCACCTGCGAGCGCTCGAAGCCGAGCGAGTTGACGCCGTAGGTGAGCGTGAAGACCGTGAAGAGCGCGTAGAGGACGTCGGGTCCGACGCGGGAGAGGATCGCGGCGACGAGCGGGCGGCCCTGCGTGCGGAAGATCTCCGAGATGGGCGCGCTCGGCCGGTCGCCGCGCTCCTGCAGCGCCTTGAACACGGGGGTGTCCTCGAGCTTCAGGCGGATCCAGAGGCCGAACGCCACGAGCAGCGCCGAGAGGAGGAAGGCCACGCGCCAGCCCCAGTCGAGGAAGTCCTCCTCGGTGAGCAGCACCGTGAGCAGCGCGAGCGCGCCGTTGGCGAGCAGGTTGCCGGCGGGCGGCCCGACCTGCGCGGCCGACGACCAGAACCCGCGCTTGCGTGGATCCCCGAACTCGCTCGAGAGCAGCACCGCGCCGCCCCACTCGCCGCCGACGCCCACGCCCTGAGCGAAGCGGAGCAGCACCAGGATGATCGGCGCCGCGAGCCCGATGGTCGCGTAGCCCGGCAGCACGCCGATGAGGAACGTCGCGATGCCGATGAGCAGCAGCGTGAGCACGAGGACGGGCTTGCGGCCCATCTTGTCGCCGAGCCGCCCGAAGACGAACCCGCCGACGGGGCGCGACACGTAGCCGACCGCGTAGGTGGAGAACGCGAGGATCGTCGCCGTGTAGGGGTCCGACGACGGGAAGAACACGACGGGGAACACGACGGCGCTGGCCGCCGAGTAGACGGCGAAGTCGTACCACTCGAGCGAGGTGCCGGTGAGGCTCGCGGTGAACGCCTTGACGAGCTCGCGGCGGGTGGGCTTCTCGGTCGCGGCAGCCGCGGCGTGCGCGCCGGATGCGGGCGCGGTCGCCGCCGGGGAGGCGGTGGGGTCGTCGGCCATGGGGCTCCTCGGGTGAGGGAGCCGGGCGGCGGATCCGGCGATCGGATCCCGCCCGGCGTCCGGTCGGTGTGCTGTATACAGTAGGCATACCGGAGCCCCGGCACCATGGCCGAGGCGCCCGGACCCGCATTTCTTCACACGCTCGAAACACCACCGGAGGACCGATGACCACCCTGCGCTTCCAGCTGCCCGACGGATCCACCCCGAGCGTCGAGGTCGTGTCGCTCCTCAACGCCGGCTACGCGGGCCGCGACCAGGCCGAGGTGCAGGCGCACATCGACGAGCTGGCCGAGCTCGGCGTGCCCGGACCCGAGACGACGCCCGCGCTCTACCCCGTCGCGCCGTACCTCGCGTCGCAGGCCGACACGGTGCCCGCGCAGCACGGCCGCACCTCGGGCGAGGCCGAGTGGGCCCTCGTGATCACCGACGACGACGTGCTCCTCACCGTCGCGTGCGACCACACCGACCGCGCCCTCGAGGTGCACGGCGTCGCGTGGAGCAAGAACGCCGGACCCGACGTGCTCGGACGCAAGGCCTGGCGCCTCGCCGACGTGCGCGACCGCCTCGACGCGATCCGCCTGCGCGGCTGGGTCGGCGAGGAGGGTGCCGAGGAGCTCATCCAGGACTCCACGCTCGCCGCGCTCCTCACGCCCGACCACTGGCTCGAGGTTCTCGAGCAGCGGGGGCTCCGCGTCCCCGGCACGGTGCTCATCTCGGGCACGGTCGCGATGGTGCCGGGAGTCGACCAGTTCGCGTCGCGCTGGCGCGTGCAGCTCGAGGATCCCGCCACGGGCGAGACCATCGACGCCGCCTACCGCGTGGAGCTGCTGCCCGAGGCGATCGGCTGATCCCTCCCCGCGCGCCGCGCGCCCGCCCCGTCGGCCCCGCCCGGCGGGGCGCGGCCGTCCGGTACGCTGAGCGCATCCACCCGCCTCCAGGAATCCGGAGTCCCATCGTGCCCACGATCGTCGTCGAAGTGATGCCCAAGGCCGAGCTGCTCGACCCCCAGGGGAAGGCCGTGGCCGGCGCCCTGGCCCGCCTCGGCAAGGACCGCTTCACCGGCGTCCGCATCGGGAAGCGCTTCGAGCTCACCGTCGAGGGCGAGGTGGACGACGCGCTGCTCGCCGACGTCCAGACCCTCGCCGCCGACATGCTCTCCAACTCCGTCATCGAGGACGTGATCAGCGTCCACGTCGCCGGGCTCGACGGCTTCGGCATCAGCGCCGAGGCCGACATGTCCTCGGGCAACGTCACCGACGAGCACACGGTCGCCGACGGCGGCACGGCCGACACCGACGTCGCCGCGCACCCGCTCCCCCACGGCTCCGCCGCGGCGGAGCAGCGCTGATGCGCGTCGGGGTCATCACCTTCCCGGGATCCCTCGACGGCCGCGACGCGCAGCGCGCCGTCCGTCTCGCGGGCGCCACCCCGGTCGCGCTCTGGCACGGCGACCACGACCTCCAGGGCGTCGACGCGATCGTGCTCCCCGGCGGCTTCAGCTACGGCGACTACCTCCGCGCGGGCGCCATCGCGGCCTTCGCGCCGATCATGCGCGAGGTCGTGGACGCGGCCGAGCGCGGCGTCCCCGTGCTCGGCATCTGCAACGGCTTCCAGATGCTCACCGAGGCGCACCTGCTGCCGGGCGGACTGATCCGCAACGAGGCCGGGAACTTCGTCTGCCGCGACCAGCGCCTCCGCGTCGAGGCCACCGGCACCGCGTGGACGAACGCGTTCACCGCGGGCGAGGAGATCACCATCCCGCTCAAGAACGGCGAGGGCGGCTTCATCGCCGACGCCGACACGCTCGACCGCCTCGAGGGCGAGGGCCGCGTGGCCTTCCGCTACCTCGGCGGCAACCCGAACGGATCCCTGCGCGACATCGCCGGGATCACCAACGCCCGCGGCAACGTCGTCGGCCTCATGCCCCACCCCGAGCACGCCGTCGAGGAGGGCTTCGGACCGGACACCCCGGCCGCCATGCGCTCCGGTGTCGACGGCCTCCGTCTCTTCACGTCCGTCCTCGAAGGAGTCCTCGCGCAGTGAGCGTCCACCCCGATCCCGCATCCGTCCCCACCGAGACCCCCGCGGGAGAGGGACGCAGCGCACGCCGCCACGTCGCCGACACCGTCGAGATGGCCGAGCGCACCCCCGAGAAGGAGCAGCCGTACGCGGCGCTCGGGCTCACGGAGGGCGAGTACCTCAAGATCCGCGAGATCCTCGGCCGCCGCCCCACGAGCGGCGAGCTCGCCATGTACTCGGTCATGTGGAGCGAGCACTGCTCCTACAAGTCCTCGAAGAAGTACCTGCGCCAGTTCGGCCAAAAGGTCTCCGAGTCCATGAAGAAGGACCTCATGGTCGGCATGGGCGAGAACGCGGGCGTCGTCGACGTGGGCGAGGGCTGGGCGGTCACCTTCAAGATCGAGAGCCACAACCACCCCTCCTACATCGAGCCGTTCCAGGGCGCGGCCACGGGCGTCGGCGGCATCGTCCGCGACATCATCTCGATGGGCGCGCGCCCCGTCGCCGTGATGGACGCGCTGCGCTTCGGCGACATCGACGACCCCGACACCGCGCGCGTCGTGCACGGCGTGGTCGCGGGCATCAGCTTCTACGGCAACTGCCTGGGGCTGCCGAACATCGGCGGCGAGACCTACTTCGACCGCGTGTACCAGGGCAACCCGCTCGTGAACGCGCTCGCGGTCGGCGTGCTCCGCCACGAGGACCTCCATCTCGCCAACGCGCGCGGCGTGGGCAACAAGGTCGTGCTGTTCGGCGCCCGCACGGGCGGCGACGGCATCGGCGGCGCCTCCATCCTCGCGAGCGACACGTTCGCCGACGGCGGCCCCACCAAGCGCCCCGCGGTGCAGGTCGGCGACCCGTTCGCCGAGAAGGTGCTCATCGAGTGCTGCCTCG
This sequence comes from Clavibacter michiganensis, assembly GCF_016907085.1. NCBI lineage: Bacteria > Bacillati > Actinomycetota > Actinomycetes > Micrococcales > Microbacteriaceae > Clavibacter > Clavibacter michiganensis. The sequence goes on along the minus strand of NZ_JAFBBJ010000001.1, from coordinate 2,957,756 downwards.
AGCTGTTCGCGAAGGACCTCGTCGAGGGGATCCAGGACCTGGGAGCTGCCGGCATCTCCTGCGCCACGAGCGAGCTCGCGTCCAACGGCGACGGCGGCATGCACATCCGGCTCGAGGAGGTGCTGCTGCGCGACCCGTCGCTCACGGCCGAGGAGATCCTCATGTCGGAGAGCCAGGAGCGCATGATGGCGGTCGTGAAGCCGGAGAAGCTCGACGGCTTCCTCGCGGTCGTCCGCAAGTGGGACGTCGAGACGAGCGTGCTCGGCGAGGTCACCGACACCGGCCGCCTCGTCATCGACCACCACGGCGAGCGCATCGTCGACGTCGAGCCGCGCACGGTCGCGGTCGACGGCCCGGTGTACGACCGGCCCGTCTCCTACCCCACGTGGATCGACGCCCTCCAGGCCGACTCCGCGTCGCGCCTCGCGCGCCCCACCGTGCCCGACGACATCCGCGACCAGTTCCTCCAGCTGCTCGGCAGCCCGAACCTCGCCGACGCGTCGTGGATCACCGACCAGTACGACCGCTACGTCATGGGCAACACCGCCCTGTCGTTCCCCGACGACGCGGGCATGGTCCGCGTCGACGAGGAGAGCGGCCTCGGCTTCTCCGTCGCGACCGACGCGAACGGCCGCTTCTGCCAGCTCGACCCGTACGCGGGCGCGCAGCTCGCCCTCGCGGAGGCGTACCGCAACGTCGCCGCGTCCGGCGCCACGCCCGTCGCCGTGAGCGACTGCCTCAACTTCGGCAGCCCCGAGGATCCCGAGGTCATGTGGCAGTTCAGCCGCACGGTCGAGGGCCTGGCGGACGGCTGCCTGGAGCTCGAGATCCCCGTCACGGGCGGCAACGTGTCCCTCTACAACCAGACGGGCACGCAGGCCATCCACCCCACGCCCGTCGTGGGCGTGCTCGGCGTGATCGACGACGTCGCGCGCCGCATCCCCTCCGGCTGGCAGGACGAGGGCGACAACATCTACCTCCTCGGCGTCACGCGCGAGGAGCTCGACGGATCCGCCTGGGCCGGCACCGTGCACGACCACCTCGGCGGCGTCCCGCCCGTGGTCGACCTCGGCGCCGAGAAGGAGCTCGCCTCCCTCATCGCCGCGGGCGCCACGCAGTCGCTCGTCGCGAGCGCGCACGACCTCTCGGACGGCGGCCTCGGCCAGGCGCTCGCGGAGTCCGTGATGCGCTTCGGCGTCGGCGCGCGCGTCTGGCTCGACGGCATCGTGCAGCGCGACGGCGTCGACGCGGCGACCGCCCTCTTCTCGGAGTCCACCGGCCGGATGCTCGTCACGGTCCCCCGCGAGGACGACGTCAAGTTCCAGGGCCTCTGCGAGGGGCGCGGCTACCCCGTGCTCCGCATCGGGGTGACGGACGCGCAGGCGCCCGGCCTCGAGCTGCAGGGCCTGTTCACCCTGTCGGTCGAGGAGCTGCGCGGGATCCACCGCGCCACGCTCCCCGCCCGCTTCGGCACCGCCGTGGAGGCATGAGCATGACCGACCCCGCATCGCCCCCCTTCTGGTCGCCGTCCCTCGCCGAGCTCACGGAGCGCGTGCCGCTGCCCGCGGGCGCCGACATCCAGATGGGACCGGTGCTGTACGACCACGAGGGCACCGAGCTCGAGGGGCTCCTCGCCCGCGACGCCGCGCAGAGCGGGCGTCGCCCGGCCGTGCTCGTGATCCACGACTGGTTCGGCGTCGGCGGGCACGTGGCCGCACGGATCCAGATGCTCGCGCGCCTCGGCTACGTCGCCTTAGCCGCCGACGTCTACGGCCGCGACGTGCGCCCCGGCCCCGAGGAGGCCGGCCAGGTCGCCGGGTCCTTCTACGCCGACCTCCCGCTCATGCGCGCCCGCGTGCAGGCCGGGATCGACCGCCTGGCGGCCGAGCCCGACGTCGACCCGTCGCGCATCGCCGTCATGGGCTACTGCTTCGGCGGCAGCGCCTCGCTCGAGGTCGCCCGGGCGGGCGCCGAGATCAAGGCCGCGATCTCGCTGCACGGCAACCTGGTGGTGCACGAGCCCGCCGACGTCGCCGACGTGAAGGCCGCGATCCTCGTCCTCACGGGCGCGGACGACCCGATCGTCCCCGACGAGAAGGTGGCCGCGTTCCAGGCCGAGATGCGCACGCGTCCCGTGATCGACTGGCAGGTCGTCACCTACAGCGGCGCCCTGCACGCGTTCTCCGTGCCGGGCGTCGACTCGCCGGAGCACGGCGCCCAGTACCAGGACCGCGCCGAGCGCCGCTCGTGGCGCGCGCTCACGGACTTCCTCGCCGAGCACCTGGGCTGACCACCTCTCCCCGCGTCGCAGCGCGCCCCGTCGGCACCCGCCGGCGGGGCGCGCGTCTGTCCACGGGCCATGCGCGGGCTGGTGGAAACCTCCGCGACCGGCCGACACGCCGCCCCCGGGTTGCCATCCCCGCACCCCTCGCGTAGACCTGTCCGTGCAGTTCACGCATCCGCCATGCGCCGTTGGTCCCCGCAGGGGTCCCGTCGCGCAGGCTGATCATGCGAGACACGTGCGACCCGAGGAGATCTCCATGATGGCCAGCGGCGGATTCAGCCGACGCGACCTGTTCGACGGTGCCGGATCCTCCGATCCCGGCGTCGGGCGGCCCACCCGAGGTTCCGGCACGGCGCTCCTCGAGCGCCCGCGCGCGGACGAGACGACCACCACGACGGACGGTCCGGACGGCACCGCGGAGGCCGACCCCCCTCCGTCTCGTCCGGCGGCAGCGACGCAGCTCGCTCCCGCCCCGCCCCAGCAGGCGACCATCGGCTCGGCCGAGGGCGACCTCGTGCACGTCATGACCTGCAACATCCGCCTGGCCCGCCCCTCGACCGAGCCGGGCGATCCCGACCACTGGGCCGACCGCGAGCCCGTGCTCGCCCGCTTCCTCCAGCTCGAGCAGCCCACCGTCCTCGGCGTGCAGGAGGCCCTCTCGGCCCAGCTCCCCGCCATCGCCCGGGCGCTCCCCCACCACCGCATGCTCGGCTACGGCCGCGACGGCGGGTCCGGCGGCGAGTACAGCGCGATCTTCTACGACGAGCGCCGCCTCGACGTCGTCGCGTGGGACCAGTTCTGGCTGTCCGACCTGCCGGAGCTCATCGGATCCCGCTCCTGGGGCTGCAGCACCACGCGCATCGCGACGTGGGCGCGCTTCCGCGACCGCCGCAGCGGCGCCGAGTTCGTGCACCTCAACACGCACCTCGACCACGAGTCCGAGCTCGCGCGCGTGAAGAGCGCCGACCTCATCACCGAGCGGCTGCAGGAGGTCGCGTCCGGCGCGCCCGTCGTCGTCACGGGCGACTTCAACGCCCCGGCCGAGGAGTCCGCGGCGTACGACATCCTCACCCGCGACGCCGGCCTCGCCGACACCTGGACCACGGCCGCGCACCACGCGACCCCCGGCATCGGCACGTTCACGGCCTACGGCGACCCGGTGCCCGAGGGCGAGCGCATCGACTGGATCCTCGCGGGCGACGGCGTCGAGGTGGTCGACTCGGCCATCAACCCGTACACGTTCGAGGGCCGCTCGCCCTCCGATCACGCCGCCGTGCAGGCGCTCGTGCGCCTCGCGCGCACCGCCTGAGCCGCACCCCAGCGAGGCCCGGCCGCTCGTCGGCCGGGTGCCCGATCACGCCCTCCGCGGATCGGCGGTCCGCCACGCCGCCACCGGGACGATGGAAACCGCATGCCACAATGGTTTCCGAGCGGCCCCGTGATCGCAGCGGCTGACGGGGTCACCGGCTCGCCGCTGCCGCGGACCCCTCCACGATCGGATGAACACCTATGCCCGCACGTCGCATGGCCCGGGGCGCCGTCAGCGCCCTCGCCGCCGTCCTCCTGCTCGCCGGGTGCACCAGCGCGCCGCAGCCCGCCCCCACCGCCACCGAGGGCGAGCCCGCGCCCGGCGCGTCCGCCACGACGGCGCCCGAGGACATGGTCCGGATCGTCGTGATGGGCGACTCGAACACGAACGGCTTCGTCGGCACGCTGCCCCAGGGCATCGACCAGGGCATGGCCTACGTCGACTACGTCGTGGGCGACCCGCTGACCTTCGCGGGCGGCTGGGGCACCGACGGCGCGACGAGCACGGTCATGGCCGCGAACACGCCCACCGTCGAGGACGTCGACGTCGCGCTCATCATGATCGGCACCAACAACCGCATCGCCGGCGTGCCGGAGACGCAGCTCGACGCGGACATCCTGCAGACGGTCGAGAAGCTCGCGCCGAAGGAGACGGTGATCCTCGGGATCCCGCCGCAGAACGCCGAGCCCGAGACGCCGCCCGCGGTCAACGCGCACCTCGAGGAGTTCGCCGACGCGCAGGGCTTCCACTTCTTCAACCCGTGGAAGAACCTCACGAACAAGGACATGAAGTGGCGGACCGAGTTCTTCCGCGACGGGATCCACACGAACATGACCGGCTACAAGCTCATGGGCGCGGAGGTGCGCAAGTTCATCCGCACCGAGGTCCTCGACGACGGCGCCCAGAAGTAGGGGCATCCCCCCGCCCGCCCGCCGACGACCCGGCGGTTAGGGTCGAATCGGTGCCTCCGAAGCGTCGCGCCCGCACCAGAGGAGAGCCCGCGTGACCAGCACCGTGACAGTGAAGAGCGAGACCGGTCGGAAGATCGAGTTCCTCGAGGCGGTCCGCGGCGTCGCGTCGTTCATCGTGGTGCTGCAGCACCTCATCGCCGCGGAGTACCCGGCGTTCGAGGACTTCAGCCGCCAGTGGGTGGACGCGGGGCGCGTGGGCGTCGTCGCGTTCTTCCTCGTCAGCGGCTACGTCATCCCGTTGAGCCTCCAGCGGCAGGACACCCGCACCTTCCTCGTGCGCCGCCTGTACCGGCTCTTCCCGCTCTACTGGCTCGTGCTCGGCCTGATGATGCTGTGGGTCGCGACCACGGGCGACGGCGAGCTGGGCGGCCCGCTCGTGATCATGGCGAACGTGCTCATGGTGCAGGGCGCCGTGGGCATCTTCACGATCGTGCCGACGGCCTGGACCCTCGGCATCGAGCTGATCTTCTACGGCCAGTCCCTCGTCGCGAAGCTCATCGGCCGCCTCGACCGCAGCGTGGTCATGGGCTACGTCTGGCTCGCGGGCTTCGTCGCCGCGGCGATCGCCGGCCGGGTGCTGGAGCGCGAGCTGCCCTGGACCCTGCCGCTGCTGCTCTACACGGCGTCGCTCGGGCACGCGATCCACCTGCGCGACCGCGACGGATCCACCGCCTGGCGCGGCCTGCTCGTCGCGGGTGTCGTGGGCGTGCCGCTGTTCACCTACCTCAACGGCGGGCAGGACGCGGCGTGGCCGCCGTTCGACTACGCCGTGTCGTTCCTGCTCGGCCTCGGCCTGTTCTTCGCCTTCTACGCCACGCGGCGGGCGGCGCACTCGCGCGTGCTCATCTGGCTCGGCGCGATCTCCTACGCCGCGTACCTCCTGCACCCGCTGGCCTACCGCGTGATGCGGGCCGTCGACGTGCCCGAGGGGATCGTGCGGGTGATCGCCGCCATCGCCGTCACGCTCGTCGTCTCCTGGCTCGTGCACCGCTTCGTGGAGCTGCCGTTCATCGGCGTCGCCCGCCGCCTCACGAGCCGCTCGTCGGCCGCGAAGGCGCCGCGGGGCTAGACCCTCCCTCGCGGATCCCCCGCCGGGCGTGACCGGACTGCGGACCTCGACGGGCTCCGGACCTCGACGGGCTCCGGGCCGCGTCGGCTCCGAGCCGCGTCGGCTCCGGACGGCGACGGCTCCGTGCGGCGCGGGCTCGCCCCCCCCCCCGGGGCGCCCTCGCCTGCGCTGCGGTGTGGGGCATCCGCCTGCCCGCAGGCGCGCCGCCCTACGGGCCACACGCGCGGGCGGCGAGGCGAGCATCACGCACGTCGACGGCCGCACGCCGCCGGGTGCACGACGACGGGCGCCCCTCCGTGAGGAGGAGCGCCCGTCGTGGCGTGCGGTGGTGCGGGCGGGTCAGCCGGCGGCCGGGGCGGCGCCGATGCCGAGCGGCGCGAGGACGTCCGACATGATCGGCGCGAGGTCCTGCGACTGACGGGCCGTGAGGTGCGACGTGTCGCCGCGCACGGGGATGCCGTTCACGAACGCCGGGCACGTGCCCTGGCTGCAGAACCAGCCCTGCGTGTTGATGAACTGGACCGGCGCGCCGACCTCCGTCGCCGCTGCCTCCATCGTGCGGGCGTGGCTGATGAACGACGGCGACACCGTGGACTGGCAGTCGCTCGGCGAGCTCGTCGGCGTCTTGCACTCCACGAGGGCCGTGGCTGCCGGCGGGCGGGACAGGACGATCACGTTGGACGCGGCGGTCTTCAGCGAGTTCATCGTGGTGAGCGCGCCGGCCTGCCACTCGCGGTCGGCGGCGCCGCCCGTGGCCTTGCTCGACAGGTAGGAGTTGTCGACGGCCTCGCTCATCAGGATGAGCGCGGGCTTCGTGGCGTTCATCTCGCCGAGCGCCCAGTTCCGGAAGTCCGTGCACTCCGTGTACTCGGAGCCGTCGGTGTCCGTGCTCGTGACCGTGGACGCGGGGCAGCGCGCCATCGTGAGCACGCGCACCTTCCAGTCGTCACCGAGGCTCGTGCGGAGCATGGGCGCGTAGCTGATCGCGAGCGAGTCGCCGAAGATGACCGCGGTCTTCTCCGGGCCCGCCGCCTGGTTGCCGTAGACGCAGTGCTCGGCGTTCTTCACCGCGTCCTTCTCCTTGGCGAGGTCGGCGCCGAGGCAGCCGTCCTTCGCCCACTCGGGCGCGATGACGTCGCGCCCGAAGTCGCCGAACGACTCGACGGCGGGATCCAGCGCGGGCCACTCGTCCGAGCCGAGGGCGGCGGTGATCTGCTCGCCCCGGGTCGCGAGCGCGGTGCCGGTCGCCTCGACGGGCGCGGCGGTCCCGCCGGTGCTCGGCGTCCCGCTCCCGAGCTGGCTCTGGTCGCTGGGATCGTCGCGCACGACGGCCACCGCGACGACGCCCACCACGGCGACCGCGACGACGGAGAGCGCCGCGACGGTCATCTTCAGCTGCGCCGCGGAGGACCGGCGGCCGGCCTTCTTGGGGTCGAGCCAGCTGGAGCGGCGGATCGGGTCCTCGACGAGGTGGAACGACGCGACGGCCAGCACGAGCGTCGCGCCGATCGCGGCGCCGTAGTACTCGGGGGTGCCGGTGCCGAGGAGCGACGCCAGCAGGATGATCGCCGGGAAGTGCCAGAGGTAGAGCGAGAACGACAGCCGGCCGATGTAGGTGGTGACGGGGTTCGTGATCGGCACCATGGCCTTCGACACCCCGCCGATGCCCGACGCGATGACGAGCGCGGTCGCGACGACCGGCAGCAGGCCGAAGGGCACGGGGAAGGCGTTGTCGCCGGAGACGAGGAAGAAGGACGCGACGATGCCCGCGAGGCCGACGTAGCCGAGCACGGGGCGGATCGTGGCGGGCAGCGTGGCGATCCGCGCGGCGAAGATCGCGAGGAGCGCGCCGATGCCGAGCTCCCACGCGCGGGAGAAGGTGGAGAAGTACGCGACCGTCGGGCGGGCCGAGGTCTCGTAGAAGCCCCACGCGAGCGACGCGACGATGAGGACGCCGACCGTGATGCCGATCGTCTGCGTGAACAGGCGGGCGCGCTTGACGCGGTTCTTGGGGGTGCGGCGGCGGGCGAACGTGATGACCAGGAAGATCAGCACGGGCCAGACGAGGTAGAACTGCTCCTCGACCGAGAGCGACCAGTAGTGGCGGAACGGCGAGATGGGGCCGTCGGACGCGAAGTAGTCGGTGCCGGCGCTGGCGAAGTGCCAGTTGGAGACGAACAGGGCCGACCAGATCGCGTCCCACAGGCTGGCCTGCGCGCGCACCACGTTGAAGACGAGGAACGAGACGGCCGTGGAGACCACGAGCACGAGGAGCGCGGCCGGCATGATGCGGCGGACGCGGCGCTTGTAGAAGTCGAGGAACGAGATCGTCTTGGTGCGCTCGTACTCCTTGAGCAGCAGGCCCGTGATGAGGAAGCCGCTGATGACGAAGAAGACGTCGACGCCCACGAAGCCGCCGGACGGCCAGTCGAAGAGGTGGTCGACGATGACGGCGACCACGGCGAGGGCGCGGAGGCCCTCGACGTCCGGGCGGAAGCCCCGGTTCACCGTCGGCGAATCCCCCTCAGGTGGTGGGTTCTTGTCGTCCGGCGCGGAGCGGAGCTCCGACGGGTCCGGGAGCGCGGGCGTGCCCCGGCGAAATGTCTGCGAGCTCATGGCCCAGGTCCCTACTCACTCGTGTACCGCCGTGCAGCACTGCTGTCTGAGCGACCCTAACAGGGCGTCACAGGGCCTACCATGCCCCGGACGGGGGCGTTCCGGGCTGCTAGCACCACTCGTGAGCTGTGTGATGATAGACAGCCGAGGCTGTGGATATCCCACGTATGCGGACACTCCGCGCCTGTGTGCTTTTGGGGAAGGGTTCTAAGTTATGGCGCTCCGTGACTTCATTCGGATGCTGCGTAGGGGCGCGGTGCTCATCATCCTGACGCTCCTGGTCGGGGTGGGCGCCGCGGCGGCCTTCTCCCTCCTCCAGACCCCCGAGTACGAGGCATCCACCAAGATGTACGTCGCCCAGAGCAGCTCGGGCAGCGTGCAGGACCTCCAGCAGGGCAACAACTTCATCACCCAGGCGGTGAAGAGCTACGCGGACGTCGTCACGACCCGCGCCGTGCTCCAGCCCGTGATCGACGAGTTCGGCCTCGACATGACGTCGCGCGAGCTCGCCGAGTCGGTCCGCGCCTCCGCGCCGCTCGACACCACGATCATCGACATCACGGTCAAGGACCAGTCCCGCCAGGACGCCGCGACCCTCGCGGACGCCATCGGCGCGAGCCTCACCACGGTCGTCGGGACGCTCGTCCCCGAGACCATCGAGGGCACGCCGCAGGTGCAGATCACGCAGCTCGAGCAGGCCGAGATCCCCGAGTCGCCGTCCTCGCCGAACCTGCCCGTCAACATCATCGTCGGCGCGCTCATCGGCCTCCTCATCGGCGTGGGCGTCAGCCTCCTCCGCGAGACGCTCGACAACCGCATCCGCGGGGAGCGCGACGTGGAGCTCGTCACGACCAAGCCCATCCTCGGCGGCATCGCGTACGACCCGAAGGCGACCGAGCGTCCCCTCATCGTCCAGGACGACCCGCGCAGCCCCCGCGCCGAGTCCTTCCGCAGCCTCCGCACGAACCTGCAGTTCCTGGAGTTCGGCGGCCGCTCGCGCAGCTTCGTCATCACCTCCTCGATCCAGGGCGAGGGCAAGTCGACCACCAGCTCCAACCTCGCGCTGGCGCTGGCCGACTCCGGCATCAAGGTCGTCCTCATCGACGCCGACCTCCGCCGTCCGCGCCTCGCCTCCTACATGGGCCTCGAGGGCGCCGTGGGCCTCACCGACATCCTCATCGGCCGCGCCGAGATCGAGGACGTCATCCAGCCCTGGGGCTCGGGCATGCTCTCGATCCTCCCCGCCGGCCAGATCCCGCCGAACCCGTCCGAGCTCCTCGGCTCGCAGGGAATGGCGCGACTGCTGCAGGACCTCGAGGCGCGCTACGACGTGGTGCTCATCGACGCCCCGCCGCTGCTGCCCGTCACCGACGCGGCGATCCTGTCCAAGAACGCCGGCGGCGCGATCGTCGTCGTCGCGGCGGGCCGCACGCACCGCACGCAGCTGAAGAGCGCCATCGCGAACCTCACCAACGTGGGCGCGGACGTGCTCGGCCTCGTGATCACCATGCTCCCCACCAAGGGCCCGGACGCGTACGGCTACGGCCACTACGGCTACGGGTACGGGTACACGGAGGACGAGGACGGCAACAAGTCCAAGGCGCCCATCGAGAAGATCAAGGCGTAGCTCCCCTCCATGTCGGAACTCCCCCCCACGAGCCGCAGGGCCGCACGCGCGGCCCTCGGCGACGCATCCTCCGAGGGCGTCGACGACGGCTCGTTCCGCGTCCTGTTCGTCTGCTCGGGCAACATCTGCCGCTCCGCCCTCGCCGAGCAGGTCCTCCGGGCCCGGGTTCGGGCGATCTTCGGCGGCCACGCCGCCGAGGCCGACTCGGTCGTGCGCTTCTCCAGCGCCGGCACGATCGCGGCCGAGGGGCAGCGCATGCCGGAGCAGGCGGCCGAGCTGTCCGTCCGCTACGGCGGGGACCCGAGCGAGCACCAGGCGAGGTTCCTCACGCCCGGCATCATCCAGGGCGTCGACCTGGTGCTCACCATGGCGCGCGAGCACCGCAGCGCCGTCGTGCGCGCGGTGCCCCGCGCCAACCGCTTCACCTTCACGATCCGCGAGTTCGCCGCGCTCTTCGAGCACCTCGTCGAGGTGACCGGGGACGAGAAGCACATCGCCTGCGACGGCGACGTGCCGGAGCAGCTGCGGGCGCTCATCCCGCTCGTGGCTGCCCAGCGCGGCGTGACCCTGCCACCCGCACAGGAGGACGACTACGACGTGGTCGACCCGTACCGCCGGTCGCAGGCCACGTACGACGCCTCCGGCGAGCAGGCGGGGGGCGCCATCGAGTCGATCCTCGAGTCGGTGCGGGCCGTGACCCGCACCGACGCGCCCCGCCTCCGGGGCTGAACAGCCCGCCACCGCACACGCGAGCGCACGCCGCTCCATCAGACACCACCGGCTCCCGATCGGAGCCGCCTGCCCCGGGGGACCAGTGGACACGCAACAGACACGACGCACGGACGAGGCCCAGGAGGGGTCACGCTGGCGGGTCGTCTACGCCCGGCGCCTGGCGCTGAGCGACGCGATCGTCATCATCCTCACGACCTTCGGCGTGCAGTTCCTGTGGTTCGGCACCACGGCGGGCACGGTCGACCTCGGCGGCAACGCCCAGGGCGTGGCCGTGACCTACACGATGGTCTCGGTCGTGCTGATCCTCGCGTGGCTGTTCGTCCTCACGGTCTACAGCACGCGCGACTACCGCATCGTCGGCACGGGCACGCAGGAGTACAAGCAGGTCGCGGACGCGACGCTGCGGCTCTTCGGGATCATCGCCATCGTCGCCTTCCTCGTGAAGATCGACCTGGCGCGCGGCTACATCGTCACGGGCCTGCCTCTCGGCCTCGTCCTCCTGCTGCTCTCGCGCACGCTCTGGCGCGTGTGGCTCTCGGCCCAGCGTCGCCGCGGCGAGTTCTCCTCGCTGATCCTGCTGGTCGGGTCCCTCGAGAGCACGACCCACACCGCCACGACCCTCGCCCGCGCCCCGAAGGCCGGCTACCGCGTGGTGGGCGCGTGCCTCACCGGTGACGCCCGGCCCTCGCGTCTGCCCGGCCTCGACGTGCCCGTGGTCGGCAACGCGGACGACGCGCTCGTGGAGCTGGAGCGCCTGGGCGCCGACACCCTCGTGCTCACGTCGAGCGACGAGCTGCCGCCCGAGCGGATCCGCGAGCTCAGCTGGTCGCTCGAGCCCGGCCGCCACCACCTCGTCATGGCTCCGGGGCTCACCGACATCGGCGGCCCGCGCATCCACACCCGCCCGGTCGCCGGCCTCCCGCTCATCCACGTGGAGACGCCGCGCTTCGAGGGGCGCAAGCTCCTCTCCAAGCGCCTGTTCGACATCGTCGTCTCCGGCATCACGCTCATCGTGCTGAGCCCCGTGTTCCTGATCCTCGCGATCCTCATCAAGGCCACGAGCAAGGGCGACGTCTTCTACAAGCAGGAGCGCATCGGCCTCAACGGCGAGCCGTTCCACATGCTCAAGTTCCGCTCGATGCGCATGAACGCCGACGCCGAGCTGTTCGCGCTGCTCGAGCAGCAGGGCACGGCAGACACCCCGCTGTTCAAGGTCACCGACGACCCGCGCATCACGAAGGTCGGCGGCGTCCTCCGCCGCTACTCGCTCGACGAGCTGCCGCAGTTCCTCAACGTGCTCCTCGGATCCATGAGCCTCATCGGCCCGCGCCCGCAGCGCGAGGGCGAGGTCGCGCTCTACGACAGCGCCGCCCGCCGACGCCTCCTCATCAAGCCCGGCATGTCCGGCCTCTGGCAGGTCTCCGGCCGCTCCTCGCTCTCGTGGGAGGACGCCATCCGCCTCGACCTCTACTACGTGGAGAACTGGTCGCTCACGGGCGACATCATCATCCTCGCCCGCACGTTCAAGGCCGTCTTCGGCGCGGACGGGGCCGTCTGATGGGCGGGCTGCTGGTCCAGGAGTGGATCGAGAGGTCCGGCGGATCCGAGAAGGTGTTCGACGCGTTCGCGCACGCCTTCCCCGACGCCGACCTCTTCACGCTCTGGAACGACGACCCGGGCCGCTTCGGCGACCGGCCGGTGCGGGAGAGCTGGATCGCCCGCACGCCGCTGCGCAAGCGCAAGCCGCTGGCGCTGCCGTTCATGCCGCTCACGTGGAGCTCGGTCGACCTGTCCGCCTACGAGTGGACCCTCGCCAGCTCGCACCTGTTCGCGCACCACCTCGGGCACGGCGGCCAGGGCACCCGGCGCCACGTGTACGTGCACAGCCCCGCCCGCTACCTCTGGACCCCCGACCTCGACCAGCGCGGCGCGAACCCGCTCGTCAAGGCCGCCGCTCCCCCGCTCCGCGCGCTCGACCGTCGGCGCGCGCAGGCGTCCCGCGCCGAGGTCGCCGCGAACAGCGCGTTCGTGCGCGACCGCATCCGCGCCGCGTGGGACGTGGACGCGCAGGTCATCCACCCGCCCGTCGACGCGACCGCGATCCGCGACACCGCGTCCTGGGAGGGCGAGCTCACCGGATCCGACGCCGCGCTCGCCGCCGCGCTGCCGGAGTCGTTCCTCCTCGGCGCCAGCCGCTTCGTGCCGTACAAGCGGCTCGACCTGGTGATCCGCGCGGGCGAGGCGGCCGGCGTGCCCGTCGTGCTCGCCGGATCCGGCCCGCTCGCCGACGAGCTGCGGGCGCAGGCCGACGCCGCGCGCGTGCCCGTCACGATCGTCCCGCGGCCGAGCGACGCCCTGCTCTACACGCTGTACCAGCGCGCGCTCGCGTACGTCTTCCCCGCGGTCGAGGACTTCGGGATCATGCCCGTCGAGGCGATGGCCGCGGGCGCCCGCGTGCTCGTCACCGACGTGGGCGGCGCGACCGAGAGCGTCGTCGACGGCGTCACCGGCGTGCACGTGCACGACTGGGAGGGCGCCGGCCTCGCCGACGCCGTGGCGCGCGCCGCCGCGCTGGATCCCGCCGACAGCGTCCGCCGCTCCGCCGACTTCGACGCGGCCGTGTTCGAGCGCCGCATCGCCTCCTGGGTCCGCCACGACGGCGCCCGGCTCGACGGGGCGGCCGCGTGATGCGCCGGCTCGTCGTCAACGAGGCCTACGCGGGGCAGCGGGTCACCGGCCAGCAGCGCTACGCGACCGAGATCGCCCGCGCCCTCGAGGGCAAGCAGGGCGTCACGCGCGCCACGCCGTCCGACGGGGTCGCGTCGTCCGGCGCGCGCAGCTGGCTCTGGGTGCAGACGACCCTGCCGTGGATCACGCGCCAGGACGTGCTGCTCTCGCTCACGAGCCGGGCGCCGCTCGTCCACCGCCGCCACATCGTGGTCGTGCACGACCTCTTCGTGCTGACGAACCCCGAATGGTACAGCCGCGAGTACGTCGTGACCCACGTCCCGCTGCTGCGCGCCAACCTGCGCGACGCGCGCGTCATCGTCACCGTGAGCGAGCCCGTCGCCGAGCAGGTGCGCGAGCTCGGCCTCTCCAGCGCGCCCGTCGTGGTCGCGCCCAACGCGCCGAGCCCCGTGTTCGGCGAGCCGCGCGGGGCCGAGGAGCGCGCCCGCGTGCTCGAGCGGTTCGGCGTGACCGACGGCGGGTACCTGCTGGCGGTCGGCAGCATGGATCCGCGCAAGAACCTGAAGCGCCTCACCGAGGCGTACCTCGAGCTGCCGGCGGAGACCCGCGCGGCGGCCCCCCTCGTGCTCGTGGGCGCGAAGAGCGCCGTCTTCGGCGACGTCGACATGGCCGAGTCGGACGACATCAAGCTGGCCGGCTACGTGACCGACGACGAGCTCGCCGTGCTCTACGCGGCGTCGCGCGGCGTGGTCTTCCCGAGCCTCGCGGAGGGCTTCGGCCTGCCGCTCGTCGAGGCGATGGTCGCGGGCGCGCGCCTCGCCGTGTCCGACATCCCCGTCTTCCACTGGATCTGCGAGGGCGACGCCGACTACTTCTCCCCCGCCGACACGTCCGCCATCACCGCGGCGCTCGCCCGGCTCGCGGCCGCCGCGCCGCTCGAGGAGGAGGAGGCCGCCCGCATCCGCCGCGCCGTCACCTGTCGCTTCGACTGGCGCACCTCCGCGCAGACCGTCCACGACGCCTACCAGAGCATCGGCACGCGATGATCCGGCGGATCGGGCTGCTGCTCCCCACGGGAGCCGCAGGGCTCACGCGCGTGCTCCAGCTGGTGCTGCTCGTGGTCCTGACGCGCCTGGCGGAGGGGTCGGCCCAGGGCGCGCTCGTGACCGGCTTCGCGCTGCTCAGCTCGTTCGCGATCATCACCGACTCGGGCGCCGCGAACTTCCTGCTGTCGCTGCCGCGCACGCGCCTCACCCGGAGCGTGCACACGCGCGCGGTCGGCTTCCACGCCGGGCTCGGTTCGCTGGGCGCCGCCGTCGCGGTGCTGATCACGGTCGCGGCCGCGTCCTCGATCCCGGGCGAGGCCGTGCTGCTGCTCGTCGCGCTCGGCGTCAGCCAGGTGCTCGACTCGCTCACCCGCACGATCCGCGCGCCCCTGCTCGTCGGCCGCCGCGACGCCTCCTACGCCTTCCCCGACCTCGCGCTCGTGGTGCTGAAGGCCGTGCCGCTCGCGATCGCCGTGCTCGTGCCCGAGATCCTCGTGCTGCTGGCCTTCCCGATCGTGTCGCTCGTCGTCACCGCGGGCACCTGGATCGCCGTCCGCCGCGACCTCGCCACCACGAGCGACGAGCCCGTGCGCGTGTTCCCGCAGATCCTCGAGTTCGGCCTCTCCGGATCCCTCAGCGCCCTCTACTCGCAGGCGCCGCTCGTGCTCGGCACCGCGATCCTCGGGGTCGACGCCGTCACGCCTCTCGCGCTCGCCTACCGCGTCGTGCAGCCGCTCGAGGTCCTGCCGGCCACGCTCTCGCAGCAGCTGATCCCGCGGATCCGCGCCGCCGTCCGCCCCGCGCGCGCCTACTGGTGGCGGTTCGCGCTCGGCGGCCTCGTGCTCGCCGGGATCCTCGCGCTCCTCCGCGGACCGGTCGAGCAGGTCTTCGGCGGCGACGCGTTCGACCAGGCGATCTTCCTCGTGGTCCTCCTCTCGGTCGCCCCGAAGTTCGGCAACTACGCGCTCATGGCCTACGCGATGGGCTCCGGCCTCGTGCGCGTGCGGCTCACCGCGACCATCGTCACGGGCGTCGTCGCCGTGGCCCTCACGCTCGTCGCCGCCCTCACGGCCGGCCCCGCCCTCCTCGCCGGCGTCACGCTCGCCGCCGAGCTCGTCCTGAGCGCCGCCATCGCCGCGCTCCTCATCCGCCACCGCCACCGCACCGTCAGGAAGGAGGACGCATGAGGACCCTCATCGTCTCCGCCGACCGCACCCTCGCGTCCGGCCACCCGCAGAACCTCGGGGACGCCTTCCTCACCGACGCGCTGTCCGAGCGGCTCCGCCGGGCCGGCCACGAGACCGTGATCGCCGACTTCGGGCAGACCGCGCGCCTCGACTCCACCGAGGAGCGCGTCCGCGTCTCCGGCGTCCGCGCGCTCGCCGACGTCGTGCGCCAGGTCGACGCCGTCGTCGTCGGCGGAGGCACGCTCCTCGCCGACGACCAGCCGGGCCGGCCCTTCGCGGGCCTCCCCCGCCTCATGGCCGTCACGGGGCTCATCGCGCGCACCAGCCGCACGCCGCTCGCCGTGTTCGGCGTGGGCGCGGATCCCGTCACCCGCCGCCGCGCGCGCCTCGCCCTCCGCGCCGGGCTCGACGGCGCCCGCGTCTGGACCCGCGACCCCGACTCCGCCGGCCGCGCCGCCGGGTACGCGAAGCTCCCCGTCGAGGTCGCCGCCGACGTCAGCCTCTTCGCCGCCCCCGAGCTCGCCGCCATGGCCGCGCCGGCCGCGCATCGCCGCGGCGCCGTCGTCGCCCTCAACGCGAAGCACTCCCCGCAGGTCACCCTCGCGGACGTGCAGGCCCTCGAGGAGCGCTTCGGCGAGGTCGTCTTCGTCTCGATGGACCAGGGCGACGACTCCGACGCCGGCGCCCTGCAGCCCGAGGTGCGCGCCCGGCTCACGACCGAGCCCGGCGACCACGGCTGGCGCCGCGCGGCCGAGCTCATGGCCGACCGCGAGGTCGTCATCGCCTCTCGCATGCACGCCATGTACCTCGGTACGATGCTCGAGACGCCCGTGGTCGCCGTCGGAGGCGCCACCAAGGTCGGGGCGTTCACGACCGAGTTCGGCACGCGCACGGAGCCCGCGTTCGACCGGGCGGTCCGCACCGCCATCGCCGCACCGGCCGACGCCGGTGCCCCATCCACCACCGCGGCGGCGCTCGTCGCCGCCACCGCCCGCCTGGACGCGGCTTTCGAGGAGATGACTTCATGGGTCCGACGTACCGCCTAGCCACCCCGGCGGTCTTCGCGGCCGCCGTGGTGCTCACCATCCTCGCCGCGCTCGGCGGCGTGGCCCTGCTCGGCAACGAGCTCTCCTACCCGTTCATGATCGCGGTGCTCGCGATCCTGCTCGTCGGCGTGCTCGTGAAGGAGACGGTCTCCAACGGGGATCCGATCACCCCGGGCGGCATCGTGGCCTTCACTGGCCTGCTGCTGTTCGTGCTCCGCCCGCTCACGGTCGCCAACAGCATGGAGACGAGCCCCGGCGCCATCGCCGACACGCGCTTCTTCTCCCCCACGCTGCAGCTCGCGGCGAGCTCGGCGCTCATCGAGGCGCTGATCTTCTTCTCGGCGTTCTTCGTCATCTACTACTACTCGGTGGCCCGCGAGGCCCGCCGCGTCTCCCGCGGCGGCGAGGACGCGAAGGCCCTCGAGGAGAGCGCCCTCGCGGGCGGTCCCGCCTTCGTCGACCCCGACACGCAGGTGCGCTGGCAGCGCGTGTTCAACACGTCGGTGTCGCAGGCGATCGTGGTCATCTCCTCGGTCGTGGCCCTCGGCCTCCTCGTGTACCTGGTGCTCTCCTCCGGCGGCATCCAGGCGTACACGACGGGCCTCGCCAACCGGAGCGACTTCCTCTCCGGCAAGTCGTTCATCGGCCTCTCCTACATCCCCGTGCAGATCGCGATCGTCTACAACGTGCTCGCGCGCCGGCAGAAGGGCCTCGAGGGCTGGAACTGGGTCAACCTGGTCGCCGTCCTCGTGCTCGTGGTCTGCGCCGGTTCCGCCGGCGGCCGTGGCCCGCTCATCATCGGCGTGTTCCTGCCGTTCCTGATCCTCAAGCAGATCGGCCCGAAGCCGTTCCGGTTCCGCACCATCGCCCTCATCGGCGGCGTCACGGCCGTGGTCGCGATGGTCTACTCGATCGTCATCCGCGAGTCCACGTTCGACAACGGCCGCTCGCTCGACCGCCTCACGCAGGACCCGCTCGGCGTCCTCCTCGACCGCCTCACCAGCGGCATCGAGACCCGGCCGTTCGACGTGCTCATCCGCCTCAACGAGGTCGCGTCGCTGCCCGACTTCGTCTACCAGTGGGGCGCCACCTACGCCGCGGTGCCGGCCTGGTTCGTCCCGCGCGGGCTCTGGGAGGACAAGCCGTTCGGCGGCGGCAACACGTGGTTCACGTCCACGTACGTGCCCCGGTTCTACGGCGTCAACCGCGTCGAGACGAGCCTCTCGGCCATCGGCGAGGCGTTCTCGAACTTCGGCATCCCCGGGGTCGTCGCCGTCGGCGCGCTCCTCGGGCTCGTGGCCGGCCTCTTCATCCGCGCACGCATGCGCCGCCGCGGGCTCCTCGGCGCGGCCATCGCGGTCGTCGTCACGCCGTACCTCTTCTCCCTCATCCGCGGCGACGCGTACCAGGGCATGTCGACGAGCATCGCGTCGCTCGTGATCCTCCTGCTGTTCTTCTGGATCTCGTCCACGCGCAAGCAGGTCACCGGCCCGGTCAGCGCGCCCGTGCCGCTGCCCGACGAGACCGCGCCCGCGGCCGTGCGCGAGCAGGCGCTCATCGGGGCCGGTGCCGCCGGCCTCGGTGCCGTCGGCGGTCCCGCTTCCGCGGGCGACCGCCCCGCGATCGGCAACGGCCGCGCCTTCCCGGCCGGACGGCCGGCCGTGACCGGGACGCCCGACCGGTGAGCGGCATCGACGACATCCTGCCCCCGGCCGACGGCGCGGATCGCTCCGACGGATCGACGGGCGGCCGCAGCCGACGCGCCGACCGCGCGGACCGCGACGCGGACCGCGACGCGTCCCGCACCCGCCGCCCGCTGTGGAAGCGCAAGCGCCTCTGGATCCCCGTCGGCGTCGTCGGCGTCCTCGTGATCGGCACCGCGGTCTCGGCCGCGCTGATCCTCCCCCGCGTCGACACCGTCCAGTCCGAGCTGCGCGACGCGCTCCCGCTCTCCGACCAGGTGCAGACCGCGCTCCTCGCGGGCGACATCGACACCGCGAAGGCCGGCGCCGCCGAGCTCCGCGACCACACCGCGAAGGCCGCCCAGGCCGCGGACGACGGCGTGCTCGGCGCCTACGAGTGGATCCCCTTCGTCGGCCCGAACCTCCACGCCGCGCGCGTGCTGGCCGCCACGAGCGACCGGCTCGCGACCGACGTCGTCACGCCCGCCACGGAGGTCTCGCTCTCGGCGTTCACGCCCGTGCTCGGCCGCATCGACCTCGACGGGATCCGCTCCCTCGGCCAGACCGTGCAGACCGCGAGCGACGGCCTCGCCGGCGCCCGCGCCGAGCTCGAGACGATCGACCGCGACAGCCTCTGGGCGCAGGTGGCCGACGACGTCGACCTCATGGACGACACGCTCACGAGCACCGAGGCGACCGCGAGCACCTTCCGCGAGGTCACGGGGATCCTGCCCGACCTCCTCGGCGCCGACGGCGCGCGCAACTACCTGCTGATGTTCCAGAACAACGCGGAGGTGCGCTCCACGGGCGGCAACCCGGCCGCGCTCGTGCTGCTGACCGTCGAGGACGGCAGCGTGCGGATCGCGAAGCAGGCGTCGAGCAACGACTTCCCGCGGAACGTGCGCCAGGGCGACATCCCGGACGAGACCGTGCGCCTCATCGAGCCGCGCTCGGACCGGTTCGAGCAGAACATCACGATGTTCCCCGACTTCCCCACCTCGGGCGCCCTCGCCAAGTCGTACTGGGAAGCCAACATCGGCGACCGGGTCGACGGCGTCCTGTCGTTCGACCCCATCGCGCTCAGCTACCTGCTGGAGGCGACCGGGCCGATCACGCTGGCCACCGGCGACGAGCTCAACGCCCAGAACGCGGTGCCCACGCTCCTCGGCGCCGTGTACAGCCAGTACCCCGACTACCTGGCGCAGGACCGCTACTTCGCGAGCGCGGCCAGCACGATCTTCGCGAAGCTCGTCACCGACACCCCGCCCGTCGTGCCGCTGGTCACGGCGATCGACCGGGCCATCGACGAGCGCCGCCTCCTGCTGTGGAGCACGGTGCCGGAGGAGCAGGCGCTCATCGAGGGCGGGCCGCTGAGCGGCGCGCTGCCGGACGACAACTCGGAAGCCACCGCGATCGGCCTGTACTTCAACGACATCGGCTCCGGATCCAAGATGAGCTACTACCTGCGCTCCGCGTCGAGGATCCAGGCGGAGACCTGCGACGACACCACCACGTACACGGTGTCGGTCGACATGACGAGCATCGCGCCCCTCGACGCCGCGACGAGCCTGCCCCGGTACGTCACGGGCCTCGACGGCAAGGCCAAGGGCCGCCAGTTCGACGACCTGCTCGTGTACGGCCCCGTCGGATCCACCGTCACCGGCTGGGAGACGGACGCCGACCTCACCACGGAGGAGGCGCGCGGCACCGACATGGGGCGCGGCATGATCCGCATCCGCACCGAGCTCGCGCCGCAGGACACGAAGACGGTCGACGTCACGTTCACCATGCCGGCGTCCGACGCCCCGGGGCCGCTCGAGCTGCGGCACACGCCGCTCGTGCGTCCGCTCGAGTCCGAGATCACGCAGGTCCCCTGCTCCACGGGCGGCTGATCCGCCGCCCGCCGCCCGACGACGTCGCACCGCCCGCCCCGGATGGGGGCTTAGCGGCCGTCATGCCCTCCCCCTAGGCTCGATGAGCCGCCGGGGGACGCACCCGCCCCCGCACGCCCGCACGCCGCCCCCGCGGATCATCCAGGCCGAGAGCACACGTTGACACCCAGCACCACCACCACACCGCCTCGCCGGGCGCACCGCGTCCGGCGCTGGATCGTGCGCACCCTCCTGGCGCTGCTCGTGCTCCTGCTGGCCTGGCTCCTGGCCGGCATCCCGCTCTTCGTCTTCCCGCCGGCGAGCCAGCCGGACAAGGCCGACGTGATCTACGTCATCGGCCCGCCCAACCCCACCCGCCGCGACCTGGCGGCGAAGCTGGTGGAGGAGGGCTACTCCGACACGGTCGTGTTCTCGGTGCCGCCCACCGGCCCGCAGTCGGCCGCGGAGCTCGCGGCCTGCAACGGCGAGTTCCCCTACGCCGTCACGTGCGACACCCCGTCGCCCTTCACCACCCAGGGCGAGGCGCGCTATCTGCGCGAGAAGTCCGAGGAGAACGGCTGGACGAGCGCCATCGTCATCACCTGGACCCCGCACGTCACCCGCACCCAGCTGATCTTCTCGCGCTGCTTCACGGGCGACCTCATGGTGGTCGAGGACCCGGTGGACTTCAGCTTCCGCCAGTGGGTCTCGCAGTACACGTACCAGTCCGGCGCCTTCGTCAAGGCGCTCGTCACGCCCGGCTGCTGACGCCCGCTTCCCGCCCGTCCGTCGCTGCGTGGCCAGCCGGTCAGCCGCACGGGGTTGAATGGTCGTCATGACCCCCGCGATCGGCCCGACGACCGGCGACGACATCCACCTCATCTCACTCAACGTGCGCATGCCCTGGCACGGCACCCGCGAGGGCGAGGCCGACCACTGGCCCGAGCGCCAGGAGGTGCTCACGCGATTCCTGCAGCAGGAGCGGCCCACGGTGCTCGGCGTGCAGGAGGCGCTGTGGCCGCAGATCCAGGCGATCGAGAAGGCGCTGCCGCCCTCGTACCGCATGGTCGGGCAGGGCCGCGACGGCGGCAGCCACGGCGAGCACGGCGCGATCTTCTACCAGGCCTCCCGCCTCACGCTCCTCGAGCACGACGTGATGTGGCTCTCGGACACCCCCGACGTGATCGGCAGCATGACGTGGGGCAACCCCATGCCGCGGATCCTCACCTGGGCCCGCTTCCAGGACGAGGCCACCGGCCACCCGCTCGTGGTGCTCGACACGCACCTCGACCACGACGTCGCCGAGGCCCGCGACCTCGCGGCCGAGGCCATCGCCGAGCTCGTGCGCACGCGCTTCGCGGGACTGCCGCTCGTGCTCATGGGCGACTTCAACGCGCCCGTGGACTCGTTCCCCTACGACGCGCTCACCCGCCGTGCCGGCCTCCGCGACTCCTGGCTCGACACCGCCCGCCAGGCGACGCCCGCCTTCGGCACGTTCCCCGACTACCGCCCGCCGGTCGTCGACGGGCCGCGCATCGACTGGATCCTCGTGAGCGAGCGGGTGGACGTCCGCGCCGCCGCGGTCAACGACTTCGCCTGGCGCGGCCGCATGATGAGCGACCACCTGCCGGTGCAGGCGCTCGTGCGGCTGAGCTGACGCCGCCGGGTGGGCTGACGCCGGCCGTCACGCGTCCGTCGCCGCCCCGCGCGCCTCGTAGCCTGGGTGGATGACCACCGCACCGAAGGTATTCGCCATCCACGAGAACCCCGAGTGGTTCGGCCCGTTCGCCGCCGCGCTCGACGCGCGCGGCGTGCCGTACGAGGAGTGGCTCCTCACCGACGGCGTGCTCGAGATCGACGAGGCGCCGCCCGAGGGGATCTTCTGGTCGAGGATCAGCGCCTCGGCCCACACGCGCGACCACGCGCTGTCGAAGGACTACACGCGCGCGCTCATGTCGTGGCTGGAGGCGCACGGGCGCCGGACGGTCAACGGCCGCCGCACGATCGAGCTCGAGGTGAGCAAGGTCGACCAGCTCACCGCGCTCCGCGCCGCCGGCATCGAGGTGCCGCGCACGCGTGCCGTGATCGGCAGCCACCGCATCGTCGAGGCGGCCCGCGGCCTCCCGACCCCGTTCATCACGAAGCACAACCAGGGCGGCAAGGGGCTCGGCGTCCGCAAGTTCGACAGCGTCGAGGAGCTGGCCGCCTACGTGGAGGGGCCCGACTTCGAGGAGCCGCAGGACGGGATCACGCTGCTGCAGGAGTTCCTCGAGGCCGCGACGCCGCGGGTCACGCGCGTCGAGATCGTCGGCGGGGAGTTCGTCTACGCGATCCAGGCCGACACCGCGCGCGGCGGCTACCAGCTCTGCCCGGCCGACGCGTGCGCGATCGACCCGACCACCGGTGCGCTCGTGATGCCGCCCGGGGCGACCATCGCGCAGCAGCCGGGCGACACGATCTTCTCGCTGCGGGAGGACATCACCGCGGAGCACCCGCTCGTGGAGAAGTACGTCGCCTTCCTCGCGGGGCTCGGGATCGAGGTGGCCGGCATCGAGTTCATCGAGACCGCGGACGGCCGGCTCGTGACCTACGACGTGAACACCAACACCAACTACAACGCGGGTGTCGAGGCGGTCGCGCCGGCGTCGGGCCCGGGCGCGGTGGCCGAGCTGCTGGAGCGCGTGCTGCGGGAGACGTACCCGGAGGGCTGACGCCGGAGGGCTGAGCCTGGCCCGCGGGGGCCGGGCCGCCGGATCAGGTCGCCGGGCCGCCGTCCTCGGGCGCGACCGCGGAGGTGGCCGCGCCCTGGTCCTCGGCGATGCGCGTGTGGTGGTGGATGACCTCCGCGACGATGAAGTTCAGGAACTTCTCCGCGAACGCCGGATCGAGCCGGGACTCCTCGGCGAGGGCGCGGAGGCGGAGGATCTGGCGGCGCTCGCGCTCGGGATCCGCCGCGGGCAGCCCGTGCGCGGCCTTCAGCCGGCCGACCGACTGGGTGAACTTGAACCGCTCCGCGAGCATGTGGACGAGGGCGGCGTCGATGTTGTCGATGCTCCCGCGGATCTCCCCCAGCTCCTCGAGGGCGGCACGGGCGTCGTCGTCGAGGGGCGCCCCAGCGGGGCCGGTGTTCTCAGGCATGCGACGACCCTACCCATCCGCGCCTGGACGACGGAGGCGGGCGTCCCCGATGGGGACGCCCGCCTCGTGTCGTGCGGGTGGATCAGTCGACGATGGTGACCTTCACGTCGATGTTGCCGCGCGTGGCGTTGGAGTACGGGCAGACCTGGTGGGCCGCGTCCGCGATCTCCTGGCGGCGCTCGGGCGCCACGTTCGGGAGGTAGACGTCGAGCTCGACCGCGAGGCCGAAGCCGCCCTGGCCGTTGTCGCCGATCGAGACGCTGGCGGAGACGCCCGCGTCCTTCGTGTCGACGCCGGCGTTCTTGCCGACGAGGTGGGTGGCGCCGAGGAAGCAGGCGCTGTACCCGGCGGCGAAGAGCTGCTCGGGGTTCGTGCCCTCGCCCGATCCGCCCATCTCCTTGGGGGGACGGGTGTCGAAGTCGATGCGGTCGTCCTCGCTGCGGACGTGTCCGTCGCGTCCTCCGCCGGAGGCGTGCGCGATAGCGGTGTAGATGGGTTCCATGGATCCATCAGACCACGACGGGCCTGGGAGCGCGCGCCGCCCGCGGTGGACGTTCGCGGCACGGACGGTGGATCGCGGGCGAACGCGGCGGGACGCGCGTCCGGTCTCCGCGCGCCGCCCGGGCGCGTCGCGGCGGTCCCTTCCTCGGCCCGCCGGCGGTCAGGGCAGCAGGCCCGAGCGGTAGCCCCACACGACGGTCTGCAGGCGGTCGCGGGTGCCGAGCTTCGTCATGATCCGGGTGAGGTGCGACTTCACGGTGCTCGTCTCGATCACGAGCCGTCCGCCGATCTCGTCGTTGGAGAGGCCGTCGCCCAGGAGCCGCACGATGTCCTGCTCGCGCGGCGTGAGGACCTCGGTGCCGGGGTGCACGGCGAACGCCGAACGGCGGCGGGTGAACTCGGCCATGACGCGGCGCGTGGTCACGCCGTCGAGCGCGGCGCGGCCCTCGGCGAGCGCCCGGACGGCCTGGATGAACTCCTCGGGCTCGGCGTCCTTGAGCACGAAGCCGCGGGCGCCGGCCTCGAGCGCGCCGAAGACGTACTCGTCGAGGTCGAACGTGGTGGCGACGAGGACGGCGGGCGCCTGCCGGTCGTCGCCGGGCGCGGGGACGGGGGCGGGCGCCTCCGCGTCCGCTCCGGTGATCGCGCGGGTCGCCTCGATGCCGTCGCCGCCGGGCATGCGCACGTCCATCACGACGACGTCGGGCGCCAGGCGGCGCACGAGCTCCACCGCCTCGCGGCCGCCCGCGGCCTCGCCGACCACCTCGATCCCGCCGGCCGTCTCCAGCACGACGCGGAAGCCGGCGCGGACGATGGACTGGTCGTCGACCAGGACGACGCGGATCATGCGTCGGCCCTCGGCGCCGGCACGGGCTCCACGGGCAGCTCGAGGCGCACGCGCCAGGTGCCGGATCCGGTCGGTCCCGCCTCCAGGCGTCCGCCGACGAGCGCGGCCCGCTCGCGCATCCCGACGAGGCCGTAGCCCGGCGCGGTCGCCGAGGCGGCGGCGGGCAGCGCGTTCTCGATGGTGAGGGCGATGCGCGCGGGGCCGGCCTCCGTCGTGAGCGTGACGGCGGATCCGGGTGCGTGCCGCCGGGCGTTGGCGAGCGACTCCTGCACGGTGCGGTACGCGGTGACGTCGGCGAGCGGCGCGAGGGCGGGCGCGGCGCCCGTCGCGCGCTCCTCGACCTCGGTGCCGGCCGTGCGGGCGGCCTCGACGAGCTCCGGCAGGTCGGCGAGGCCGGGCACGGGGGCGGTGCCGGCCGCGCCGCCGCCCTCGCCGTCGGCGCCCTGGCGGAGGATCCCGACGATGGAGCGCAGCGCGTCCAGCGTCTCGCGGCCCTGGAGGCGGATCCCGCGGAGGGAGTCCTTGGCGCGCTCCGGGTCGCGGTCGACCAGGCGCTCGGCCGCGCCGGCCTGCACGACGAGCGCCGTGAGGTGGTGCGCGGCCACGTCGTGCAGCTCGCGGGCCATGCGGGTGCGCTCGGCGGCGACCGCGGCCCTGCTGAGCGCGGCCTGGTGCTCGAGGGTCTCGGCCGCCCGCGCGAGCACGTCCCCGTCGTGACGGCGGCGGAGCGCGACCCAGGAGCCGACGGCGGCGCTCGCGGCGGCGATGAGCAGGCCGCTGACGAGGATCGACACGGCCGCGATGACCGTGTCGACGCTGAGCCCGGCGTGCACGGCCGTGGGCACGAGCAGCGCCCTGACCTGGCCGGTGGCGGCCAGGTAGGCGCCGACGGCCTCGATGCCGATGGCGGCGGCCACGAGGCGGATCGCGGAGGCCGGCGGCAGGAGCGCCGCGACCGTGTAGGCCGCGACGACGGGCGCGGCCGCCCAGAACCCGAAGTGGGGCGGGATCACCGCGACGAGCGCCCCTTGGAGGAGCGACACCGCGAGGAGCGTCGAGCGCGGGTGCCGGCGGCGGAACGCGAGGGGCGCGCACTGCGCGACCGCGAGGATCGCGATGAGCGCGCCCTGCGCCGGGGACATGCTGCGCGAGGTGCCGTCCGCCCAGACGAGCGCGGCGAGCACGCCGAGGAGCAGCACCGTGAGGAGCGCCCAGGCCGCGGCGGCCGCGGCGTCCCGGCCCGCGTCGGTGCGGATCCCGATGCGGGAGAGGCCGGCGCGGATCCCCTCGGCGAGCGCCCCGCGGGGACGGACGGCGACGCGGGCGCTCGCGGCCGAGGCGGCGGGCATCGGGTGGGTCACGCTCCGAGCATGCCAGGCCGGCCGGCCGACGCCGTCGCCCGCGTCGTCGCCCGCGTCGCCGCGCATCAGTAGCTCACGCTCGGCGCGAGCAGCCGGAAGCCGACCGCGAAGGCGGCGACGGCGATCAGCGCGAGGAGCACGAGGATCCGTCCGGCGACGATCCAGGCACCGCGCCGCGTCCGCACGGCCTGCCACGCGGCGAGCGCGGCGGGGATCACCGCGAGGGCGCCGAGGATCTGCAGCCCCTGCAGGGTGCGGAGCGCGCCGGCGGGGACGTCGACGAAGGACAGGGCCTGGACGGCCGCGGCCGTCCAGCCGAGGAGCGCCACGAGCGTCACGGCCTGGCCGATGCGGGAGAGCAGGTGGGCGCGGCTGCGGCGGGGACGCGGCGCGGCGGGGACGGCGGCGTCGGCGCGGGCCGACCGGCGGCGACCGATCCCGGCGATCGCGGTGGCCGGCCAGACGATCACCGAGACCAGCAGCACGGCGATCGACGCGAGCAGCAGGGGCATCGCGACGGACGCGACCTGCCACGGCTCGGCCCGGAGCAGCGTGAAGGACGCGCCCCAGGAGATCGCGTCGACCGGTCCGCCGTCGGCGGAGGCGCGGGTCGCGAGCACGGCGTCGCCGCCCACCTCGCGCCACAGGTCGTCGCCCGCCTTCTCGTAGACGCCCGTCGTGACGCCGAGCGGCTTCGGGGTGACCGCGATGGTGCCGTCGGCGCGCGGGACAATCTCCGTCTGCCCGCTGAGGATGAGCAGCGCACCCGGGTTGGAGAACGGGGAGCGGGAGGAGAGCCAGGTGCCGGCGAGCGCGGCGGCGGCCTCGGGGTCGCCCGTCGGCGCGGCGGTGGATCCGGCGGTGCCGTCGTCGGCGCGCAGGTACCGGTCCGCGAAGCCCTGCAGCACGGTCGTGCGGAGCTCGAGGGTGTCGACGGCGTCGCGGCCGTTGCCGTTGAAGGTCACGAAGATGCCGGCGTCGCTCTCCGGGAACATGCGCATCGCCGTGTGGAAGACGTTGGTGTCGCCGTCGTGGCCGAAGGCCGGGACGCCCGGCGTGCTGTCGTCGAAGAAGGCGAGGTCCATGCGCTGGCCGGCGGCGAGGGTGCCGAGCTGGTCGGCGCCGAGGGCCGGGCGGTGCATCTCTTCGAGGGTGGCGGGATCCAGGAGCGCCTGCTCGTCGGGCAGGTCGCCGAGGTGCCCGAGCATGAAGCGGGCCATGTCGGTCGCGGTCGCGGAGAGCGCGCCGGCCGGTGCCGCGTTGACGACCTCCGTCGGGTAGGAGGGCTGGGAGTCGTCGGGGTAGCCCTTCGCGAGGCGCGCGTCGAGGTCGGCGGGGAGCGGCTGCGCGAAGGACGACGAGGTCATCCCGGCGCGGTCGAGCACCTCCTGCTGCACGAGGTCGACGAAGGGCTTCCCGGCGACGCGCTCGGCGACGTACCCGGCGAGGCTGGCGCCGTAGTTCGAGTACGCGGGCGTGGTGCCGGGGACGAAGACCTGCTCCGGCGGATCCGTCCTCATCACGTCGCCGAGGGCGCGCTCGCTGCCGGGCAGGCCGATGAGGCCCGTGATGACCTCCTCGAATCCGGACGTGTGGGTGAGGAGGTGGCGCAGCGTTACGGCGCCCTTCGGGGTGTCGAGGTCGAAGTCGAGGTACTGCTGCACGTCGGCGTCGAGGTCGAGGCGGCCCTCCTCTACGAGCTGCATGACGGCGGTGGCGGAGACCACCTTGCTCACGGAGCCGACGCGGAAGAGGGTGTCGTCGGGATCCACCGGCCGGGCGGGCGAGCCCTCGGTGCCCGTGTCGGCGAGGCCGTAGCCGCGGGAGGTGAGCACCTGGCCGTCGGCGACGACCGCGACGGCGGCGCCGGGGATCCCGGTGGTCGGCAGCGCGGAGCCGACGACGCCGTCGAGCCAGGCGTCGAGGTCGTCCTTCGTGAGGTCGTGGCCGCCCTGCTGGTGCTGCGGCGGGGCTGGGGGCGACGGATCCGCGGGGGTCGCGGTCGTGGCGGCGCCCGCGGCGAGCGGGAGGGCGACGGCCAGGGCGAGCGCGCCGACGGTCGCGGCGAGGCGCCGGGAGCGGCGGCCGCGGGTCGGGGCGGCGGGGGTGGAGCGGGGTGTCGTGTCCATGCCTGCAACGCTCCCGTCTGGGCCGCTCCCGCACAGGGCGCGGGAGTCGGCACCCGGGTTGCGACTCGAGTCGCAGGCGCGGGGCGACGGGCGTCGACGGCCGGGCGGCTACGCGTCCGCGACGAGCTCGATCTTGAACCGCTCGCCGTCTTCCAGGAACGCGGCGCGGTGGTCGGGCCCGCCCGCGAACGGGTGGCGGTCCGCGTAGAGGCGCGCCCAGCCGTGGTCGGGCGCGTCGGCCCAGAGCCGGTCGACGTCGGCGGCGGATCCCGCGTGGAACGCGAGGTGGCTGAGGCCCGCCGTGCGTCGGTCGTGCGGGGCGTCGCGCGGGGCCCGGGCGATCACGAGGTACGCGTCGCCGAGGCGGAGGCTCCGGCCGTCGGCCCAGCTGGCGTCCTCCGCGTAGCCGAGCTCGCCGAGGATCCAGCCCCAGGAGGCGAGCGCCGCATCGAGGTCGCGCACCTGCAGCTCCACGTGGTGGAGGGATCCGCGGGTCGTCACGCGGGTCGTCACGCGGGTCGGCGGCGCGCGACGGCGTGCCGCGCGAGGAACGCGCCCGACTTGAGCGTCAGCCGCGGCTCGGCCCGACGCAGGAGCCGGGTCGCCGTCACGGGGTCGACCCCGCGCGCCGGGTCGACCTCGGTGAGCGTCCGCGCCGCCCACTCCAGCGCGGCGAGCGGCGGCTGCCCGCTCCGGGCGGCCGGCCCGCCGAAGACCGCGTGCAGCCGCGCGCGCGGATCCTCCCGGTCGCCGAACACCATGGCCGCCCACCTGCTCTGCATCGTGCGTCTCCCGTCGTCGCGTCGTCCCCTCCACGGTAGGGAGGAGGCCGCCGCGGTCGCGTCCGCCGCACGGGGGACGCTCCCGCCGCACGAGGGATGCGGCCCCACGGGACAGCGCACGGTACACCCCGCGAGGCGGCGCGCGGGGACGGGGGGCGCTTCCCGCACGCCGCGCGCCCCGACGCCGTATGGTGAGCGCGTCGCCCCGCATCGCCGGGGCCGCACGACGCGCCGCCGACGTCCGAACGTCAGGTGCGCGAGCTGGTCACCGATGCACGCGCCGCCGCCTCCCCCGGCCCGACGCGCCGCCCCGCAGGACCGGGCACGGCTTCCCGGCCGGTCCCGACGCTGCGTCCCGTCACACCGATGTGCACCTCCCGGAGGCACTCCATCCCCCACGTCCGCTGCTACCCCGCCGTCGACGCCCGCCGCGTCCACGCCAGCGCACCTCCTCCGCCCGCGGACGCCGATCCCGGCAGCCGCAGCTACCTCGACTTCGCCGTGGTCGCCGAGCACGACGGCCCCCACTCCGTCGCCGTCACCTACGACCACCGCGCATCCACCCCGCTCGCCCTCGGCTTCGCGCTCGACCGCGCGCAGACCCGCACCGTGCGCTACCCGCCGCTCGTCGAGGGCGCGACCCGCCGGACGCTGGCCGTCGACGTCCAGATGCGCCGCGGACCCGGCGTGATCCGCGTGGCCGAGGGGCCGGAGGACGCGCGGCTGCACGTGCACTCGATCCGCGTCACGAGCGTCCGTCCCGCAGAGGACGCGGGCGGAGGGTCCGCCGCTCCGCCCCTGCCCGGCCCGCTCGCGACCGAGGCGGACGCGGCCTAGACCGCCGTCATCCGGCGCCCGTGACGGACGCCGGCGGGGAGCGGCGCCCCCGTCCGCGCCGCGCCTGGCGCTTCTGCCCCCGAGGGGCTACGTTCGCACCAGTCCCGATCGGATGCCCGTCCATGGGGACCTCGTGTGGCACTGCCGGAACGCGACGCCCCGGCGATGCGACACGAGCACACCAGGAGCCGACCCGGGTCCGGCGCCTGGGAGCAGGGCCCGACGCGCGGTCGCGCGTTCGTCGGGCCCGCGCTCGGTGGCGGCCGCGCGTCGCCTCAGCTCGCGGGCGGCGTGCGGAACAGGACCGGGCGTCCCTCGTGGGCCGCGATCCGCGCGTCGAGGCCGGCGCGGACGGCGGGCCACTCGTCGGCGAGGATCGAGTGGATCGCGGCGTCGCGCCAGGTGCCGTCCGCGCGCCGCTGGTCGCGTCGGCACACGCCCTCGAACGTCGCGCCGAGCTTGAGGATGGCGGCCCGCGAGTGGCCGTTGCGCGCGTCGGCCTGCAGCTTGACGCGCCCGAAGCCGGCGTCGAACGCGAGGCCGAGCAGGAGGCGCTTGGCCTCCGCGTTCACGACGGTGCCCCAGACGCGCGGGTCGTAGGCGGTCCAGCCGAGGTGCGCGCGCTCGCGGCGCACGTCGAGCTCGGTGAGGCTCGTGGTGCCGACGAGCTCGCCGTCGTGGGGGCCGCCGACGAGGATCACGGCGTGCGGCAGGTCGTCCCAGCGGAAGTAGCCGCGGGCCCACGCGTCGAACTCGGCCGGGTCGGTGCGGAGGCCGGCCGATCCGCCGCCGAAGCCGCCCGCGAAGACGGCCGGGTGCGCGATCGCGGCGCGGAGGGCGGGGAGGTGGGCGGACGAGAGCGGATCGAGCCGCACGTGGGTGCCGATGAGCGGGGCGGGCGCGGGGACGGTGGCGGTCACCAGGCCATGGTGGCAGACGGGCGGCCGGGGCCCGCGGTGGTCGCGGGCCCCGGCCGGGCGGGGATCCGGTCTAGCTGCCGGACGTCGCCTCGGGCGCGGGCGTCGTGGCGGGCGTGCCGCCGGACGTCGAGCCCTCGGAGGATCCGGGCGTGGTGGCCTGAGCCGCGGGACCGCCGGCGGGCGGGGTGGGCGCCTTGCCGTCCGCGCCGACGGGCGGGGCGGGCGGCGCGCAGCCGTCCGCGGGCGGGGCCGGCGGCGTCGCGGGAGTGCCGTCCGCGTTCGTCGGCGGCGCGGGCGGCGTCGCGGGCGTGCCGTCGGCGTTCGTGGGCGGGGTGGGAGGCGTCGGCGGCGTCGCGGGCGTGCCGTCCGCGTTCGTCGGGGGCGCCGGCACGGTGGCCGTGGATCCGTCCGCGTTCGTCGGCGGGGTCGGCGGAGCGGGCGGCGTCGCCGGAGTCCCGTCCGCGTTCGTGGGCGGCGCCGGCGGCGTGGATCCGTCGGGCAGCGTCACGGGCGCGGGCGGCGTCGTGCCATCGGGCAGCGCGGGCGGGGCGGGGCAGGTCGCGGTCGTGCCGCTCCCGGATCCGGTCGACCCGCTGGTGTCGCCGCCGTTCCCGTCGGCGTACGCCGCCGAGGAGAAGAGCGCGACGAGGCCGAGGGAGGCGCCCGCGATGCCGACGGCGATGCCCGTGCGGCGCTTCCGCGGAGCGGGCGTCGGCGCGCCGGGCTCCCGGGCGCCGCGGCCCTTCTCGAAGACGGTGATGGTGTCGTCCATGGTGGTCCTTCCGTGTCCGCCGCGGCGCGGGTGCGCCGGCGGTCGTGGATCCAGGCTCGGCATCGGATCTGAAGTCCTGCTTAAGTTCCGCGGCCCCAGCGGACATGGGCCCGGGATCGCCCATCCGCGGCTCCTACAGTCGGGACATGCTCCCTCCCGCACGCGTCCTCGTGGTCGAGGACGACGCCGCCATCCGCGCCGCCGTCGTCTCCACCCTCACCGCCGAGCGCTTCGTCGTCCGCGGCCTCGCGTCCGGCGTCGAGCTCGAGGAGGAGGTCAAGGGGTTCCTGCCCGACCTCGTGGTGCTCGACTGGATGCTGCCCGGACCGAGCGGGATCCAGCTGGCCGAGCGGATCCGCCGCTGGAGCGACGCGAGCGTCATCATGCTCACCGCCCGCGACGCCGTCGAGGACCGCCTGCGCGGCTTCGGCCAGGGCGTCGACGACTACATCGTGAAGCCGTTCGCGCTCGCGGAGCTCGTGGCGCGCGTCGGCGCGGTGCTCCGGCGGCGCGGGCGGCTCGCGTCCGTCGTGGAGATCGGCGACCTGCTGGTGGATCCCGACGCCGGACTCGCCCGCCGCGGCGGCGAGCAGCTCGAGCTGACCTCGATCGAGTTCCAGCTCCTCGCCTACCTCGCCGCCCACCGCGGCCGCACGCTCTCGAAGACGCAGCTGCTCACGCAGGTGTGGGGGTACGACCAGGCCGACCCGAACCTCGTCGAGGTCCACATCAGCGCGCTGCGCAAGAAGATGGAGGCGAAGGGGCCGCGGCTCCTGCACACCGTCCGCGGGCTCGGCTACCGGGTGGAGGCGTGAGCGCGCGCACCCGCGGCCGCGCCCTCGCCACGGCCCCGGACGGCCCGCTGCGCACCGGATCCCTCCGCACGCGCACCGTCCTCGCGGTGCTCGCGCTCCTCGCCGTGCTGCTCGTGGCGCTGTCGCTCACGGTGCAGGCGATCCTCGGGGCGCAGCTGCGGCAGCAGATCCAGGACCGGCTGGCCGACCGGGCGTCCGCCGCCGCCGCGCTCGTGGGCGTGCTCGACGACGACGCGCTGGCCGAGCGGCTCAGCGCGCAGGGCGTGGCCGTGCAGATCACGAGCCCGGACGGCGGCGCGGTCTCGGTGCGGCCGGGTCGCGATCCGCTCGGCGCCACGCTGCCCGGGCCGGATCCGCTGGGCTCGGCTCCCGGATCCGCCACGACCGCGACGCCCACGACGGGCGGCGACACGGTGACCGTCGCCTCGAGCGCCGTCAGCTCGGCGGACGGCTCCCTCACCCTCCGCTCCGACCTCAGCGACGGCACCGTGCTCGTGCTCTCGGCGGGCACCGGATCCGTGGACGACACGCTCGCCACCCTCCGCGGGATCCTCGCGGTGGCCTCCGTCGCGTTCCTCGTGCTCGCGGCGGTCGCGCTCGTCGTCGTGGTGCGCCGGACCCTGCAGCCGCTCGAGGACATGACCGGCGTCGCCCGCTCCATCGGCCGGGGCGACCGCGGCCGCCGCCTCCGTCCCACCCGACCCGGCACCGAGCTCGGCCGCACCGCGACCGCCTTCGACGAGATGCTCGACGACATCGAGCACGCGGAGCGCCAAGCCCTCGCCGCCGAGGCCCGCATGCGCGCGTTCGTGGCGGACGCGGCGCACGAGCTGCGGACGCCCGTCGCCGGGATCCGCGCCTCCGCCGACGCGCTCGTGCGCGCCGACCCGAGCGCCGAGGAGCGCGAGCGCCTGTCGGTGCACGTGGTGCGCGAGGCGATCCGCGCGGGCCGCCTCGTCGACGACATGCTCATGATGGCGCGCCTCGACGAGGGCCTCTCGGTCGAGGGCCGCCCCGTGCGGGTACCGCCCGTGGTCGAGCAGGCGGTCGCGCAGCAGCAGACCCGCACGCCCGGCACGCGCGTCGTCGCCGACGTCCGCGGTGCTCCGCCTGCCGTGCGCGCGGATCCCGACCGGCTCGCGCAGATCCTCGACAACCTCCTGCAGAACGCCGCCCGCTACGCGGCGTCCGAGGTGCGCGTGGAGGCGGAGGGCGCCGACGACGGCACCGTGCGCATCACGGTCGTCGACGACGGCCCCGGCGTCCCCGACGCCGACCGCGAGCGGATCTTCGACCGCCTCGTGCGCCTCGACGACGGCCGCGACCGCCGCGACGGCGGCGCGGGCCTCGGCCTCCCCATCGCCCGCGCCCTCGCCCGCGCCCAGGGCGGCGACCTCGTGTGCCTGCCCGCGACGCCGGGCGCCGGCGCCCGCTTCCGGCTGACGCTGCCGGTGGTGGATCCGGGCTGAGGTCTTGCGCGCGGCGCCGTCGAGGGTGTTGATTGTCGATAACATCGAGCATCGATAAGGGGACGCCATGGCGAGCACGGGGATCATCGAGAGCCGGCCGGTCCG
The DNA here is from genome assembly GCF_016907085.1 of Clavibacter michiganensis. Lineage (NCBI taxonomy): Bacteria > Bacillati > Actinomycetota > Actinomycetes > Micrococcales > Microbacteriaceae > Clavibacter > Clavibacter michiganensis. The sequence continues at coordinate 2,923,952 of NZ_JAFBBJ010000001.1, read as the reverse complement.
GGAGCGGCCGCGCGTTCTGCGCGTCACGCGCTCCGTGCTGCTGCTGGTGATGACGGCGACGGTGATCGCGGACACGAGCCGCACCATCACGACCGCCACCGGCCGGTCCCTCTTCGCCGGCGGCGACACGGATCCCCGCCTCCCCCTCGCGGATCTCCCGCAGATCGCGGACGCGGTGCCGGCCGCGGGCGCCGACGGCACGCTGGCCGACGCCGACCTCCTGCTGCGCGTCCTCGGGGCGATGCCGTCCCTCGTCCACGGCGTGACCGTCGTGCTCGCGGTCGCGTGGCTCCTGCGAGCGCTCCGCGGCATCGCGCAGGGCGAGCCGTTCCACGCGTTCGTCGTCGCGAACTGGCGACGGCTGGCGGTCACGCTGCTCGTGGGCGGCGCGCTGCAGGGGATCGCGGACGTCGTCGCGCATGCGCACCTCGCGGCGGGGCTCGGGCTCGGCGCCCTCTTCGGCGCCCTGGGGACGTTCTCCGCCGGCCAGCCGACGGCGTCCGGCTTCCTCGGCGGCGACTACGACTCGATCAGCAGCACCGGCGCGACCTGGCCGCTCGACCTCCTCCTCTCGGGCCTCGTGGCCCTCGCCCTCACGGCCGCGTTCCGCGCCGGTGCCCGCCTCGCCGAGGACGCCGATGGCGTCGTCTGATCCGCACCGCATCGCCTGCCACCTCGACGCGGTGCTCCGGGCCCGCGGCATGACCCTCACCGAGCTGTCGGCCCGCACGGGGATCACCATGGCGAACCTGTCGATCCTCAAGAACGACCGCGCGAAGGCCATCCGCTTCACGACCCTCACGCTCATCTGCGACGCGACGGGCGCGACCCCGCAGGAGCTGTTCTCGATCACGCCGGCCGACTGACGCCGCCACCACCCCGGCCTACGCTGACGACATGAGCACCGACGCCCGCGCCCCGCGCACCCTGTCCGAGCACCGGCCCGAGGACGCGGAGGACCTCGTGATCGAGGTGCCGGCGGCGCGGCTGTCGGCGGTGCGCGTGCCCGCCCGCACCGGGGATCCGGCGACCGCGCCCGTCGCGCTGCTCGTCCCCGGCTTCACGGGCTCGAAGGAGGACTTCTTCCCGCTCCTCGGCCCGATCGCCGACCGCGGCTTCACCGTCGTGGCGTTCTCGCAGCGCGGGCAGTGGGGATCCACCGGCCCCGGCCAGGCCGAGCCGCCCGTGGACACGTCGGGCTACGAGCTCGAGACCCTCGGCCAGGACGTGCACCACGTGGTCGACGCGCTCGCGGGCGTCGGCGGATCCGGCGGCCGGCACGTCGCGACCGACGCCGCGCCCACCGCGCCCCTCGGGCCCGTGCACCTCCTCGGCCACAGCTTCGGCGGCGTCGTCGGCATGCAGGCCGTGGTCCGCGACCCCGGCCGCTTCGCCAGCTACACGCACTGGAACTCGGGCCCCCGGAGCCGCGGCGAGCGCTCCGAGCAGATCGCCGCGGTCCGCGCGTCGGGCAGCGCCGGGCTCTGGCCGCTGTGGTTCCTGCCCGAGCAGCTCGACGGCGACGACCCCGAGGTGGAGTGGTTCCGCACGCGCCTCGTCGGCACGGCGTCGGCGCAGCTGCTCGGCGCGCTGGAGATCATGCAGGCGCAGACCGACCGCGTCGACGAGCTGCGCGCGACAGGGATCCCGGTTCTCGTCTCCCACGGCGACGCCGACGACGCCTGGCCGCAGGACTGGCAGCGCGACATGGCCGCGCGCGCCGGCGCCCGCTACGAGGTCGTCGCGGACGCGGGCCACTCGGCGCAGGTCGACCAGCCGGAGGCGAGCGCGGATCTCCTCGCGGGCTTCTGGCGGAGCGCGGCGCCGGCCGCCTGACGCGCCGGTGCCGCGGGCCGCCCCTGCCGCCTCTGGTACCTTCGCGCCCATGCTGGTGACCCGATACCTCCAGGCCCTCGAGGACGCGGATCCCGCAGCCGCGATCTCCCTGTTCGCGCCCGGCGGCGTCGTGCACTCGCCGCTCTACGGCACGCTCCCGGCCACCGACTTCTACCCCGCGCTGTTCGCCGACACCTCGGCATCGCGCCTCACCCTGCGGCGGGTGATGCGCGCCGATGACGAGGGCACCCCGACCGTCGCGTTCTGGTTCGACTTCGCGTGGGTGCTCGCGAACGGCGATCCCGCGCCCTTCACGGTCGTGGACGTCGCCGAGCTCGACGACGAGGGCCGGATCGCGCAGCTGCACATCGTCTACGACACGGCGCCGATCCGCGCCGCCTTCGACCGCCAGCGCGCGTCCCGGCCCACGGCGTAAGGGAGCGGATCCCCGACAGCCGGCAGACCGCGACCCTCAGGACAGCCGGCCGGTGTCCTCCTGGAACCACCGGATGAGCTCGCGGAGCGCGGGCCGGATGGCGTCGTCCGGACGGTCGCCCTCCAGGTCCTCGAAGGACGCGCGGTAGCCGGGGATTCGCTCGGCGACGCGGGCGTCGTAGCGCGCGAACCCCATCGTCCAGTCGGGGAACTGCCGTTCGGTGATGCGCTCCTCCATCAGCGTGGAGATGCGCCCGTGGCGGTCGTCGGCGAGGATCGCGGCCATGCGCTCCCGGACGTCCTCCTCCTCGCCCTCGATCAACTGGAGGAAGCGCCCCTGCCGGTGGACGAGCAGGCCCGTCAGCCCATGGGCCTCATTCGTCGCCCGGCTCTGCGCCAGGAGCTGGGCGAGGTCGACGTCGTCGAAGGACCGCTCGGCGGTGCTGGAGTAGACGATGCAGAGCATGGGGTCCTTCCGCGTGCGCGGGGCCGGGTCCCCGCCGCCCCTCCAGCCTGGTCCTCCGGCGCGACGGCGACCATGACGCGGCCGGATACGTCGCCCGGCGGATGCCGCGCGCGCCGCGCCGCCGCTAGCCTCCGGCCATGATCATCTGGCTGAACGGGACGCACGGCGTGGGCAAGACGACGACGGCGCGGCTCGTGCAGGAGCGGATCCCCGACAGCCGCGTCCTCGACGCCGAGAAGGTCGGCGAGGTGCTCATGGACATCCGGCCGCCGCTCCCGCAGCTAGACGACTTCCAGCACTGGACGCCGTGGCGGCCGCTCGTCGTCGAGACCGCGCGCCGCGTGCTCGACTATGCCGGCGGCACGCTCGTGATGCCCATGACGGTGCTCGTCGAGGGGTACTGGCGCGAGATCAGCGGGGGCCTCGCCGCGCACGGGGTCCCCATCCGCCACTTCGTGCTGCACACGGACACCGCGACCCTCCGCGACCGCATCCAGCACGACCTCGACGTCGGTCCGTCGGCCTTCCGCTTCTCCCGCGTCGAGCCGTACGCGGAGGCGGCGCGCACCTGGCTGCACGCCGAGGCGGAGGTGGTCGACACGTCGCGCATCACGCCGGAGCAGGCGGCGGATCGGATCGCGGAGGCCGTCCTCGCGGGAGCGCCTGGCGCCTGATCCTCGTCAGGCCCGGTCGTGCAGCGTCACCTGGTAGCCGTCGGGGTCCGCGAACGCGAACGTCCGGCCGAAGGGCCCATCGAAGGGCGCGGTGACGATGCGGTGGCCGTCCGCGACGAGCGCGTCGTGGATCCCCTGCACGTCGGTCGCATGCAGCCAGAGGGCCGCGCCGATCCCGGGCTGCGGCGTCCTGGCGATGTCCGTGCCGGCGACCACGTCGCGGAGCGCGAACGCGATGGGCGTCGTGGTGAAGACCACGGCGTGCGGGGGTCCGGCGGGCGAGCGGACGAGGCCGAGGAACCGCTCGTAGAAGGCGCGCGAGGCGTCGAGGTCGGTGACCTGGAGCGAGATGAAGTCGGGGCCGGTGACGGGCATGGTGCCTCCTGTGTTCGATGTCAGATGCCTGACATGAAGGAGCGTATGTCAGAATGCTGACATGAGTCAAGGCGCCGACGGCATCGACCTCCCGACCTCGCTCGGCTACCTGTTGAAGGAGGCCGCGAGCGCCCTGCGCGCCGCCATGGAGGAGGCGCTGCGGCCCCTCGGCATGACGATCACCCACTACTCGTGCCTGGAGCTCCTCGCCCAGCGGCCCGGTTCCTCGAACTCCGACCTCGCCCGCGGCGCCTTCGTGACGCGGCAGTCCATGAACGTGCTGCTGCAAACCCTCGAGCGCGACGGCATCGTCACCCGTCCGGCGCAGGAGGCGGTCGGCCGCGTGCAGCCGACGCGCCTCACCGCGGCGGGCCGCCGGCAGCTGGCGAAGGCGAGCGCGGCCGTGCGCGCGGTGGAGCTGAGGATGCTCGGCGACCTCAGCGAGGCCGACCGCGACGCGGCGACGCGGATCCTCCGCGGCATGGTGCGGTCGCTACGCGATGGTGGGGCATGACCCGCTAGCAGATCACCGCTCGACGACGAGCCGCCTGAGCTCCGCCGACGACACGTACCCGAAGCGGTGCAGCTCGCGCCACGCCGCCACGTACTGCTCCTGGCCCATGTCGAGATCCGCCTGGAGGCGCTCGCGGTTCATGGTGCGGGCGTCGGCGCGGCTGAGGAAGCGCGCGAGGTCCGACGCGTCCGTGCCGAGGCGGGCGTCGTCGGCCCAGCCGTCGTGGATCAGGGTCAGGCCTCGAGGAGGTCGTGCAGCACGACGACCTGCTCGCGCTCCGGGCCCACGCCGATGGCGGAGATGCGGGCGCCGCTCATGCGCTCGATGGCCGTGACGTAGTCCTGCGCGTTCTTCGGCAGGTCCTCGAAGCGGCGGCAGCCGGTGATGTCCTCCTGCCAGCCCGGGAACTCCTCGTAGATGGGGGTCGCGTGGTGGAAGTCGGACTGCGAGACGGGCACCTCGTCGTGGCGCACGCCGTCGACGTCGTAGGCGACGCAGACCGGGATGGTCGCGAGGCCCGAGAGCACGTCGAGCTTGGTGAGCACGAAGTCGGTGACGCCGTTGATGCGGGCCGTGTAGCGCGCGATGGGCGCGTCGTACCAGCCGCAGCGACGCGGGCGGCCCGTGGTGGTGCCGAACTCGAAGCCCTTGGCGCGCAGGTACTCGCCCGACTCGTCGTTCAGCTCCGTGGGGAAGGGGCCGGCGCCGACGCGGGTCGTGTACGCCTTGACGACCGCGATGATCCGCTCGAGGCGGTTCGGCGCGACGCCCGAGCCGGTGGCCGCGCCGCCGGACGTGGCGCTGGAGGACGTGACGAACGGGTACGTGCCGTGGTCGATGTCGAGCATGGTGGCCTGGCCGGCCTCGAACAGCACGGTCTTGCCCTCGTCGAGCGCGGCGTTCAGCTCGAGCGACGCGTCGCCCACCATGGGGCGCAGGCGCTCCACGTAGGAGAGCAGGCTCTCGACGATCTCCTCGGCCGAGATGGCGCGGCGGTTGTAGATCTTGACGAGCATGTGGTTCTTGGCGTCGAGGGCCGCCTCCACCTTCTGGCGGAGGATGTTCTCGTCGAAGAGGTCCTGGATCCGGATGCCGACGCGGTTGATCTTGTCCGCGTACGTGGGCCCGATGCCGCGGCCGGTGGTGCCGATCTGGCGCTTGCCGAGGAAGCGCTCCGTGACCTTGTCGATGGTGCGGTGGTAGTGCGTGATGACGTGCGCGTTGGCGCTGACGCGGAGCTTGGAGACGTCGACGCCGCGGGCGGCGAGCGCGTCGAGCTCATGGAACAGCACCTCGATGTCGACGACGACGCCGTTGCCGATGACGGGCACGACGCCCGGCGTGAGGATGCCCGACGGCAGCAGGTGCAGCGCGTACTTCTCGTCGCCGACGACGACGGTGTGGCCGGCGTTGTTGCCGCCGTTGAACTTCACGACGTAGTCGACGCGGCTGCCGAGGAGGTCGGTCGCGCGTCCCTTGCCCTCGTCACCCCACTGGGCTCCGATGATCACTACTGCGGGCATGGCTCACTCCTCGTCGGGGGCGGGTCGGTCGGGTCTGGATCGGGTGGCGTGCGGGTCGTGCGGTGGTGCGGGCGTTGCTGTGGTGCCGTGGATCAGTCCTGGCCGCGGATGACGATGGCCTCCGTGGGCGGGAGCGCCCCGGCGGTCGCGGCCTCGATGTGGCCAGCGGCCGTGGGATCCGCGTCGCGGAGGAAGGCGCTGAGGCGCGAGACCTCGTCCTCCTCGCCGATGGCGGCGGCCGCGCGGCGCAGCGCGTAGAGGGAGCGGAGGACGCCGCGGTTCGGCTCGTGGCTCCACGGCACGGGGCCTTGGCCCTTCCAGCCGGACTTCCGCAGCGAGTCGAGGCCGCGGTGATAGCCGACGCGCGCGAAGGAGTAGGAGGCGATGCGGTCGCCCTGCACGTACGCGGAGTCCGCGAGCAGCGCCCAGACGAGCGACGACTGCGGGTGGTCGGCGGCGATGGCGCCGAGGGTGTCGTGATCGCCGTCGGCATTCTGGATGCGGGCGGCGACCTCGGGCTCGTCGGCCAGGCGCGTCTCGGGCACGCCGAGCAGGTTCTCTCCAGTCACACTCGATCCTACCAAGGCGGTCCCGCGGCTCCCGATGTGCCTCGCGCCCCTCGGCCCGGCCTGTGCCGGCCCGTGCCGGGCCGACGCGCGCCAAGCTCCAGAGGCGGATTTCCTCACGAGGGACCGCCACCTCGAGTGACGGCGATCAACATATCTTCTGCCCCGTGATGAACGCAGGCCATCGATTCAAGAAAACCTGCCCAATCGACGGTATTCAGCATGGGAAACAAATCTGGAGCGCAAGCAAAAAACCCTTGCGGAAGGTGCGCCCCTACCTCATACTGAACGCACTTGGAGACAGCGCAGTGGCGCTGCCACTCCGAACACCGCCTGGACATGGCTCCGCATCCTGTCGCCCTGTCGAATTCCGCGCATTCCGAATATTTGTCGGACTGCGGAAATGTCGATGCTCGCTTCCCGTCCAGCGCATCACAAAGGGAGATCGCGAAGATGCACAGAAGATCCTTTGCCCTGATCGTAGCAGTCGCAACGGTCCTGGGCTGCTCCGCAGTCACGACTATGACCACTCCCAGCGCGACGGCTGCTCCCAATTCGAGCACCGGGCGGACGACAGACGCACAGCGCGGCCGCGACCTCTTTGAGAGCCTGTTCTTCCTGCAGGGCGGCAGTCACACCAGGTCCCTGTTGAAAAATGCTGAGATTTCGACATTGAGCTCTGAAGAGATCGACAAGCTGATTGCCGCTGCGACGACAAGCACGTCCGTCGCGACAGTCAGACGCATCGAGCACGAGCTGACATCCAGCGATCCGCAGTACTTCGCGCACCTCGGCTCAACGGTCACTGCGGGAGATCCGGTCGTCGTGCAGACCGGGCTCACGAAGGCCTACGACGAGATGCTCACTACGCCGACCATGGCAGCCGCAGTCAAATCCGCCTCCTCCGAGAAGACCTACGTGCCGGGAGAAATCGGCACAGACTGCGGAACCTTCGTCGTCGTTGCAGCGGGTGTCGTGATCGCTGTGGTGGCCATAGCAGTGGCTACTTACGCGCTCGGAGTGAACATCGCGCTCGGATACAACGTGGCTGCCGGGCAGAATGTCGCTTACCAGTACAATTAGGTGTCCACCAAAGACTCACTGAGTAAGGAGAAGAGCGGCGAGCGGTTCTCCCCAGGAGTAGTCGCCGGGATCATTGACGAGTTCGGTAATTGATTGCCGGGCATCTCCTGGAACAACGGCAAACGAGCGCACGCCTCTCGGGTCGGCGCGCTAGCGGGGGCCGCGACATGCTTTCTTCTTGCCTTCTACGTCTTCGAGGGCGCAGTGGGATTCACACCCGCGCTCATACTCCCCGCGAGAAATGAATTCGCCCACCTATCCAAGCAGCTAGCTCCGCAAGGGTGGGCTTTCTTCACGAAAGACGTGCATAGCGAGTTCATCGTCCCTTACAAGGTCCTCGACGACGACACTCTCGTGCGAGAGTCCCTTCCGGTGGGCGCATCAGCACGGTGGGCCTTCGGGCTCGACCGAGCTGGGCGCTCACAAGGTGCCGAGATCGCCGGATTCCTTCAAGGAGTCGACGAGCAGCGATGGACGAAGTGCGCGAACGCCGACGAGTGCCGGGCAGTCGAGGAGACCACGGCAATCCAGGTCCGAAATGGACTCAATCGCCCAACCCTGTGTGGCTCGACGCTCCTTGTGGCTTCGCAACCGGTCCCATGGGAATGGCGAAACCTCAACGCGGCGCCGGAGGAGAGGGAAGCACTACACGTGGACGTGACATGCTGACCAGGATCTTGACCTTCATCAAATGGGGCGGCATCTTGGAGCTCCCGGTGCCATGGACGCGCACGGTGACCATCGCTAGAGCCTTGCTCGCCCTGAGTGCCGGATCGACGTATCTCATGACACCGGCGAATGTACTCTTCACGCCGCGCGACGGAGAACTCGCAGCGCGCTGCGCAGACGGGCTTGCGTGGCTCGCCTGGCCGTGTTGGCTGCCAAGCGATCTGATCCCCATCGGCCAACTCACCGCCGGGCTTCTCTGCTTCCTGTTCGCGATCGGTTGGTTTCCGAGTGCTACCGCTGTGCCGCTGGCTCTCGCGTTGATCGCACTGCCTCTCACGAGCGCCTCGCCGGACGGAGGGGATCAACTCGCTGGCATCCTGGGCTTGCTCCTCATCCCCGTCAGCGTGACCGACTGGAGGGCGAATCCTTGGACGACCGATCGATCCACCGGCCTGTTGGGCGGGAGGGTCATCATCGCGAATTCAGCCCTCTGGCTCATCAAGCTCCAGATCGCAGTCGTCTACTTCATCGCGTGTCTAGGCAAGTTCGGCAGCGAAGAGTGGGCCAATGGAACGGCTCTGTTCTATTGGGTGCGCAACAGCGTCTTCGGAGCACCGTCTCCGCTCCGACCGGCCGTGGACTGGATCACCGCGCAAGCGCCTCTAGTAGCCGCGCTCACGTGGGGGACACTCGTCCTTGAGATGTCATTGGCCATCTGCGTCTTCCTTCCCACCCTCTTCCGTGTCCGGGTACTACTGCCTGTCGCCCTGGCCTTCCACCTCGGGATCTGGGTGATCCTGGGCGTCTCAAGCTTTGCGATAGTGATGTGGGCTGCCCTGCTGCTGCTCGTCGTTCCGATTGGCTGGTCGCCTGAACTGCGTCGAGATTCAACCGCCAGTACGACTCGAGAACAGGAGATATGCGCATGACGGACGTCACGAGAACACCGATGTGGATGAGGGTGATAGGGGGCCTACTGGTAGCGAGCTTCGGAGGCTTCGTCGCGTTGACGCTGTTTCTCGCAGGCCAGATCGGCTCGGGGCGGGCTGTCCTGACGATGGCGCCCGGCGTCCTCGTCTTGGTAGTCGGGCTGCTGCTCATCACGGCGTCGGTCCGGGTGAACGTCGCCGACCAGATCGACTTGCGCTTCTACCCGATCTGGCACCGTTCCATCGCGTTCGCAGATGTGGAGACGGCCAAGGTAGAGGGATCGAGCTGGGTGCGGTTCGGGGGTTTCGGGCTTCGTTGGCGCCCAGGGGGAACGGGGCTCATCATCGGCAACATGCCAGCAGCGGTCATCATCACGCGCGCCGGCCACGAGTACGTGGTTCAGTGCGCCGACCCCGATGCCGTGGTGGCCGCGATCAGGCAGCGGATGAACGCACGAGGGACGCCAGAGTAGTGCCACCAGTGGGCTTCGCAGGATGCCTCCGAGGATCGTCTTCTCACCCGACGGCGCATGAACCGGACGGCGATAGCGGGCTGGATGCCTAGCCCCAGGCGATGCCCGGCGTGCCCAGCGTGCGGCTCCTCGGCGACGCGCTCGCTCGGCTGAGCGCGCTCGCGACCGTCATCGGCACGCCCGGCAACCACGACTCGGCCGCGCGGCTCCGATTCGCGTCAGCGCTATTGCGCGACGTGCTGCACATCCTCGCGTCGGTCGAGATGCTCGACGAGCCCGTGGTCGTCGACGACGCCCACGGGCCGGTCGCGTTCTACGGGGTGCCGTACCTGGATCCGGACGCCGTGCGCGCGACGCCCCCGACGCCCCTCCCCCGCCGCGCTCGCACGAGGCCGTTCTGGGCGCCGCGCTGGAGCGGGTGCGCGCGGACGCGGCCGGGCGGACCGACGCGCTCCGCGCTGTCAGCCCACTCCCAGCGTGCGCGGAGGGGGATGGAGGGGTACCGACGAGAGGACATCCCCATGACGACCTGGTTCATCACCGGAGCATCCAAGGGCTTCGGCCGCGAGTGGGCGGAGGCGGCGCTCGAGCGCGGCGACTGCGTCGCCGCGACGGCCCGCGACACCTCCACCCTCGACGCGCTGGTCGAGCGGCACGGCGACGCCGTGCTCCCCATCCGTCTCGACGTCACCGACCGCGATGCCGGCATCGCCGCCGTGCAGCGGGCGGCGGAGCGCTTCGGCTCGCTCGACGTCGTCGTCAACAACGCGGGCTTCGGCCAGTTCGGCGCGATCGAGGAGATCACCGAGGACGAGGCGCGCGGCCAGTTCGAGGCCAACGTGTTCGGCGCGCTGTGGATCACGCAGGCCGCCGTCGCGATCATGCGCGCGCAGGGATCCGGGCACATCGTGCAGGTCTCGAGCATCGGCGGGATCAGCGCGTTCACCAACACGGGCATCTACCACGCGTCGAAGTGGGCGCTCGAGGGCCTCAGCCAGTCGCTGGCGCTTGAGGTGGCGGAGTTCGGGATCCACGTGACGCTCGTCGAGCCCGCCGGCTACAGCACCGACTGGTCGGGATCCTCCGCCAAGCGCAGCGAGCCGATCCCGGCCTACGACGGCATGCGCGAGCGCCGGGCCGAGGGCTACAAGACGACGACGCCGGGCGACCCGACGGCGACGCGCGACGCGATCCTCGCGATCGTCGACGCGGAGGAGCCGCCGCTGCGCATCTTCCTCGGCGACGGCCCGCTCGCCATCGCGGAGAAGGACTACGCGTCGCGGCTCGAGACATGGCGGAAGTGGGAGGACGTGTCGGTCGCGGCGCACGGGAAGAAGGACGCGGGCGACAGCTAGCACGCCGGATCCGCGCGACCGCTGGCGCCGGCCGGCCCGGCCCTGTCGGCGCCCTCCGGTAGCGTGACGGGCACCGCCGGCAGCCCCACGGAAGGACCCGCGTGCGCATCCTCCACACGAGCGACTGGCACCTCGGGCGCACCCTCCACGGCGAGGACCTGCACGCGCATCACGCCGCGTTCCTCGACCACCTCGTCGACGTCGTGCTCGAGCGGGAGGTCGACGTCGTGCTCGTCGCGGGCGACGTCTACGACCGCGCGGTGCCGGGCGTGCCCAGCGTGCGGCTGCTCGGGGACGCGCTCGCGCGGCTGAGCGCGCTGGCGACCGTCATCGTCACGCCGGGCAACCACGACTCGGCCGCGCGGCTCGGGTTCGCGTCGGCGCTGCTGCGGGACGGGCTGCGGATCCTCGCGTCGGTCGAGTCGCTCGACGTGCCCGTGGTGCTCGAGGACGCCGACGGCCCGGTCGCGTTCTACGGGGTGCCGTACCTGGATCCGGACGCCGTGCGCGCATCGCTCGCCGCCGCCGGCGCCCCTCCCCTGCCGCGCTCGCACGAGGCCGTGCTGGGCGCCGCGATGGACCGGGTGCGCGCCGACGCCGCCGGACGACCGGAGGCGCGCGTGGTCGTCGTGGCGCACGCGTTCGTCACGGGAGCGGCGCCGAGCGAGAGCGAGCGGGACATCCGCGTGGGTGGGTTCGACCAGGTGCCGGCGTCGGTGTTCCGGGGTGCGGACTACGTCGCGCTCGGGCACCTGCACGGGGCGCAGGAGGTGCGGGCGGCAGGATCCTCGCGGCCGGTCATCCGATACAGCGGCTCGCCGCTCGCCTACTCGTTCGGGGAGCGGATGCAGCGGAAGTCGAGCGCGCTCGTGGAGCTGGCGGCCGACGGATCCACGACGGTCGAGCTGATCCCCGCGCCCGTGCCGCGGCGCCTGGCGGAGGTCGCGGGGACGCTCGCGGAGATCACGGACGGCCGGCACGCCGCCCTCGCGGATGCGTGGCTGCGCGTGCGCGTCACCGATCCCGTGCACCCGCCGCACCTCGTCGCGCGCGTGCGGGAGGCGCTGCCGCACGCGCTCGTCGTGCTGCACGAGCCGGCGGGGCGCGTCGAGGGCGTGCGGTCGCGCGTGGTCGACGCCACGACGGATCCGCTCGAGGTCGCCGCCGACTTCGTCGCGTACGCGACCGGGGCGCCGCCCACCGAGGCCGAGGCGCTCGTGCTGCGGCAGGCGTACGAGCAGGCCCTGGCCGCGGACCGGAGCGCCTGATGGACCTGCACCGCCTCACCCTGCGTGCCATCGGTCCGTTCGCGGGCGAGCACGTCATCGACTTCGCCGAGCTCGGCCGGTCGGGGCTGTTCCTGCTCGAGGGGCCCACCGGATCCGGCAAGTCGACGCTCATCGACGCCGTCGTCTTCGCGCTCTACGGGTCACTCGCGAGCGACGGGTCGAGCCGCGACCGGCTGCACAGCCACCACGCGGCGCCCGGCGTGGAGCCGTACGTGGAGCTCGTGTTCGAGACGGCCGCGGGGATCCACCGCGTGCGCCGGAGCCCTCAGCACCAGCGCCCGAAGAGGAGCGGCACGGGCACCACGAACCAGAACGCGACCGCGACCCTCGTGCGGCTGTCGTCGCCGGACGCCGACGCGGGCGAGGTGATCGGCACCAGCACGCAGGAGGTGGGCACGGAGATCGCGCGCATCGTCGGGCTCACGCGCGCGCAGTTCGTGCAGACGGTCGTGCTGCCGCAGGGCGAGTTCGCCGAGTTCCTGCGCTCGACGGGCGAGCAGCGGCGGCTCGTGCTGCAGTCGCTGTTCGGCACGGCCGTCTACGACGCCACGGCGAGGCAGCTCGCCGAGATGCGCACGGCCGCGAAGGCGCGCACCGACGCCGCCGACGCCAGGGTCGCCGAGGCGCTCACCGGGCTGCGCGAGGCGACGCGGGTGGATGCGCTCGAGGTCGCCGACGCCGCGGACACCGTGCGGCTGCTGGTCGAGCTCGCCGACGCGGCCGAGCAGGCGCGCGCCGAGGACGAGCGGGCGCGGATCGACGCGGCCGACGCGCTGGCGGACGCGGAGCGGGTGTCGCGGGGGCTCGATCGACGACGCGCGCTGATCGCGCGCGAGGCGGCCGTGCGCGCCGAGGCCGAGGAGGTCGCCGGGCTCGCGCGGCGCGCGGAGGTGGCCCGGCGGGCGGCCGCGGTCGGGGGTCAGCTGGTCGGGCGCGACCGGGCGGACGCGGCGCGGGCCGCCGCCGAGGACGCCGACGACGCGGCCCGCGCGGCATGCAGGGAGGAGCGGCCCGCGCTGGTAGATGCCACCGCATCGGCGCTGGCCGAGCGGCGCGACGCGCTCGTCGCCGAGCTGACCACCCTGGCCGACGCGGAGGCGCGCGAGCGCGGGCTGCCCCGCCGTCGCGCCGACGTGCGGGCCGCCGAGGACGCGGTAGCGGAGCGCGAGGCCGCGGCCGCCGAGGCGGAGGCGGCGCTCGCGGAGCGGCCGGCCGGGCGGGTCCCGCTGGTCGAGGCCCGGGACGCCGCGGCGGATGCGGCGGGCGGGGTCGATGCGGCGCGCGCCGCGGTCGCGGACGCGGTGGCGACCCGGCAGCGCGTGACGGAGCTCGAGGAGCTGGCGGCGCGGATCCGCGCGGCTCGGGACGCCCTCGACGCGCGTTCGGCGGCGGTGACGACCGCCGTGCGCCACGAGGCGGAGCTGCGGCAGCGCAAGATCCGCGGGCTCGCCGGGGAGCTGGCCCGGGAGCTGGAGGACGGCGCGCCGTGCCCGGTGTGCGGCGCGACCGACCACCCGCATCCCGCGCCGAGCGCCCCCGGGCACCCGGACGACGACGAGATCGAGCGGGCGGCCGACGCGCGCGCCCGGGCCGAGCGGGCGCAGGGCGACGCGGCGGCGGCGTTCTCCGCGGCGACCGCGCGGCACGAGGTCGCCGAGGCGGCGCTGGGCGGGATCACCGCGGAGACCGCCGACGCCGAGGTCGCCTCGCGCGCCGCGCGCCTCGCGGAGGCCGAGGCGGCCGGCGGCGCGCTCCGGGCGGCGGAGGCCGCGGTCGTCGCGCACGACGCCGAGACCGAGCGGATCCGCGCCCGCCGCGACGACGCCCGGGCGGCCCTCTCCGGGCTGCGGGAGCGCGTGGTCCGCGCGCGCGAGCTCCGGGCGGAGGACGAGGCGGCCGTGCGTGCGGTGCTCGCGGAGCGGGACGCGGACGGGCACGCGATCGACGAGGCCGACGAGTCCGACACCGCCGACGCCCCTCGCGTCGCCGCCCTGGTCGCCGACCGCGCCGCCGAACGCGCTCTCGTCGACAGCCTCATCGCCCTCGCCGGGGCCCGCGAGCGCACGGCCGCCGATGCCGCCGCGCGCGCCGCGGAGCTCGCGCAGGCGCTCGCCGACCACGACTTCGCGACCGAGGAGGAGGCGCGCGCCGCGGCCCTCCCACCGGCGGAGCTCGAGGCCGTCGCCCGCCGGGTCGCCGCACACGAGCGGGAGCAGGCGGTCGTCGCGGAGGGGCTCGCGGATCCCGAGGTCGCGTCGCTCACGGGCGCCGAGCACCCGGATCCGGACGCCGCCCGCGGTGCCTTCGACGCCGCCGAGGCCGCCGCGCGCACCAGCGCCGAACGTGCCACCCGCGCGCACGACCGGGCCGCCCGCAGCGCGACGGCCCTCGCCCGGCACGACGCCGCCCGCCGGGAGAGCGCCCGCGCGGGCGACCAGGCGCTCGCCGCGATCCGCATGGCCGAGGTCGCGAACGCCGTCACCCCCGAGAACACGCGCGGCACGACCCTCGGCACCTACGTGCTGCTGCGCCGCTTCGAGGATGTCGTGCAGGCCGCCAACGCGCGCCTGCGGATCATGTCGAGCGGCCGCTACGAGCTGGAGGTGAGCGAGGAGCGGGAGGCGACGAGCAGGTCGCGGAAGACGGGTCTGGCGCTGCAGATCCGCGACCACGTCGTCGACCGCGTGCGCGAGCCCGCGAGCTTCTCCGGCGGCGAGACGTTCTACGCGTCGCTCGCCCTCGCGCTCGGCCTCGCCGACGTGGTGCAGGCGGAGGCGGGCGGGCTCCAGCTCGGCACGCTCTTCGTCGACGAGGGCTTCGGCACGCTGGATCCGGAGACCCTCGACGCCGTCATGTCCGAGCTCGGCCGGCTGTCCTCCGACGGCCGCACGGTCGGCATAGTCAGCCACGTCGAGGAGCTCAAGCAGCGCGTGGCCGACCGGATCGAGGTCCGGCGCCGGGCGGACGGGTCGTCCACCCTCACGTCGACGGTCAGCTGAACGGGTCGCGCCGCTTCGCCTGGAGGTGCCGCCGCCAGTAGAAGGTCGCGCCGCCGCCGAGGCCCGCCGCGAGGACGAACGCGACCACGCCCACGACGCCGAGGCCGCCGCCGGTCTGCACGGTGACGACGCCGAGCGCGACCATCACGAGGCACGAGCGCAGCAGGATGAAGGCCAGGGACCGGTCGCTCGTCATGCGGCGCCTCTCGGGGGTGCGGATGCGGTGGGAAGACGACCGCGATCCCCGAGCCTAGGCGTCGCGGCCGTGCGGATCCGGTGCGTGCGCCGACCGCCCGCGGTGCGCCGCCGGGGCGCGCGCGGGGAGCCGACGGCCGTCGGCGCCGCAACCGACCGGGGGACGCGCTTTCGCTCACCGGATATCCGCGGAGCGACGACCCGCTCTCTGACGGGGCCGTGCCGAATGACTGTCACCTCCCGGCACCCCGGAAGGGCCCTGCCGCACGAGCACCATGCATGATGAGCGGGAGGGCGGAGACGATCGACGCCCAGAGACCGCAGGAACCATGACGACAACGCTGACCCCCGCCGGAACGAGGGATCCCTCGCACCGCCCGCGCACGCCGCACGCCGACACCGGAGCATCGCTCGCCGCGTCGCTCGTCGTGCCGTCGCCGACCGCCGCGTCCGCTCCGGGCGTCACCGCGGATCCCGCGACGCCCGACACCTCCTCGCTGGGCACCGGATCCCTCTCGCTCGTCGCCGGTGCCGGTGCCGCCGCCATGGGCATGGCCGCCGACGCGGCCGCGACCTCCCGCGGGACCGCGACCGCGGATCCCGCACCGGAGGACGCACATGCGGAGCCGGCCGCGACGGTCGCGCCCGCCGCGCCCGCCGATGCCTCGACCGCGCCCGCATCCGCCCCCGCCGACGCGTCCACCGAGCCCTTCCTCCGCGCCGTCATGTCCGGCGCCGACATCGACGAGGCCACCGCGAGCTTCGGCGCCGTCCTCGAGGGGATCCGCTTCGCCCCCGACCGCCGCACGAACTCCTTCTCCTACCGCTACGCGGTCCTCGGCGGCGAGCGCGTGACGCTGCGCACCTCGCGCATCGCCGGCACGCAGTGGGCCGAGAGCCCCCAGCGCCCGGAGCACGTGGTCACCTGGTTCCTCGAGGGGCAGGTCACGGTCGACCGCGGATCCCGTGCCGTCACCTCCCGCGGCCAGCTCCCCTTCCTCTTCCCCACCGGCCGCCCGTTCCAGTACCAGGCGAGCGCCACCCGGCAGAACTGCGTCCACCTCGACGCGGGCTTCCTCGAGCAGACGGCGACCGAGTTCCACCACGGCCCCCCGCGGCCGCTGCTGTTCGAGCACCGCAACGTGCCGACGGCCGAGACGGCCGCCGTCTGGCGGCAGGCGGTCGCCGCCGCGGCCCCGATCATCACGGATCCCGACGCCTCCCCCCTCATGCGCCTCGAGGCCGACCTGTCGCTGGCCCGCGCCACGCTCCGCCTGTTCCCGTGGGACGACGTGGAGATGCCGGACGAGCTGCGCGCGCCGCGCATGGCGCACATCCGCGTGGCCGTCGAGTACCTGCACCACAACGCGCACCTGCCGATCACGCCCGCCGAGGCCGCGGCCGCCGCCGGCATCTCCACGCGCGTGCTCCAGCTCGCCCTCCGCCGGCACCACGGCCAGACGCCCACCGAGTACCTGCGCGGGATCCGCCTGCGCCGCGTGCGCGCGCAGCTCCTGGACGCGACGCCCACCACCACGACCGTCCGCAGCGTCGCCGAGCAGTGGGGCTTCGCGCACCTCGGCCGGTTCGCGGCCTCCTACGCGGGCGTCTTCGGGGAGCTGCCGAGCGAGACCCTGCGGAGCTGACCCGGGCGGGCGCGCGGCCGCGGGCTGGGAGCTCGCCCGGCTAAGTTGCACACACGTGTGCAGGATCACTACCCTGGTCGCATGACCTCCCTCGCCTCTCCGCGCGCGCCCCGCAAGGACGCCGCGACCAACCGCCAGGCCCTCGTCGACGCGGCCGTGGTCGCGCTCGACCGCGACCCGGACGCCTCCCTCGAGACCATCGCCGCCGCCGCCGGCCTCAGCCGCCGCGCGGTCTACGGCCACTTCGCCACGCGCGACGACCTGGTGCGCGAGGTGCTGCAGCGCGGCGCCCGGCGCGTGGTCGAGGCGCTCGCGGGGATCACGCACGAGGACAGCAGGATCCACGTCGCCCTCATCGGCGCGCGCCTCTGGGCCGAGGTCGAGCAGGTGCGCGTGATGGCCCGGGTCGCGGTCCGCGGGCCGCTGGCGCGCGAGGTCGGCGCCGAGCTGGCGCCGCTCCGGGCCGAGCTGCTGCGCGTCGTCGAGCGCGGCATCGCCTCGGGCGAGCTGCGCGACGACATCCCCGCGCCGACGCTCGCGCGCCTGATCGAGGGCGGCGCGCTCGCGGTGCTCGACGAGGCGACCCGCAGCGACATCGGCCGCGCCGAGGGGCACTCCCTCGTGATCCTCACCTCGCTCGCCCTCTGCGGCCTCGACTGGCGCGCGGCGGGCGAGCTCATCGCCGCCACCCCCGAGCTCCGCGAGGTCACGCCCCGCAGCACGGAGGCCGCGTCGTGATCGTCACCCTGACCGACGCGCGCGTCGGCGACGGCCCCGCGCCCGCCCTGCCCGCCATCTCGCTCTCCTACGGCGGCCCGGATCCCGTGGTCGCGATCGCCGAGACCGAGCTGCGCCCCACCGTCCTCTCGCTCGTCGCGTCCGGCCGCATGCGGATCGACGGCGGGTCCATCGGCCTCGACGGCGACGACTCGGACGGCGTCGCCGCGCGCGTCGCCGCGCGGGTCGCGCTCGTCGACACCCCGCGGGTCAACGAGCCCGCCGACGACGTCACCCTCCGCGCGGTCGTCGCCGAGGAGCTCGCGCTCGCCGGGCACCGCTCGGGCCGGCACGAGGTCGGCGTGATCCTCGAGACCCAAGGCCTCGCCGACCTCGCCCGCGCGCCCTTCTCGGCCATCCCCGCAGTCGCGCGGATCCGCCTCCTCACCACGCTCGCCGCCTCGCGCGCGGGCGTCGAGGCCGTCGTCGTCACCTCGCCCGAGCGGCACGGCGGCGCGGTCGCCGAGTGGATGCGCGTGCTCCGCGACCTCGCGCGCTCCGGCACCGGCGTCCTCGTCGTGACGAGCGAGGCCGCCGCCGAGGCCATCGCGGCTCTCCCCGTCGACGACGCCGTCGCCACCCCCGAACCCACCCCCTCGATCGACGGAACGCAGACCCGATGAGACTCATCCCCCTGGTGCGCGCCGAGCTGACGCGCCTCACCGCCACCACCATGTCCAAGATCGCGCTCGTCGCGCTCGTGCTGGTGCCCGTGCTCTACGGCGGCCTGTACCTCTGGGCGAACCAGGATCCGTACAGCAGCCTCGACAAGGTCCCCGCCGCGCTCGTCGTCGCCGACCAGGGCGCGACGGTCGACGGCAAGCCGGTGGACTACGGCACCGACGTGGCGAAGGACGTGCTCGACGACGCCTCCTTCGACTGGCATGAGGTCTCCTCCGCCGAGGCGCGCACGGGCCTCGAGGACGGCACCTACGACTTCACGCTGACCATCCCGTCCGGCTTCTCGGCGGCGCTGTCATCCGCATCGGGCACGGATCCGCAGCAGGCCCGCGTGGTGATGGCCACCGACGACGCGAACAGCTACCTCGCCACCACGATCGCGCAGCAGGCGGGCGCGCGGATCACGAAGTCGGTCGCCTCGCGCGTCGGCACCGAGGCCGCGGGCAAGCTCCTGCTCGGCCTCGCGGACGTGCGCTCGAGCCTCGGCGACGCGGCCTCGGGCGCGCAGCAGCTCGTCGACGGGACCGCGTCCGCGCGCTCCGGCGCCGACGCGCTGGCCGACGGCAACGGGAAGCTCGCGACGGGCGCCGACACGCTCTCCTCCGGGCTCGGCCAGCTCCGCACGGGCACCGCGCAGCTGCCCGCGCAGACGCAGAAGCTCGCGACGGGTGCCGACCAGGTCGCGTCCGGTGCGGCGACGCTCTCCTCCGGTGCCGACGACCTCTCGGCCGGCGCCGCGGCGCTCACCCCGGGCGCGCAGCAGGTCGCGTCGGGCGCGCGACAGGTGGCCGACGGGAACGCGCAGATCGCCGCGCTCGGGTCCACCGCCTCGCAGGGCGCCGACGACCTCGCCTCGCGGATCCCCGCCATCCGCACGGCCATCGTCGACCGCATGACCGCCGCCGGCATCCCGCAGGACCAGATCGACCAGGACCTGAAGGACCTCGACGGGCTCGGCACGGGCATCACGCAGGCCGCCGCGAAGACCGACGGCCTCAGCGCGCAGCTCACGAAGCTCGCGGCCGGCAGCGAGCAGGTCGCCCAGGGCAGCGCCCAGGTCGCGGACGGCGCCGGCAAGCTGCAGACCGGATCCGCCGCGCTCGCGCAGGGCGCCGGCACGCTGGCGTCCGGCAGCCGCCAGGTCGCGGACGGCGCCGACGCGCTCGCGAAGGCCTCCCCCGCCCTCGCCGACGGCATCGCGAAGGCCGCCGACGGCAGCGCGACCCTCGCCACGGGCGCGCACTCCGCCGCCGACGGCGCCACCCAGCTCGCGACCGGCCTCGGCACGCTGCAGGACGGGACCACGAAGCTCCGCGACGGCCTCGACTCCGGGCTCGACCAGATCCCCGCCTCGACCGAGGCCCAGCGCGGCGCGCAGGCCGACACGATCGGCGACCCGGTCGCGCTGCGGCAGGACGCCGTCACGCAGGCGGGCGAGTACGGCGCCGGGCTCGCGCCGTTCTTCATCAGCCTCGCCGCGTGGATCGGGATCTACGCCCTGTTCCTCATCGTGAAGCCGCTGTCGCGCCGGGCGATCACGGCCCGCAAGGCGCCGCTGCGCATCACGCTCGCCGGCTGGCTCACGCCCGCGCTCCTCGGCGTCGTGCAGATGGCCGGCCTCTACGCGATCGTGGCCGGCGCGCTCGGCTTCCGCATCGCCCACCCGCTCGCGATGTACGGGACGATGGTGCTCGCCTCGATCACGTTCGCGGCCATCATCCTCGCGCTCAACGTGCTGCTCGGCAGCGTCGGCCAGTTCCTCGGGCTCGTGCTCATGGTCGTGCAGCTCGTCACCGCCGGCGGCACGTTCCCCTGGCAGACGCTGCCCGGGCCGCTCGCCGCCCTGCACCACGTGCTGCCGATGAGCTTCGCGGTGGATGCGCTCCGCCAGCTCATGTACGGCGGCGACCTCGGGCAGGCCGCTCAGGATGCGGGCGTGCTCGCGCTGTGGCTGGTCGCGGGGCTCGCGGTCGCGCTGGCCGGGGCGATCCGGATCACGTCGCACCGCACGCTGCGCGACCTCCGGCCGTCGCTGATCGGCTGATCGGCTGATCCGCTGGTCCGCTGGTCCGCTAGCGGACGGGCGGCCGGCCGGACCGGCGACGTGGACCGCAGGGGCCCACGTCGCCGATCGGACGCCACGATGGCGCGTCAGCGCGCGTGACCGACCCGGACCCCTCGGCTAGTCCGCGAGCGGGGAGAGCACGTCCCCGTCCTGGTCCGTGGCAGCCAGCTTGCCGTCCACGTACTGCCCCACCGACGTGGCGGACCTGCCCCGCTCACCGCCGAAGTGGGTCGTGACGATGGCCGGCGACCCCGACTTGGGGACGCCGATGAAGGACATCACCTGATGCTCCGCGGAGTGCGCGCCCTGCAGGTCGAAGAAGCAGTCCTGGCTCAGGTTCTGCAGCGCCGACGGGATCGCGTGCAGGTTCTGCCCGTACTCGATCAACGCCACCATCACCGGGTTCTCGAGCCCGGGGCGGGCACGCACTCCGTCGATGTCCGCGTTGATGACGTCCTCCCATCCCGGCACGCACGCGTACGCCTTGCCGTGATCCGTCTTCCGGGCTCCGGGGACGTCGGCCTCGAGGACGGACTCGAGCGTGTCGGGGTCGAAGAGCAGCAACCACACCCACGACGGCTCGGTCGAGTCCGGGAGCGCGCCGAAGCTGTAGGCCGGCTGCGTGGCCCGGGTGTCGTTGGGGAGGCCGACGGCGGAGCTGGAGATGGTCGTGCCGAAGCCGGTGACGCCCACCACGGTGGCGTGGATGAGCGCGGCGAAGTACGCGTCGAGCGCGTCGTCGACCGCCGCGGCGACCTCGCTGTCGAACAGCTTGCTGATGCGCGTGAGCTTGTAGTCGGTGATGGCCTGATCGTCGCCGGTCACGGAGTCGAGCCACTTCGCCACGGCCGGTCCGTTGTCGTCGCCGTAGCCCGTGGGCATCGACGCGATGATCGACGCCTGGCCGCCCAGGATCGTGTAGCGCGTGAGGCTGCTCGCGGCCCAGCCCTTGTCGACCCGGCTCCAGGCCGAATGCGCCTCGGCCGACGTGGAGAACAAGCCGTCGTATTGGGCGGTGACCGACGCCTCGGCATCGGCCTGCGACACCGTCGCGCTCGTCGTGCTCACCGTGTAGGCGGAGAGCTTGCCGCCGAGGGCGATCATCGAGACGAAATGCGTCCCGTAGCGCTGGAACACCCGGTAGAAGCGCTCGGCGGTCGTCGCGTCGAATCGCGACGGCAATTGTCGGACGTCGGGATCCGTGGAGAAGGTGCGGGAATGCTCGCCCGGGCCGTGGTTGACGAGCGACGTGGTCGCCTTCGGCAGCGACAGCTCGTAGAGGCCGTAGACGCTGTTCTCGGTCGACTCCGACTGCGAGCCGTACCTCGCGCTGAACTCCCCCTCGAAGGCGAAGCCCGAACCAGAGATGCCCACGGACGCGGCGAACGCCTCCGTGACGTCCTCGCGCCGGCTGAACGCCCGGCTGTAGATCGTCGCGGCGTCCTCGACCGGAGACGTGACGACGTTCCCGTCGCTCACCACCAGCGCCTCGGTCACGCCGCTGCTCAGATCCAGCCTCCCGAATATGTTGAAGCCGTATCCCAGATAGGTGTTCGTCGATTCCATTTCATTTCCCCTCATCGCGACAGGGAAGAGCGGATTGCGGCTCGTCGGCGACCTCGCGCGCCGGACAGCACCGCCTCGGCCGCATCTCTTCCGCTTCGGAACGCAGGCTTCCTGAAGTCCTGTCGCTTGTCCGTCGGCGATCGCCGAGTGATTTCAGACAAGCATCGCGGGATGGAAAGCGAAAGGCCTTTCACGTGAATGGCGTCCACGACCCCACCCCCACTTCGAGTGTGTCGACGCCGACGTCCCGCACGGCGGCGACGTCGGTGCGGCCGCGCTGCCGCCCGCCCGCCTGCTAGACAGGTCGGGCGGGCGCGCCGGCCTCCGCGGAGAGGTCGGATCATGTCATTCCTCGAGGACCGGGCGCCCTGGGGATCGCCCGTCGTGTCGGGCATCCCGCTGCCGCCCTTCGCCGACGAGGCGGAGCACGCGCGCTACGTGCGCATGCTGCAGACGCACCTCGCGCTCGTCGACGGCGGCGGGCCCGAGCTGCCGACCGTCGCGCTGGCCGTGGCGCTCGAGCGCCCGCGCTTCCCCGCCCCGGGATCCGACCACCGCCGCCTCACGGCGCTCGAGCTCTCGGTGAGCCTCACGTCGTGGTTCCCCGCACCGTGGACGCCCGACGCCCTCGCGGACGCGCTGACCGGCGCGCCCTACGGCAGCCCCCGCCGCTGGCGCGACGGCTGGCGCTGGATGGGCGATCCCGACTTCACGGCGGCCCCCGCTCGCGGCGGCGGCTGGACCGTGACCCGCCACGAGCGCGGCGACGTCGACACGACGCACCTGGCCGACGACCGCGACCTCGTCGTGCTCTGGCTGTCGCACCACCGCGGCCGCTTCGGCTACCCGCTCGCGCACGCCCACGACGAGGCGGATGTCGCCGCGCTCGCCCCTGCATCCCTCGCGGTGATCCGCAGCGACGCGGTCGACGCGGCGTTCCCGTACCGCGCGACGTGGCGCGAGGAGCGCGACCGGGCGCTGGCGGCGGCGCGCGCGGCTGAGGACGGCGGCCGCTAGGCGATCGCCCGCATCCGTGTGGTGCACTGGTCCCCGACGGACGGAGCGCGCGTGAGGATCCTGGTGGTGGAGGACGAGCCGCTCCTCGCCGACGCCGTGGCCAAGGGCCTCCGGCTCGAGTCGTTCGCGGTCGACGTGGCGCGCGACGGCGAGCAGGCGCTCGAGAAGGCCGGCGTCACCGCGTACGACGCCGTGGTCCTCGACCGCGACCTGCCGGGCATGCACGGCGACGACGTGTGCCGCCGGCTGGTCGCCGCGCCGGACGCGCCGCGGATCCTGATGCTCACGGCCGCCGCCGCCCTCGCCGACCGGGTCACGGGCCTCGAGCTCGGCGCGGACGACTACCTCGTCAAGCCGTTCGAGTTCGAGGAGCTCGCCGCGCGGCTACGCGCCCTCGGCCGGCGCACCCCGACGGCCCGGCCGCCCGTGCGGGAGCGCGCGGGCATCCGGCTCGACCCGTTCCGCCGCGAGGTCTACCGCGACGGCCGCCTCGTGCGCCTCGCCCGCAAGGAGTTCGCCGTGCTCGCCGTGCTGATGGAGGCGGAGGGCGGCGTGGTCAGCGCGGAGGCGCTGCTGGAGAAGGCGTGGGACGAGAACGCGGATCCGTTCACCAACGCCGTGCGGATCACCGTCTCGACGCTCCGGAAGCGGCTCGGGGCGCCCGGCCCCATCGAGACCGTGCCGGGCGTCGGGTACCGGATCGCCGATCGCGTGGGAGAAGCGGATGCCGGCCCGCGGTCCTGAGCGGCGACGCGGGCCGAGCGTCCGGAACCGGCTCGCCCTCGCCTACACGGGACTGATCGTCGTCACCGGCATCGCCATGATCCTGGCGGTGCAGGCGACCGTGCGGATCATGAACGGCGCCAACATCGCCGTGCTCTACCAGGTCGCCGCGGGCACGGTCGTCGTCATCGCCGCGCTCGGCGGGCTGGCCAGCTGGCTCCTCGCCGGCCGCCTGCTCCGCCCCCTCCAGGAGCTCGACCGCATGGCCCGCGACGTCGACGAGACGACGCTCGACACGCGGATCGGCATGGCGGGGCCGCGGGACGAGATCCGCTCGCTCGCCGACACCTTCGACGGGATGGTCGCGCGGCTCGAGGCGGCCTTCACGAGCCGCGCCCTGTTCGCCGCGAACGCGTCGCACGAGCTCCGCACGCCGCTCGCGACGATGAAGACGATGATCCAGGTGGCGCTGCGCACCGAGCGCGACCCCGAGACCCGCGACACCCTCGAGGGACTGCTGCGGACGGTCGACGCGATGACCGGCACCACCGCCGCGCTCCTCGAGCTGGCCGCCGCCCGCGAGCCGCGGCGCGACGAGGCCGTCGACCTGTCCGCCCGGGTGGCCGCCGCCCTCCGCGAGCAGGAGGAGGCGTGCGCGCAGGCGGGCCTCACCGTCACCGCCGACCTGCCGCCCGTCACCGTGACCGGCGACGCGCGACTCCTCGACCACCTCGTCGGCAACCTCGTCCGCAACGCGGTCGTGCACAACGTGCCGGGCGGCTGGATCCGCGTCCGCGTCGCCGAACGCGCCCACCTCCCCGGGTCGGCCGTCCTCGAGGTCGGCAACTCGGGCGATGTCGTGCCCGAGGAGGACGTGCCGCTCCTGACGGAGCCGTTCCACCGCGTGCGGCGGCGGACCGCGGGCGGCCACGGACTGGGGCTCGCGCTCGTGCGGGCTGTGGCGGACGCGCACCACGCCGAGGTGCGGATCGTCCCGCGGGCCGCGGGCGGCCTCGTCGTCGAGGTCGCGTTCCCGCCGCCCGCCGGGATCGCCGCCCCCGCGTAGCCCGGCGCCCGCGGCCGGCCGGTTATGGGAACCGTATGGCCCAGGCCAGACGCTCTCGCAACACCCCGGCCGCTGGGCTGGGAGCATGCCCACCGCCTCCGCAGTCCGGATCCCGCTCGCGCCTCCCCGCGCCCGCCCCCGCGCGGATCCCGCGCTCGCCCACCCGACCCTGCCCTCGCTCACGGGCCTCCGCTGGGTGGCCGCGTTCGTCGTCTTCGCGTACCACGTGCGCAACGCAGGGTACTTCTCGGGGCCCGCGCAGGACGCGATGTCGCGCGTGTTCGGCGGCGGCGCGACGGGCGTCTCGCTGTTCTTCCTGCTCTCCGGCTTCGTGCTGGCGTGGAGCGACCGGCCGGGCCGCGGCCCCGCGACCTTCTGGCGCCACCGGCTCGCGCGGATCTACCCAGTGCACCTCGTCACCCTGGTCGCCGCCCTGCTCCTCGCCGGCAGCACCATCCCCGCGATCCGCACCGCCGACCCGCACGCGGTCGTCGCGAACGCGCTCCTCGTCAGCTCCTGGAAGGCCGACTGGTGGCAGGCCGGCAACCCGGTCAGCTGGTCGCTCACGTGCGAGGCGTTCTTCTACCTCGTCTTCCCGCTCGTGATCCCGGTGCTCCGCCGCGCGCGGGCCGACCTGCTGATCGCCGCCGCGGTGCTGCTCACCACTGCCGTGGTCGTCGGGCCGGTCCTCGCGGGCGCCTGGCACCTGCCCGTGTTCTGGTACGCGTTCCCGCTGACGCGCCTGCCGGAGTTCCTGCTCGGCGCGGCCCTCGCGCTGTTGATGCGGACGGGCGCGTGGCGCGGGGCGCGGATCCTCCCCGCGGGCGTCGCCGCGGTCGCGGGGTACGCGGCGTCGGCCGAATGGCCCGCGAGCCCGTTCGGGACCGCCGGCTTCACCATCGTCGGCTTCGCGCTCCTGATAACGGCGCTGGCCCGGGCGGACGTCGCCGGCCGACGCACGGTGCTCGCGACGCGGCCTCTCGTGACGCTCGGGGTGCTGTCGTACCCCTTCTACATGGCGCACCTGCTCGTGGTGCAGACCATCGCGGCCGGCTACCCCGGATCCGTGCCGGCACTGCCCGGGTGGGCGGCGGCGATCCTCACCGCATGCGCGCTGGTGCTCGCGCTGTTCACGGCCCTGGTCCTGCACCACGCGGTGGAGGTGCCGGGACGACGGCTGCTGATCGGGGCGCGGCGGGGGTGAGGCGCGGCGTCCCTCAGCGGTCGGCGCGCGGGGGTCGATCGCCGCGACGGGCGCGCCCGCCCAGCCGGATACCGAGAGCGAGCGCCAGGCCCGCGAGACCCGCGACGAGCACCATCGCGCCGACGACCGCGGTGGTCGTGAGGAAGTGCACGCCGGATCCGCGGAACGGGTTCCCGGGGCCGACGGCCGCGAACGAGCCGATGACGATCGGCTGCGACAGCGCGACGACGAGCGCGATCGCCCCGCCCGCGGTCGCGAGCACCGCCACGGCCAGCAGCGCGCGCATCCCGGCGCGGCTCATCGGAGCGCCTCGAGCGGGTTCGCCGCCAGCTTCGCGATCACGCCGCCATCGACGAGGCGACGCGCGGCCGTCGCCGGCTTCCGCTCCGCCTGGTCGACGACGCAGGCGCCGAACTCGGCGGCGAGGTCGCCGCGCGGATGCAGCGCCAGCACCTCCCGCAGGTACTCCTCGGGGAGCGCGTCGGCCCGGGCGCCGGAGATGTCGAGGCCGGTGGCGACCTCCAGGAGGTGCCCCTCGACGTCGAGCTCCGGATCCACCGACGGCCAGTTGTGCCGCACGATCGCGTCGAGCACGCGCTGCCGTCTCGCGGCGGGCCAGCCGGCACCGGCCGTGAGCGCGACGCCGACATGCCCGCCCGCGTGCTCGTACGAGACGGTGTGGGCGTCGAACTCCGTGACCGTGCCGATGTCGTGCAGCACGGCCGAGACGTAGAGGATCTCGTGGTCCACGTCCGCCAGGCCCTCGACCACCGCGAACCCCTCGGCCCAGAGCCAGGAGCGGAGCGCGTGGGCTGTGATGGCCGCGGACTGGTACGAGGTCGCGAGCTCGAGGGCCCCGCGGGCGGCGACCGTGTCGGGCACGGGGAAGTTGGCGATGCGCATGGACCACTGTGACACGGGCGGATCCCGGTCAGGCGTCGTCACGACGGCGGCCGATCCGGATCCCCCACCAGAGCGCGAGGGCGACGACGCCGACGGCGAGCACGGCGGCGGACACGAGCGCCGCCGTCGAGACCAGGTGCACGCCCGTCGGGACGAACGACTCGCCGGACAGCGGCGCGTACGCGAACCAGCCGGTGGCGGCGGGCTGCAGCAGCCCGACGCCGAGGGTCACGGCTCCGGCCACCACGGCGACCGTCGCGACGACGAGCAGGAGGCGCAGGGATCGGGTCACGGATCCACCGTAGGGGCGGCCGATACGGTTCTCGCATGATCCGGCTGAAGGACGTCACCTACCTCGTCCGCGACCACGATGAGGCGCTCGCGTTCTTCGTCGACGCGCTGGGCTTCGTCGTGCGGCAGGACGAGACGAGCCCGACCGGATGGCGCCGCGTCGTGGTGGGACCGGAGGGCGAGGGGGCGGGATTCGTCCTCGCGCTCAGCGACGACGCCGACCGCGTGGGCCGGCAGGCCGGGGACGACGTCGCGTTCTTCCTCGAGACCGACGACTTCGCCGCCCAGCACGCGCGGATGCTCGCGCACGGCGTCGTCTTCCGGGAGGAGCCGCGTCACGAGCCGTACGGCACCGTCGCGGTCTTCGAGGACCCGTACGGCGCGCCGTGGGACCTCATCCAGCCGCCGGTCGCGTGACCGCGCGTCCGCCCGCCGGGCCGAGGGATCCCGTGCGCCGCGTCCGCCGGCTGCGCGTCGTCGCCGTCGTCGCCCTCGCGGTGGCAGCGTGCGCGGTGCCGGTCGCGTTCCTCCCGGCGTGGGGATCCGCGGGCGGGCGCCTCCTGCCGCTCGCGGTGATCCCGCTCGGCGGCATCGTGGCGGTCGCGCTCGCGACGCGGCTGCTCGTCGGATCCGCCCGGCGCGACGAGCGTTCGGCCCGGCCGGACGTCGCGCTGCTCCTCGCGGGCGCGTTCGCGGCGCTGGGCGCGGTGCCCGCGCTGCTCGCGTCCGTGCTCCTCGTCGCGGGGCCCTGACCGGATCGCGCGCTAGGTCGGCTGCGGCGCGAACGTGAACAGGCGCACGCCGAACTCGGCCGTGATGGAGTCCGCGGTGGGCGGGGGCGGGAAGTCCATCGGGTCGGCGTCGCGGGACTGCATCACCTCAGACTGACGCCCGTCACCGCTCCCGGCAACGCCCACACCCCCGCCGCCACCCGTCCACCGCGGTGCCGCATCGCGTTCACCCGTCGCGCCTACGGTCGTCCCCCGTGACCCAGGACCCGACGACGTCTCCCTCCTCCTCCGCGCTCTCCCGACGCGGCTTCCTCATCACGAGCGGCGCGGCCGGCGCGCTCGGCGTGGCCGGCCTCGGCGGGGCGCTGCCCGCGGTGGCCGCGACCGCATCCGACGACGCGCTCGGCGCCAGCGCCGTGAAGGCGCCCGCCGCGCAGCAGGGCTCCGGCGCTCGC
This sequence comes from Clavibacter michiganensis, assembly GCF_016907085.1. Classification (NCBI taxonomy): domain Bacteria; kingdom Bacillati; phylum Actinomycetota; class Actinomycetes; order Micrococcales; family Microbacteriaceae; genus Clavibacter; species Clavibacter michiganensis. Next base: position 2,895,446 of record NZ_JAFBBJ010000001.1, on the reverse strand, counting down.
TGGAAGCCCGACACCGCGTCGCCCCGCTTCACGATCGCCGTGCTGCCCGACACGCAGTACCTCTTCGACGGCGCGTCGATCCACCCCGAGCCGCTCGAGGCCTCGCTGCGGTACGTGCTCGCCGAGCGGGATCGCCACAACATCGTCTTCCTCGCCCACCTCGGCGACGTGACGCAGAACGGCGCCGCGAACGAGATCCAGGCGGCGAGCGCGCAGTTCACGCTGCTCGACAAGGCCGGCGCGGCGTGGAGCGTCCTCGCCGGCAACCACGACGTCCCCTCCTCCACCGACGACCAGCGCGGCCGCACGCCGTACCTCGACGCGTTCGGGCCGAAGCGGTTCCGCAAGTCGCCGAGCTATCGCGGATCCAGCCCCGACGGCTACAACTCGTTCCACACCTTCACGGCGGGCGGCCTCGACTGGCTCGTCCTCGCGCTCGACTGGCGCACGAGCGCCCGCGGCGTCGAGTGGGCGCGCGGCGTGCTCGCCGCGCACCCGACGCTGCCCGTGATCCTCACGGCGCACGACATCGTCGACTCGAAGCCCGACGGATCCGCCGTGCTCGACGACTACGGCCAGGGCCTCTGGGACTCCTTCATCAGCCAGCACGACCAGATCTTCCTCACCCTCAACGGCCACTACTGGAAGCCCGGCCGCGTCACGAAGCAGAACCGCGCGGGCCACGACGTGGACCTGCACCTCGTCAACTACCAGGACCGCTACTACGGCGGCGCCGCGATGATCCGGCTGTACCACGTGGACCTCGAGCGGAACGCGATCGACGTCGAGACCCTCGCGCCGTTCATCCTCGGCGGCGGGCTCGGCACGGGCAACGAGCTCGCGGACGAGGAGGCGGCCCTCTCGGGCGACGTCGACCGGTTCACGGTGAGCGTCGACTTCGAGCAGCGCTTCGCCGGATTCGCGCCCGTCCCCGCGCGCGCCGCCCGGCCGGCCGCGCAGATGCTCGTGCCCGGCACGGTCGCGTACTGGCGCTTCGACGGGCACGCCGACGCATCCGCGCTCGGCACCGCCACCCGCATCCCCGACGCGTCCGGCCGCGGCAACGACCTCGTGGTCGCGAACCGCGCGGGCGCGGCACCCGGATCCCTGCGCTTCGCCTCCGCGCACCACGACGACCAGCCGGGCTTCGGCAGCCTCACCCTCACGGGCGGCAAGAAGTCGGGCGACTACCTCCGGACGGTCGACGGCGCCCCGCTCGACGCCGCGACCTTCCGCCAGGGCTACACGGTCGAGGCGTTCGTCCGCATCCCCGCGGACTTCGACGGCGACGCGGACGGCTTCAGCGCGATCCTGTCCCGCGCCGCCTCCGCGAAGGACGCGGGGAAGACGCCCGGCGACGCGGGCGACCCGGACGAGCCCGCCGCGACCCTCAGCGTCTCCGGCAGCCGCGAGATCCAGTGGTGCGTCTACCCGACGACCCAGCAGGGATCCCTCACCAACTGGTCGCACGAGCTGCCCGCGGCCCAGTGGTGGCACGTGGCCGTCGTCAACGACAGCCAGCACACGACCATGTACGTCGACGGCTGCCCGGTGGTGCGGAACCCGGCCACGTCGAACCGCGGGCTGGCCGCGGCATCGCCCGCGACCTCGTGGCTCCTCGGCGCGAACCTCTACGCGGGGAAGCTCGACCACGTGCTGCCCGCGTCGATCGGCGACGTGCGCATCGTGGAGCGCGCGCTGAAGCCGTCGGAGTTCATGATCGCGTGACGCACGGCGCCGCCGGTCGGGCTCAGAGCTCCGGGTGGTCGTCCTCGAGCAGGTGGAAGCGGCGGTCGCGGTAGACGAGCGGCGGGGCGGGCTCGCCGAGGATCACGTCGAGGACCTCGGCGACGACCAGCACGGATCCGCCGACCGGCACGGTCTGCAGCGTGCGGCAGCGGAGGGCGGCGCGCGCGTCGGCGAGCAGCGGCTCCCCGGTCGGCAGCTCCTGGAAGCCCTGCTCCTCGGTGAAGCGCGGCGATCCGGAGACCGCGAACGACCGGGCGAGCGCGGCGTGCTGCCCGGCGAGCAGGTGCACGACGTAGCTGTCGGCCCCGAGGATCGCGCCGGCGGATCCCGTGGCGCGGGTGACCGAGAACGAGAGGGCGGGCGGATCCACCGACAGCGACGCCACGCTCGACGCGGTGAGGCCGGACGGCCCGTCCGCGGTGCGCGCCGTGATGAGCGCGACGCCCGCCGGGTGACCGCGGAACGCGGCCTTGAAGAGGTCGGGGTCGGCGCTCACGCGGGCTCGCCCTGGCGCGGGACGGCGGCCACCACCGGGTGGTCGTAGGCGACAGCGCCGACCTTGACGGCGCCGCCGGGCGATCCCATCTCGGCGAAGAACTCGACGTTCGCCGTGTAGTAGTCCGACCACTTCTCGGGCAGGTCGTCCTCGTAGTAGATCGCCTCGACCGGGCACACGGGCTCGCAGGCGCCGCAGTCCACGCACTCGTCCGGGTGGATGTAGAGCGACCGCTCGCCCTCGTAGATGCAGTCCACCGGGCACTCGTCGATGCACGCGCGGTCCTTCACGTCGACGCACGGGAGGGCGATCACGTAGGTCACAGGGCGTCCTGACGGGTGGCGGCCGACGCGGCGGCGGGGGTGGCGATGCGCATGGTCTCCACGTTAGAACCTCACGTACCCTTGAGGTCAATCGAGGGGAGACGTCGTGGCGGATGCGCAGGCAGGGCCGCGGCACGCGCCCGGCGAGCTGCTCACGGTCGGCGAGATGACCCGCCGCACGGGCGTCGCCGCCTCCGCCCTCCGCTTCTACGAGGACCTCGGCCTCATCGCCGCCGAGCGCACGGCGGGCAACCAGCGGCGGTACGCGCGGCACATGCTCCGACGGGTGTCGCTGATCACGGTGGCCAAGCGCCTCGGGATCCCGCTCGCCGACGTGCAGTCCACCTTCGACGACGTGCCCCTCGACCGCCCGCCGAGCCACGCCGACTGGCAGCGCGCGTCGCGCCGCTGGAAGCGCCTGCTCGAGGAGCGGCGCCGGAGCATCGAGCGACTGGAGCGCGAGCTGACGGGCTGCATCGGCTGCGGCTGCCTGTCGATGAAGGCGTGCGGTCTCCTGAACCCGGACGACGCGTTGGGCGACCGGGGGGCGGGGCCCGTGCGGGTTCAGGGCGGCTGAGCGCTCCCGATCAGCCGGCGGCGACGACGACATCGAGCGACCGTCGGAAGGCGCGCGCCACGGCACCGCCCCGGGAGCTGCGGATAGCATCGGCCCGACCCGTCGGACGCGGGCGGGGGAGGTGCTCGTGCGGGACGGCATGCTCAACGCCCGCGGCGTGCGGCGCCGGGCGGAGATCATCGCGGCGGCGCGCTCGGCCTTCGCCGCGGACGGCTACCGCGGGTCGACCATGGCCGCGATCGCCACGCGCGCGGGCGTCACGCACGCGGGCCTGCTCTACCACTTCGCCACCAAGGAGGACCTGCTGGAGGCCGTGCTCGCCGACGAGAGCGGCCGGCAGACGGAGCTCCTGAGCGCGGCCGAGGTCACCGGCACCGACGGCGACGGCACGGGCGCCGGCAGCGACGAGGCGGGCGGCGACGCCCTCGACCGACTGCGCGCCCTCGTCCGCCGCAACGAGTCGGAGCCCGAGTGGGCGCGCCTCTTCTCGACGCTCCTCGGCGAGTCCGTCGCGCCGGACCACCCGGTCCGCGCGCGCATGGCGGAGCGCTACGACAGCGTCGGGCGGCACCTCGCCGCGATGCTCGACGGCATCGACGGGCGGGCATCCGGACTCCCCGCCGGCGAGGCCGAGAGCCTCGCGCGCCTGCTGCTCGCGGTGATGGACGGGCTGCAGTACCAGTCGCTCACCGGGTCCGCGGTGGACGTCGAGCGGGAGTTCGCCACCATGGTCGCCCTCGTGCGCGCACGCCTCGACGGCGGCGGTCCCGCACTTTCTTAAGTCTGCTTGACACAATTTCCCCACCCGGCCAAGCTCAAGCTGCGCCCTCGACGGAGAGGGCACGCGGACACGAGGGAGTGGACATGGGCGGACCCCGCAGGGCGTCTCGACGACGACGACGGATCATCGGGACGGCGGCGGGAGGAGCGCTCCTGGCGTCGGTCGCCCTGGGAGCGACGGGGGTGCCCGTCGCGGTCGCCGCGCCGGCGGACGGCGCGCAGCCGGGGCTGGAGAGCGCCGGATCCGCGCCCGTCATCACGGTCGACGGCCTCCGCTTCCGCGACCTCGACAAGGACGGCGCGCTCACGCCGTACGAGGACTGGCGCCTGTCGGCCGAGGACCGCGCCGCCGACCTCGTCGCGCGCATGTCGCCCGAGGAGCGCGCGGGCCTGCTGATGCACGCGAGCCTCACGAACGTCGGCGACGCGTACGACCGCGCCGCGTTCGACCCGCTGCTCGCCGACCGGCACATCACCACGTACATCTCCCGGCTCGGTGCCGACGCCCCCACGCTGGCGCGCGAGCACAACGCCCTGCAGGCCGCGGCGGAGGCGGAGCGCTGGGGCATCCCGCTGAAGATCAGCACGGATCCGCGCCACGGCTTCACCGTCACGGAGGGACAGACCGTCTCCAACGGCGACTTCTCGCCGTTCCCCGACCCGATCGGCATGGGCGCGGTCGACGACCCCGAGACGACGCGCGAGATGGGGCGCATCATCGCCGCCGAGTACCGCGCCGTGGGGATCACGGAGGCGCTCTCCCCGCAGGCGGACATCAGCACGGAGCCGCGCTGGACGCGGCAGGACGGCACGTTCGGGAGCGTCGGAGCCGACGTCGCGCCGCACGTCGCCGCGTACGTGGAGGGGCTGCAGGGCGGCACCGACGGGATCACCTCCGAGGGCGTGGCCACGGTCGTCAAGCACTGGGTCGGCTACGGCGCCCAGGTCGACGGCTACGACAGCCACTACTACTACGGCCGCTACGCCGCGTTCCCCGGCGGGGACTTCGCCGAGCACATCACGCCGTACGAGGGTGCGTTCCGGAACCAGGCCGCCGGCATCATGCCGACGTACTCGATCCTCAAGGACCTCGACCTCGGCGACGGGGTCATCGAGCAGGTCGGCGCGAACCACAACGAGTACCTGCTGCAGGACCTCCTGCGCGGGCGCTACGGCTTCGACGGCGTGATCACGAGCGACTGGGGCATCGCGAACGACTGCCCCGAGGCGTGCCGCGAGAACCGGCCGCCCGCGTTCTTCGTGGGTCCGTGGGGAGCGGGGATGCCGTGGGGCGTCGAGGACCTGACGCTCCCGGCCCGATACGCCAGCGCGATCTCCGCGGGCGTCGACATCATCGGCGGCAGCGACCAGCCGCAGCACATCCTCCAGGCCGTGGAGCAGGGGCTCCTCACCGAGGCCCGCGTGGTCGAGGCGGGGCAGCGGGTGCTGGAGCAGAAGTTCGAGCTCGGGCTGTTCGAGGACCCGTACGTGGATCCCGCCGCCGCCGACGCGATCGTGGGCAGCGACGCATCGCGCGCCGCCGGCCTCGACGCGCAGCGACGCAGCCTCACGCTGCTCAGCGACACGGCACCCGCGGCCGATGCGCAGGCCCGCGAGGCCCGCGTCGCCGCTGACGGAGGCGCTGCCGCGCTCCCCGTGCGCGTCGAGCCGGGCATGACCGCGTGGCTGAGCGGCGTGCAGGCGTCGGCCGCCCGATCCGCCGGCTTCACGGTCGTCGACGACCCGGCGGACGCCGACGTCGCGATCGTGCGCCTCGCCGACCCGCGCGGCGGCGACGACCTCACGGACCTTGGCTTCACCGGATCCGAGACCGACTACCAGGCGCTCGTGCGGGCCCACGACGCGGGAGCGCGCACCATCGCGGTGCCGCAGCTCACGCGTCCGCTGATCCTCGGGGACGTCGTCGCGAACAGCGACGCGGTGCTCGCGTCGTACGGGGTCTCGGACGAGGCGCTGCTCGACGTGATCACGGGGGCCGCCGAGCCCGAGGGGCGCCTGCCCTTCGAGCTGCCGTCCTCCATGGACGCGGTGGCCGCCCAGTTCTACGACGTGCCGAACGACTCGGCCTCGCCGCTGTTCGCGTACCGCGCGGGGCTGTCGTTCGCGGCGGCGCCGACGGAGCCGACCCCCACGCCGGGCCCGGGCGAGCCGACCACCGCCCCGACGGCGGCACCCGCGCCGGTCCCCGCACCCGCGCCGTCCCCGCGACCCTCGAGCGCCTCCGCCCCGGCGGCGTCCGGGAGGGATGGGCTGCCCAGGACCGGATCCGAGTCGCTCACCTGGATCGCGGGCGGCCTCCTGCTCGCGGGCACCGGCGCGGCGCTGACGTTCCTGGCACGCCGCCGGAGGGCCTGACACCCGGCGGGGAAGCGCAGACACAGGACGCGACGGGGCGCCGGGAGACCGGCGCCCCGTCGTCGCGTCCGGCCGTCGACCGCGGTCAGCCGCGTTCGAACCGCATCCCGCAGCCGCGCGTGTCCGCGTCGGCCGCGACCACGCCCGTGCGCGCGAAGTCGGCCCACACCTGCCGCACGGCCCGCCCGCGCGCGGTGACCTCGGGCCACGCCTCCGGCGGAACCAGGCGCATGCGGGTCCACGCGTCGCGGGTGCCGAGGATCAGCGGCACGTCGGACGTGTGGCCCGCGCCGATGGGGCTCGACGCCGGGGCCGCGCGGAGGACGTAGCGCACGGCCCGACCGCCCGCCGCGCGGTGGCGTGCCGCGAACGCCCGGACGGGCCGCGCGTAGACGAGCCGGGTGGTGGGTCCGACGACCGCGCGCATCAGGATCGCCCGCAGCGCCCGGCCCACGACGGGCACGCCGAGCAGCGGCGCGACCACCGGCAGCGCCGGCAGGTACATCGCGGTCTCGTCGCGCGTCGTGCCGATGAGCAGGTCGACCTCGGGGGCGACCGCCCGCCAGGCGGCGTCGCGGTCCGCCTCGGCGGGGAGCGGCGCGTGGCCGTAGCGCGGTCCCCAGGGCAAGCCCGCGCGGATCCCCGACGCCCACGACGCGCGCTCCGCCCGGGCCTGGCGGCGCATCACCGCGTCGAGCGGCGCCTCGGCCGGCAGCGACCGGGTCACGCGCCCCATCGCGCGGAACATGCGCTCGCGCCCGCCCGTGATCCCCACCGGCGGGCTCTGCACGATCGCCCGCCGGAAGAGGCCGCGCGCGCCGTCGCTGATCATGAGGTGCAGGATCGCGTCACCGCCGGCCGACTGGCCCATCGCCGTGACGGATCCCGGGTCGCCGCCGAACGCGGCGATCGAGTCGCGGATCCAGCGCAGCGCCTCGAGCTGGTCGAGGAGGCCGAGGTTCGCGGGCGGGGCGTCAGGGCCCCCGCCGCCGAACCCGAGGAGCCCGAGCCGCGCGGTCACCGCGACCACGATCACCCGCTGCTCCACCACGAGCGCCCGCGGATCGTGGATGGCGAGGTCGCCCGCGCCCGTCGTGTAGCCGCCGCCGTGGAACCACGCGATCACCGGCAGCTCCTCGCCGGGCCGCAGGTCGGCGGGCAGCGTGATCGAGAGCCGCTGGCAGTCCTCCGAGCGCCCGATCCCGTCGAGGGCGCCCTGCATCAGCGTGTCGAGGATCCGCGACGACGGCTGCGGGCACGCGGGCGCCGGATCCACGGCCGCGAGCACGACCGGCTCGCCGTCGGATCCGCGCACGGGCACAGCCGACACGGGCGGGACGCCGCGCGCCGCCGTCGCGTAAGGAATGCCGAGGTACCGGATCACGTCGCCGTCCCGGAGCCCCGTCACGGGGCCGGATCGCGTGGGCATGGGGGCGGGGACGGTGGGTGCGGGCATCCGGCCACGCTATCCGGCGACCGAGGAAAAGCCGCGCGGTTTCGGCGACCCCGCCCGACGGGCGTAGCGTCGAGGGGTACCGCATCCGAAGAGGGCGCGGCCGGATCGACCCGATCCCTCCCCGCCCCCACCGGTCAGCACAAGGAGAACCCATGCGCACCGTCAACGCCTACGCGGCCACGTCCGCCACCGATCCCATCACCAAGACCACCATCGAGCGCCGCGACGTCGGCCCGAAGGACGTCTCCATCGACATCGCCTACTCGGGCGTCTGCCACTCCGACATCCACACCGTCCGCGGCGAGTGGGGCCCCATCCAGTACCCGCAGGTCGTCGGCCACGAGATCGTCGGCCGCGTCACCGAGGTCGGCTCCGAGGTCTCCAAGCACAAGGTCGGCGACCTCGTCGGCGTCGGCTGCATGGTCAACTCCTGCAAGGAGTGCGAGCAGTGCAAGGCCGGCCAGGAGCAGTACTGCCTGAAGGGCAACATCCAGACGTACGGCGGCACCGACCCGGCCGACGGCACCATCACGCAGGGCGGCTACTCCGAGGCCGTCGTCGTCGACGAGGACTTCGTGCTCCGCGTCCCCGAGTCCCTGGACATCGAGAAGGTCGCGCCGCTGCTCTGCGCCGGCATCACCACCTACTCGCCGCTGCGCCACTGGAACGCGGGCCCCGGCACCAAGGTCGCCGTCGTCGGCATGGGCGGCCTCGGCCACATGGCCGTGAAGATCGCCGCCGCCATGGGCGCCGACGTCACCGTGCTCTCGCAGACGCTCTCCAAGAAGGAGGACGGCCTGCGCTTCGGCGCCAAGGACTACTACGCCACCGCCGACGACGCCACGTTCACCGAGCTCGCGGGCTCGTTCGACCTGATCATCAACACGGTCTCCGCGAAGCTCGATATGAGCAAGTACATCGGCCTGCTCGCGATCGACGGCACGCTGGTCAACGTCGGCGCCCCGTCGGAGCCGCTCGAGATCCCCGCGTTCGCGCTCATCCCCGCGCGCCGCAGCTGGGCCGGATCCATGATCGGTGGCATCGCCGAGACCCAGGAGATGCTGGACTTCTGCGCCGAGCACGGCATCCTGCCCGAGACCGAGCTCATCTCGGCCGAGCAGATCAACGAAGCCTACGAGCGCGTCCTCAAGTCGGACGTGCGCTACCGCTTCGTCATCGACGCGAAGACGTTCGCGTAAGCGGCGACACCACATAGGAGGGCCCCGCGGATCATCGGATCCGCGGGGCCCTCCCGCGTCCGGGGGCCGCTCGCGTCGGCGTCAGTCCCCGCGCACGAGCGCGTGCAGCGACCGCGTCATGCTGGAGACGAAGGCGTCCCGGGTGGCCTCGTCGACGAGGTCGAGCGAGAGGTACGGGCTGAGGTCCTCCAGCTCGACGAGCAGCAGCTCCCCCTCCCGGGTGCGGCACGCGTCCACCCGCTGGATGCCGTGCTCGACGTCGTTCCAGTCGACGAAGCGCTGCGCGAAGTCCCAGTCGGTGCCGGTCGCCGCGTACGGCTCGAGCCGCCACCGCGCGGCCGGATCCGGCGCGTAGAGCGCGTACTGCGGCGTCCGATCCACGAAGCAGAACGAGATCTCGTGCGCGAAGTCGATGCGGGGCTGCAGGAGGCGGCCCCCGAGGTCGACGGTCGCGAGGTCGTCGCGCGTGACGAATTCGAGGCCTAGGGAGTCCGTGCCGAACCGCGGCTTCACCACGAAGGCGTCGACCGCGGGGAGCCGGTCGAGGTGATCGAGGTCGTCCACGGTCGGGATCACCGGGTACCCGGAGGCGAAGAGGTCGAGCAGGTACTGCTTGCCCAGCTGATCGGCCTTGCCGCGGAGGTCCGTGAACACCGGGATGCCGCTCGCGAGCGCCGCCGCCCGGAACGCCTCGTACCCGCCCATGTCGTGGATCACCGGCCCGCTGTTGCGGACCACGACGACGTCGAACCGGTCCATGAGGCCCACCGCCGCCGACGGGTGGCAGACCGCGACATCGAAGTCCTCGCCGAGGCGTTCGGACAGGTCGATGTCCTCGTCGCAGTACCGGCGGCCCTTGGCCTGGTAGCCCAGGTCACTGACGTAGAGGAGGCGGGGTCGGGTCGCGTTCGCGGGCATCCCCGCACCGTAGCGGTCGCGGTCCCGGCATGCGCCCACGGCCGTCGGGTCCGTCCGCCACGCGACGGACGCGCCCCCGTGCGCGGGGCCGGTAGCGTCGATCGCATGGACATCTCCTCGATGATCATGGGCGCGGCGATCGCGTCCATCGCCTGGATCGCCTTCTGGCCGTCGGCGGAGCTGAAGAGGCTCCGCGCCGTGGAGGCCGCCGCGGAGGCCGCCGAGGGTCCGGGGACGGTCGCGTGACGCCCAGCAGCACCGGCCGGATGATCGTCAACCCGGGTCCCGCGGACCACCCGCTGCGCCCCTGGGTCGCGGGCGACGAGGACGGGGCCGTCAACCTGGGCCTCCTCGTGGATTCGCCGGGCGCCCGCGACGCCGTGACCCGGCTGCATCGCGGCGAGCAGCTCGACGACCACGACCTCGCGCTGTTCGGCATCCTGAACTTCCAGGCCTTCCTCATGACCTACGAGCCCGTCGTCGCGCTGCTCCCCGAGCCGCGGCGGCCGCGACTGCATCCGGCCGCGCTCGAGCTCCTGCCGGAGCTGGCCGGAGATCCCGCGTCGCCGTAGGCGCGCTCAGGAGAAGCGGAACACGGGTCCCTTCGGGCGGAAGGGCAGCGACGCTCCCTCGGGGAGCAGGAACGCGTGCGTGCGACGGATCCGCAGCACGTCGATCGCGCCGTCCGTGATGACGAGGATCGGGCCGTCGTCGGGGAAGTCCTCGGCGCGCTCGAGCAGGTGGACGGCCGGCTGCAGCACCGTGCCGCCGCGCCCCCGCACGCGGACGCGACCGGCGATGTCGTCCACGTCGAGGTACCCGGCGTCGTATGCCGCGGCGTCGCAGAACACGACCCGCGCGGCGGGCACGTCGTGGGCGCGGGCGTACGACGCGATGGCGCCGAGCGCCTTCCCGAGGAGGCGCGCGTCCATGGATCCCGAGGTGTCGAGGACGACGCCGAACGTCCGCTGCACGATCGGCACGTCGGGCGTGAGCCAGCCGGGTCGCGGGATGTCGGGCGTCGCGGCCTGCCGCCGGGAGGGACGCGAGTACGTCTGCACCGGATCCAGGGCCGGGAACATCTCCTCGAACCAGCGGGCGAGCTCGACGTCCCAGCGGAGGGGCGGCTGCGCGAGCGCGCGGATCTCCGCCACCAGCGCGGACGGCAGCTTCCCCCGCCCCTCGGCCTGGTGGAGGTCGAGCCCCGTCCCGAGCGAGCGCCGGAGGAGCTCGTCGAGGTCGACGGACGCTCCGGCGGTCGGCATCCTCCCGCCGGCGTCGAGGACGTCGGGCTGGGCGCGGCCGCGGAGCGTCGACAGCTTGCGGTACCGGCGCGCGTCCGTCGCGATCCGGTCGTAGACCTCCTCGCTCGACTGCCCGGCGAACTGCGGGTCGTGGAGGAGGCCCGCGGGCGTCTCCCCCACGCCCATCTCGATCAGCCAGCCGTTGATGACGAAGTCCGTCGCGATGTTGAAGAGGTAGGGGTCGCGCCCGCCGGTGCGCGTGTGGTGGGCCAGCGCGGCGTGCAGGGACTCGTGCGCGAGGACGAACCGCCACTCCTGCTCCGTGAGCACGGCGAGCGGGTTGACGTACAGCTCCCCGGCGACAGGGTCGACCGCCGCGATCGGGATGTCCCCGCCGCGGACGAGATCCGCGTCCGCGACCAGGGTCAGCGTGGACATGGTGGCCCCGAGCAGCGGGTACGCCGACAGGAACCACCGCCGGGCGCGCTCCCAGGCCGCCAGCGGGGCGGACCGGTCGCTGAGGGACAGCCGCGCTCCGCCGGCGACGTCCGTGGCCGCAGACACCGCGTCGGTGAGCCCGTAGGCGAAGAGCTGCCGCCAGTCGGGGGCGTCGCCGTAGAGGCGCCGCCCCTTCGTGACGCAGGGGGCCGCGCCCGCCGTGCCGCACGTCTCGAGGCCGGCTGGGACGCCGGACAGGCGCCACTCGGCGGCGAGGCGCTCGGGGGATCCGACGGGCCAGATCACGGGCAGCTCGAAGGGGCTCCGCCCGAACTTCAGGGAGGCGAGGAACCGGTCCACCTCGACGTCGACCGCCGTCGCCTCGACGCGCGACGAGGCGGACACCCGCGGATCGAGGTGGCCGAAGCCCAGGTGCAGCACCAGGTGCGCGAAGACCCAGGCCCACTGCTCCGGCTGGGCCCTGCGGGTCGGATCGACGACGATGTCGCACGTCTCTGAATCCACCTGCGCCCACCCGTCGTCCGGGCGGATGGAGTCGTACCGGACCAGCGTCAGCTCCGCCGCGATGTGGGAGAACATGGGATGACTGCGCACGCTGCTCCAGCCGAGCCGCACCGCCTCCGCCCCGGGGTCCTTGGGCGGCTTGGCGTTCCTGCGTCCCGTCACGCGGAGCGCTTCTCCGCCAGCCGCGGCACGTCGCGCACGAGCTCCACCAGGAACCACGCCGGCAGGATCGGCGCGCCCGTGTCGTCCGGGGCGACCACGATCTGCGCGATCTCCAGCGAGATGTCGGCCAGCTCGATTAGGAGGTCCTTGGCGCGGACCGCGAACTGCCGTCCCGCCGGCGACGCGTGCCGGATGTCGGCGGGGAGCTCCTTCGCGAGGCGGGCTCGCAGGGACAGCGCGTGGAAGTGCAGGAGGTCGCGGTCGGCGACCTCGGCCGGCCAGCGCAGATCGCCGCGGATGATGGCGTCGAGGTCGTACGCGCGCTCGCGCATCTTGTGCCAGGCGGCGAACGAGGCAGCGTGCGACGCCGAGACGCACCCCGCGGCGAGCATCGCGACGACGTCCGCGGCGGGGTCCTCGCCCCACGACGTCAGCGCGTCGGCGAACGCGTGCCAGGAGCGCGGCGTCGAGAACGCCTCCTCGGTCTTCGGCGGCTCGACGTGGAGGTGGTCGGGACGCTGGGTGATGTACTCCACCACCGCCGGGTGGATCTGGGCGCCGACGGCCCAGGCGAGCCAGTCGTCCACCGACGAGCGCAGGTGCACGTGCACGAACCGGTTGACGAGGGGCGCCGGCATCGGCTTGATGGCCGCCTGGTCGGTCGCGCGGTTGCCCGCCGCGATCACGACGCTGCCGGCCGGGAGCCGGTGGTCCCCGACCCGGCCCGTGAGGACGAGCGAGTACAGCGACTTCTGCACCTCGGGCCGCGCGCCGTTCAGCTCATCGAGGAAGAGCACGAACGGCTCGGTGCGCACGAGCATCTCGGGAGGGGCGAACCGGGAGAACGTCACACCGTCCTCGCGCGTGACCAGCTGGGGCACGCCCGCGACGTCCTCGGGCGCGAGCTGCGTCGCCATGAGCGTGACGCAGTCCATGCCGAGATCCCGCGCGAACGCCTCGACCATGGTCGACTTCCCGATCCCCGGAGCACCCCACAGGTGGACGGGCCGCGCCAGCGCAACACGCAGCAGGACGTCCGGAAGCTGGGCAGGGGTGATGGGGTGGAGGGCGCGCACGTGGCATCCTCCCGTGTCGGGCCCATGCGACACAGGCCGAGTGCACACCTCGCGTCGGGTCCTCCTGCCCGGCGTCAGTCGGCGGGATCCTGCGCCGGCCGCCGCCCGATCGACGACTGGAACCGAACCAGGTACCCGTCGGGATCCTGCACGAGGAGCTGGCGGACGCCGGTCTCCTCGTCGTCGATCCGGTACCACGTCGTCTCCGGCTCGAGGAAGAGCGCGACGCCCGCCGCGGTGAGCGCCTCCGCCACGACGTCGGCGTCCTCGACGGCGATCTGGAAGTTGATCCCGCGCCCGTACGGCCGCTCCAGCGGTCCCGTCACCCAGTTCCGGATGATGCCCGCCTGCTCGAGCATGAGGTGCGCGCCGCCGCGGGCGATGTACGCGAAGCCCTCGGCCGGGCGGTCGTACCGGACGGCGAAGCCGCAGAGGTCGCGCCAGAACACGAGGCTCGCGGCGAGGTCGGTCACCAGCAGCTCGGGGACGAGGTCGGGCTCGGCGTCGGGATCCATGGCGCCATGCTCGCAGACGGCTCGCGCCGCGTTCACGCCGGCTGGCTCACGCCCGCGCGCTCACCCCTGGTCGCGGAAGCGGGCCGGGACGAAGCCGACGAAGTCCTCGCCGATGCCGCCCGGCTCGGAGAACGCGTCCACGAACGCCGTCGCTTCCGCTGTCAGCTGCTCGCACGTCCGCCGCGTTCCGCCGATGCTGAACCCGTACGTGCCGCCATCCGGGCCGCTCAGCCAGGTGAGGTCGTAGGTCGGCGCCGCGTCGGCCGGCTCCCGCTCGGCGATCCGCCAGCGCTCGCCGCGCACCGTGACCTCGAACGCCTCCATCCGACGAGCCTACGAGCGGCCGCCCGTTACCGTGGACGGATGATCTCCACGCTCCCGCCCACCGCCGAGCTGCACCTGCACGTCGAGGGGACCCTCGAGCCGGAGCTGGTGTTCGAGCTGGCCGAGCGCAACGGCGTCGAGCTGCCGTACGCGGGCATCGAGGACCTCCGCTCGCGCTACGCCTTCACCGACCTGCAGTCGTTCCTCGACCTCTACTACGCGTGCACCGCGGTCCTCCGCACCCGCCGCGACTTCCACGACCTCGCCGCCGCGTACCTCGAGCGGGCGGCGGCCGACGGGATCCGGCACGTGGAGATGTCGTTCGACCCGCAGGCGCACACGACCCGTGGCGTGCCCGTCGACGACGTGCTCGACGGCCTGCTCGACGCCCTCCGCGACGCGCGCGTGCGCCACGGCATCTCGGGCGGGCTGATCCTCAGCTTCCTCCGCGACCGGCCGGTGGATGAGGCGATGGCGACCCTCGAGTCCGTCGCCGGCCGCGCGCACGAGCTGCTCGCCGTCGGGCTCGACTCGGCCGAGGTCGGCTACCCGCCGTCGCTCTTCGTCGACGTGTTCGCGCGCGCCCGCCAGCTCGGGCTCCACGCGGTCGCGCACGCGGGCGAGGAGGGGCCGCCCGCCTACATCCACGAGGCGCTCGACCTGCTGCGCGTGGAGCGGGTGGATCACGGGGTGCGCTGCCTCGAGGATCCCGCGCTCGTCGACCGGCTCGTCGCCGACCGGATCCCGCTGACCGTCTGCCCGCTCTCGAACGTGCGCCTCGGCGTCAACGAGACGCTCGACGAGCACGCGCTGCCCGAGCTCCTCGCGCGCGGCGTGCTCGCGACCGTCAACAGCGACGACCCGGCCTACTTCGGCGGCTACCTCGGCGAGAACCTCCGGCAGCTGCGCGCGGCGCACGCGTTCGACGACGACGCGCTGGCGCTCCTGGCCCGCAACTCCTTCGAGGCGTCGTTCCTGTCGGACGACCGCCGCGCGGAGCTCATCGCCGCGGTGGACGCCTGGCGCGCCTCCGCGCTCTGACCCGGCGATCGGAGCGGTCAGTCGACGACCGCCGCGACGGCGCTCCGATCCCCGCCCGACCCGCGGTCAGTCGACGACTGCCGCGACGGCGCTTTCCGATCCCCGCCCGACCCGCGATCAGTCGACGACTGCCGCGACGGCGCTTTCCGATCCCCGCCCGACCCGCGATCAGTCGACGACTGCCGCGACGGCGCTTTCCGATCCCCGCCCGACCCGCGATCAGTCGACGACTGCCGCGACGGCGCTTTCCGATCCCCGCCCGACCCGGGGTCAGTCGACGACTGCCGCGACGGCCTCGACCTCCACGAGCTGGTCGTCGTAGCCGAGCACGGTGACGCCGAGCAGCGTGCTCGGCGGATCGTGCGGCGCGAGCGCGTCGCGGACGACCTCCCACGCCGTCACGAGGTCGGCCTGCCTGCTCGACGCCACGAGCACGCGCGTGCTGACGAGGTCGGCGAGCGTGGCGCCCGCGGCCTCCAGCGCGACGCGCAGGTTCTCGACGCAGCGCGTCGCCTGCGCGGCGTGGTCCCCGACGCCGACCGTGCGGCCGTCCTCATCGAGCGGGCAGGATCCCGCGAGGAAGATCAGCCGCGCGTCGGCGGGCGCGGTGGCGGCGTAGGCGTACTCGGCGGCGTCCGCGAGGGCGGCGGAGCGGATGAGGGTCACGGCGGTCATGGGTCTCCCGTCTCATGCGCGGGCGGATCCCGGCACCGTCCCACCAGCCTCCCATCCCGCGAACGGCGCCCCGATGTCCGCCCAGCGCCGCCCGGATGTCCGTTCCGCCCCCTCCCGGCCGGATCCACGGCGGTCGTCCCTAGCATCGCCGCGTGCCCGACTACGTCCGCTTCCAGAGCGCCGCGCCCAACCGCCGCGGGACATTCCCCGGCGTCTTCGCCCTCGCCGACGGGCTGCGCCAGAGCGGCCGGCTCTCGACGGAGGAGATCGAGTGGATGGACGCGGTGAACGCGCGCGCCATCGCCTCCTACCCGGATCCGCGCAGCGTCGACCCCGACTGCTACGACCGGGTGAGGAACCCGGGCGCCCGCGCCTGGTACCTGGCGAGCGCGACGGACCTCCTCGCGTTCACGGCCGACTACCTCGCCCTGCTCGACCGGCACGACGTCCCCTGGCACGAGCTGCGCACCCGGACGCCGGGTCGCATCGTCTACGCCGACGCCGTGCAGGTCATCGCGACCCCGCACACGACCGACGACTGGCCGTAGTTCCCAGTGAAGTGGTGAACGCGGGCGGCGGGCGTCCGCCCGCCGATGCCGATGTGGGGTCGGTGCTGGTCGTAGTGATGCGGCCAGGTGTCGTAGGTCGTGGCTCGGACTTCGTCGGTGCGTCAGGGGTGGGCGTAGGCCCATTCTGCAGCGAGGGTGCGGTTGGACCGTTCGACCTCCCCGTTCGTCTGGGGCCGGGAGGGGCGGGTGCGTTCGTGAGCGATGTGCCGGGCACGTGCGCGAAGCCCTTCGAGCGTCAGTAGGCCCCGTTGCCCGTCCGGACACGGGTCACGGTGATGCCGGCCGTGGTGAGGAACGCGTTCGTGCGGGTCTAGAACGCGGCAGCGGTCTCCTTGCGCGCATCGGTGAGGATCTCGGAGTACGCGAGTCGGGAGCGATCATCCACGGCGTGGTGCAGGAACGAGTACCCCCGTCCGGTCCGGGGACTGTTCCTGCGGTCCGCCTGCCGGCCCCGGATCCGATGCCCGCCGCCGTCCGGTATGCGGCCGAGCTCCTTGATGTCGACGTGGACCAGCTCTCCCGGCGAGGGGTGCTCGTAGCGTCGTGCGGGCGAGCGTCGGACGGGGAGTCCCGTCGCGCAATCCAGCTGCGCGAGAAGCGGCATCCGGTACCGATTCAGAACCCGTTCGGTCGTGGAGCGGGGGAGGCGGACGTGACACCCGATGCGGCGCGAGCCCCATCGTCGGGTGGATCTGATCGCGACGACATGCCGCTCGAGACGCCGACTCGTGCGCGCCGGTCGACGGCGCGGGCGGGATGAGCCATCTGTCATCGGCAAGCCCGCACGATACCCGCGAGCCCATCTCGACGCAGTCGCCGGCGAGCGCGGGAACCGCTCCGCAGCGCGGCGGATCGGCCACCCGTCCGCGACGATCGAACGGGAAAGCCGAAGCCTCCCCGCCGGAGCGAACGGATCACCGGCGTGAGTCACGATGACCTCCGTGGAAGATGCGTGTGTAGTGACTCACATCGTCACGGAGGCCTTCGCCATCCAGCATGGCGTTCACAACCTGCCGCGCCGCGTGACCTCAGCCGAGTGCGAGCCATGCAGGCGCGCTCACGAGTCGGACAAGGAGGACAACGCCCTGGCGCGGTTGTCCCACACGACGCCGCAGCCCGCGCAGACGACGCTGAGCGCCACCACCAGAACCAACATGGGCGCCGGCTGGCTGGTCAGAGAGAAATAGATCAGACCGGTGAGATACGAGACGACCGACGTCAGCAGCGACAGCTGATTGACCCATGCCCAGGACTCGCTCACCGGGGTGGACGAGGTCGCGAACAGATCGCCGAAAGAAACCCGGACGGCACTGTTCACCAACGAATAGCCCAACCCGATGATGAAGAACGCCGCGTAGACCACTCCGTCATCGAACACCGCCCACAGGGCCAAGCCGACCACCAGCACCGATGCGCACGCCAGACGATCCGTGCTGAACCCGAAGAATGTTGAAGCGATGAACACCAGCAGCCCCCCGAGCCCGTATGCGCTGATGGTGAGGCCGATCTCATTGGCATCGAAGGCCTTCATGTCCGAGAGGACAGGGGTCTCGGTGACCGTCAGGACTCCGCCGAACAGCCCGAAGAGTATCCAGAAGAGAGCGAGTGACCGTAGCCCGGGACTCCCAGCAGGATGCAGAGGCGACAGCGACCGCACGACGCCTCGCAACGCGCTGCGATAGCCGGTCGCCGGCGTTCCCGACGCACGCAACCCTGTCGCCCGAGCCCACGGCACGAGGAGGATCGCCGCAACGAAGGTCGCGGCATCGAACATGAAGACAGGGAAGAGCCCCCCGAGGAACGCCAATGCGCCCCCCAACGACGGCCCGGCGACCACAGCGACGCTCGTCCCCGTCGAGACGGCGGTGATCACGGACCGCCGGTCCTCTCCTGCCACGGTCTCGGCGATCTGCATCAGCCACGACGACGCCACGGATTGCAGGACGCCAGCGAAACCGAGGAGAACAAGCAACGCCACTACGTCATCAGCCACGAACGCCAGTCCCGCCATCGTTACGGCGAGGGTGACCTGGCTCCCCGCCCAGAACCTTCCCACGAGCCTCACGGGGACGAGGGTCACGATGGGTCGGGCGAGCAAGACCGGCGGAACCGTCCGGATCAGGAAGTAGAGAGCGACAGCAGCCGCACCGTGGTCCTGCTGCAGGAGGATCATCACCGCGGTCACGTTCACCCAGTTCCCGAGCTGAGAGAGCGCCGATCCCGCTATCAACGGACGGGAGCCGGGATGGTTCATCGAACGCGGAGGATCGAGTTCATGGCCGACGTCCCGTTGACCCCGAATCTGTCCGTGTAGGACTGGTCGACATCCAACTCCACCTCGCCAGCTGCCAAGGAGCGGATCACGTCCTGCTTGTGGGCGCTGTCCTCCACGACGAGGTAATCACCCGGCCGCAGGACACGCACGATGGCGGGAAGCACGATCTCGATGCCGACGTGCATGTCCTCGACTACGAGCCACGGCCTTCCGGGATCCAGCGTCTCAGTCCAGGAGATCAGACGATCGGTGTCCTCGGGAAACCGGGCCTTGACGAACTGCATGCCCGCTCCACTCGGCGTGTCAGGTGGGGACGCGTCGAAGGACACGACCTCGGCCTCGAGGGAGAACGCGGAAGCCAGGGTCGAGAACCAGTCGGCGCTCGCCCCGTCGCCGCTCCCGAGTTCGACGATGACACCCGGCCGCAATTCGAACAGCAGCTCGTTGTAGATGGCCATGTCCCAGACGGACTTGAAGATCTGTCGACCACGCCACGTGGGGCTGCGGTTCACGCCCTGCCCGAGCAGATATCCCAGCGGCGGCAGAGCCCGGGAGCCGTGCACGTCGAGGAGACGCTTTGCGAGCGGGACGAACCTCTCACTCGAGGAAGCACCGCGTTCGACCGTCACCAGCTCCTCGAGGACGTCCAGGGCCGCATCACGGTTCACGACCGAGAACGAGTCCTGGACAAGCGCCCTGGATATGGAGAACACAGCGTTGTCGAAGGCGTTCGGCACCCTCTCCCTCTCCAGTCGCATGGCAGCCCAGTCCAGCAGGAGGCGAAGACGGTCCTCGGACCCCTCAGTCATCGAGAGCCTGGAAGAAGAAGTGCTGCGAGAGCCGCGCCTCTTCCACATTCACGCCGGAACCCTTCTCCGCGGCATGGAAGTACCGCGAACCCGGGATCACGACCAGCCTGTTGTAGGTCGGCTCGATGATGTCGATCAGTTCCCATCTCGACTGGTCGAGGCTGTCAGGCACCACCACGGTCGCGTCAAATTCGTTCAGCGAATCGAAGCCGAGGTCCGCGAGCTGCTCCGCGGACGGCACCTCTTCGAGACCGGTCGCCCTGTGCCGATATATGCCCAGACCGCACGAAGCGTCGAGGCCCGGGGTGAGATAGATGTTCGCCGCCCAGGCTGATCGGTCGAAGTGCACCTTTGTCCGCCTGCTCTCGTCGGCCCCAGCCAGACGGAACTTGCCGTACACCTGCCTCTCGCTGTGGACAATCGGGGTCCCGACGAGCTCGCTGAATCGAGCTGTCATGCTGTCGTCGAAATAGGGATACAGCGTTTCCCGTCCGAGGAACGCCTTCGCACCCCCAAAATCGGTGTACTCCTGCGCGAGTGCGAACTTCCGCACCGAATCAGGGGAAGCATAGAAGTCGTCCACGACGATCATGCCGTCCCTCATGACTTCGCACCTGCCTGAACCCTGCTGTCCAGCTGGGCATGCTGCTCATCCGCGACCCAGCAGTCCACGAATGCGGACACGGGTATCCTCGCTGCCCAGAAGTTGGCGCCCGTGAAATCAGACCTGCGGAATTCCACGGTCGGCGCGAAGACCTCCCTCAGGTCGGCACGAGCGAAACCGCAGTTCTCGATGACAGCACGCTGCATGTTGGCCCGGACGAGGTTCGCCTGCACGAACTCGCTTCGCTCGATCCTGGCCTCCGTGAAATTCGTCTTGCGTAGATCGGCTCGTTCAAACGAGCACCCCCTGACCGTGCAGCCCATGAACGACACCCCAGAGAGATCCATCCCGGAGAAATCGCGCTCCACGATCTCCAGAGCTCGCGGAGTTCGCCTCAGCAGACTGACGAGCTCTCGCACGGTGGCTCCGGAGGGGTCCGGAGCCGTCGGCGCTGCCCCGCTGGTCATCTCACGACCTCGTCGAAGAAGAAGTTCTGCGTGAGCCTCGCGGTCTCGACGACTTCTCCCGCGCCGCCCATCGGAGCGTGGTAGTAATTTCCGCCTCGAAAGAGAACCAGACGGTTGTAACGCGCTGAGACCACGGTGTCTATGTCCCATTTGGAGAGGTCAGCCATGTCGCGCCTGACAACTTCGCGCTCGAACTCCTCCGCATTTCTGTACCCCAGGTCACGCGCGGCGGAGTCGGTGGGCGGACCGTACAGCTTGGTCTCGCGGTGCTGGTAGAAGCCGGTGCCGGTCCCCGTCGGGAGCGAAGGCGTCAGATATACCATCGCTGCCCAATCGCACCCGCTGTCGGCGTGAACCTTGGTCTTGGCGCCCGTCTCGTGCGTGATCAAACGGAAGGCGCCCCAGGTGAATCGGTCACCATCCGCCAGGATCTCCGCGCCGATCGCCTTCTCGATCGCGTCCTTGATCGGAGACGCGGCGAAGCTCCCGGTGCTCTGCCAGCCCGGGTAGTTGTGAGCAGCTCCAGACATGAAGTCCGAGCCGAGCGCCATCGCTCGCACCGAATCCGGATCCTTGTAGAAGTCGTCTATGACGATGATATCGCTTTTCATTCCTATTCCTTCATCTCAAGGGCGACGAGCACATCCTCAGCCGACGACACCCATTCAAGCAGATTGACACTGGACTCGAGACCCGACGGGCACTTGAGGAGGATCGCAACGTATTGCGTGAACCACCCCAGGATGAATTGCGCACGATCCGCTTCGATCATGGTCAAGAAGTTCCTCATAGTCGCCCGGCGGTACCACTCGGGCATCACCCCGTGCTGGTGGATCCAATTGGACGCCACGTTGGGCAGGAAGTAATGGAGTTCCTGAGTAGCAGATGAGGCGATCGCGTCCAACGCGGCATCGTCTCCGATGATCTCCCCCAGAGTGGCGTACGCGCGGCCCGGCTTATCGGCCAGTCGCGACAGTCGCTCGACCGCGGACGGCCACATGATCTGCATCAGGGAGTTGAGGCTCGCCTTCGTGCCGTCCCACGAACCATCTGCCTCCGTTCCGCCTTCGAATCGGACGGAAGCTGAGCATCGAGCCCTCAGCCGGAGGAGCCTGAGCTGGATGGCGTCGATCCGCGGACGGGGCCCCGCGGTGCCCGGCTTCACGGATTCGATATCGCCCCGGCGCAGGAGGGGCGTCGAAAGCGTCACGTTCCGACGGTGGGGTAGTGCGCTCAACGGTCCGAGAGCGTCCTGCATCGCGGAGGCGACGGTCGTCTGATCGGATGAGCACTCGGACCAGCCAAGGTGCGTCGGGAGTCCCCATGAATTGAACATGACCGGACTGGAATTGTCTCTGCGCATCGCCTTGACCGCGTCCCAGAACCTCGATCGGCTTACGAAGGACGGGTAGCCTTCGTCACTGTAGATGTCGATGCAAATCGCGTCGAAGCTCCCCTCGACCAGATCGCTTACGTACTGCGCGTCGCCTACGATCTCGTCGTAGTGCACCTCGGGAAAGTAGAGGTCATGCAGCGCACGGCTCATTCGGAGGGACCGCTCAGACAGATCGAGGGCCGTCACATGGGTTCGTGGATTGGCGGCGAGGATCGAACGCAGTGATCCTCCTAGACCGAGCCCCAGCATGAGCACCCGTGGAGCCGACGCAGTCAGCCCCGCAATGGCGAAATCATCAGGCTGATTTCCGGCGAATACCTGGTGGCCGAGCAACGTGCTTGCAGTCGAGTGCACGCTGTCGAGTTGCCTCGAGACGAGATCGTCGTACAGAAGGGCGGACCGGCCGTCTCGAGACGGCCGGTCCGCGATGAGATCGTCAGCCATTCAGCTGGAAGACCTCGTCGATCTTCTTCTGCTTGTCCTCAGACATGGCTTCGATCTCGGTGATGTTCGGCATGTTGTTGTCCGAGCAGAGCTTGTAGATCTCTTCGTTGAACGACTCGAGCTTCGCGGTCATCTTGACTTCTTCCTTCTTGAGCGGTCGAGGAGACCCTCGACCGGTTTCCCGTGGGGTGAACATCGGTAAAATACCAGCACGCGGACGCTGGTTCGCAAGTGCCTGTTGCTTTGTCTACTTGTGTGCTAGGAACGCGTCTCGGGAGCCTCTCGCCCTCGGAGCCCTGAGCGGCCCGAGGAGTCTCCGATCTCCGCTCCGACTCCGACCTCGATGGATCACGGGAACCGTCCCTAGCATCGCCGCGTGCCCGAGTGCGCCCGCTTGCAGAACGCCGCGCCCCACAGCCACGGGACCTTCCCCGGCGTCTTCGCCCTCCCTGACGGGCTGCGCCAGAGCGGCCGGCTCTCCACGGAGGAGACAGACTTGATCGACGCGGTGGACGCGCGAGCCACCCCGCACGTCTGGGGGCACCGCCGGCCCGACCCGCGCGCCCCGGGCTAGCCTCGCCGGATGCCCGAGTTCGTGCGCTTCCAGAGCGCCGCCCCCAACCATCACGGCACCTTCCCCGGCGTCTTCGCCCTGGCCAACGGGCTGCGGGACGAGGGCCGGCTGTCCGAGGAGGAGATGGCCTGGATCGCGGCCTCCAACGCGCACATGAACGCGGCGTACGCGGACCCGTCCACGGTGATCCCGGGCTGCTACGACCGTGCGCTCCATCCGCGGGCGCGCGCCTGGTTCCGCGTCGCATCCGCCGACCTGCTCCGCGTCACGCGCGAGTACCTCGACCTCCTCGACCGGCACGGCGTGCCGTGGCACGAGCTCCGCACCCGCACGCCCGGGCGCATCACATACGAGGACGACGTGCAGGTGGTCGCGGTGCCGCACACGCACGAGGAGTGGCCGTTCCCCTGACCGGACCGGTGCGTGGCGCCGCTCAGATGCCGCGCGCCGCCCGCGCCCGAGCGAGGATCCCCTGGATCACCTCGGTCTTCGCATCCGCGTAGGCGTCCATCGACTCCCACCGCCGGGTCATGAGCTCCCGCTTGGTGCGCTCGTAGAGGTCGCGTTCGGACTCGTCGGAGCGCAGCCGGTCGCGGAACAGCAGGTACGCCTCCACGGCGGGATCACCGTCCTCGTAGACGTGCACGTGGACGTCCCGCGCGGGCGTCTTCACGAGGCGATGCCCCGGCTCGCGGACGCGCAGGTCGTATCCGGCGGCGACGAGACGCTCGACGTGGTCCTCCTCGGCCGTGATGTCCGACACCACGACCACGATGTCGACGATGGGCTTCGCGGCGAGGCCCGGGACGGACGTGGAGCCGATGTGCTCGACGGCGAGCGCCGCTCCGCCGAGCGCCGCGGTGATCCGCCCCCGGTGCTCGAGGTGGGCCTCCGACCAGGCGGGGTCGTGCGCCCGCAACCCGACAGTGAGCGGTGTCCGCCCGCCCACGAGCTCCACGGAGGTCACATCGGGTCGGCGGCGGTCGCGGTCGTCCATCACCGGGACATCCTGCCAGGGGCCGTGCCGTGCGTCAGCCGAACGACACGTGCTGCGTGATCCACGCGTGCATCACGACCGCGGCGGCCGCCGACGCGTTGATGGAGCGCGTGGATCCGAACTGCGAGATCGCCACCGTCATGTCCGCCGCGGCCACCGCCTCGTCGCTGAGGCCCGGGCCCTCCTGGCCGAAGACGAGCACGCAGCGCTCCGGGAGGCGCGTGGTCTCGAGCAGCACGGATCCGTCGACGTTGTCGATCGCGACGATCGGCAGGCCCTCGCCGCGCGCCCACCCGACGAGGTCGGCGATGGTGGCGTGGTGCACGACGTGCTGGTACCGGTCGGTGACCATGGCGCCGCGCTTGTTCCACCGGCGGCGGCCGACGATGTGCACGGTGTCGGCCGCGAACGCGTTGGCGCTCCGCACGATCGACCCGATGTTCATGTCGTGCTGCCAGTTCTCGATGGCGACGTGGAACGGGTGCCGGTGCTGATCGAGGTCGGCGACGATCGCGTCCATGCGCCAGTAGCGGTAGCGGTCGATCACGTTGCGGGTGTCGCCGCGCTCGAGCAGCTCGGGATCCAGGTGCGGCTCGTCGGGCCACGCGTCGGGTCCGCCGGGCCAGGGTCCGACGCCGTGCGTGCTGAGCTCGTGGGTCGGCGTCGGCTCCGGCGCCGTCTCCTCGGGCTGCGGCATCAGATGTAGATCCCGGGATCGACGAAGAACGCCGGATCCACGTGCGCGTCCGGCGCGCGCCCGGCCCGCTTCCCGGTCTCGACCGCGGGGATGCCCGTGAGCACGGATCCCGCGGGCGCGTCCTTCACGACCACCGCGTTCGCGCCGATGACACTGCCGGCGCCGACGGTGATGGGCCCGAGCAGCTTCGCACCGGCCCCGATGGTGACGCGGTCGCCGACCGTCGGGTGTCGCTTGCCGTGCACGAGGCTCTTCCCGCCGAGCGTGACGCCGTGGTACATCAGCACGTCGTCGCCGACCTCGGCCGTCGCGCCGATCACGACGCCCATGCCGTGGTCGATGAACAGCCGCCGGCCGATGCGCGCGCCCGGGTGGATCTCCACCCCGGTCAGCGCCCGGCCCACCTGTGCGAGCAGTCGTGCCGCCAAGCGGATGCGCCGGCGCCACAGCGCGTGCGACACCCGGTGCAGCCACACGGCGTGCAGGCCCGGGTAGCCGAGCACCATCTCCAGGTACCCGCGCGCGGCCGGATCGTGGGCGCGCGCGGTGCGGAGGTCCTCGACGACCCGGGGGACGATCCCCACGCCTAGTCGCGCAGGTCGTCGAACAGCACGGTCGAGAGGTACCGCTCGCCGTAGTCGCACACGATCGCGACGATGGTCTTGCCCGCGCTCTCCGGCCGCTTCGCGATCTCGAGCGCGGCCCACACGATGGATCCGGACGAGATGCCGCAGAGGATGCCCTCGTCGGTCGCGAGCGCGCGGGAGACGCGGATCGAGTCCTCAAGGGAGACATCGACGACCTCGTCGTAGATCTCGGTGTCGAGGATCTCGGGCACGAAGTTCGCGCCGATGCCCTGGATCTTGTGCGGGCCGGGCTTGCCGCCGTTGAGGATGGGCGAGTCGAGCGGCTCGACCGCGACGATCTTGACGCCCGGCTTCCGCTCCTTGAGCACCTGGCCGACGCCCGTGATGGTGCCGCCCGTGCCGACGCCCGCGATGAACACGTCGACGCCGCCGTCGGTGTCCGCCCAGACCTCCTCAGCCGTGGTCTCGCGGTGCTTCTGCGGGTTGGCCGCGTTCGCGAACTGCTTCGCCCAGATGGCGTTCGGCGTCTCGTCCACGATCTGCTTGGCCCGGTCGACCGCGCCGCGCATGCCCTCGGGTCCGGGGGTCAGCACGATCTCGGCGCCGTACGCGCGCAGCACCAGCCGGCGCTCGACGCTCATGGTCTCGGGCATCGTGAGGACGACCTTGTAGCCGCGCGCCGCGCCGACCATCGCGAGCGCGATGCCCGTGTTGCCGCTCGTGCCCTCGACGATCGTGCCGCCGGGCTTGAGCGCCCCCGCCTCCTCGGCCGCGTCGATGATCGCGACGCCGATGCGGTCCTTCACGCTGGACGCCGGGTTGTGCGACTCGAGCTTCACGAGCACCGTGGCGTCGAGCCCCTCGGTGAGCCGGTTGAGCCGGACGAGCGGCGTGCCGCCGACCAGCTGGGTGATGTCGTCGTAGACGCGACCTGCCATGGGTTCCACCTTCGTCGTGATCCTGGTCGGTGCGGGACGCTGCCGCGCGCACCTGCTCGACTTCGAGCCTATGGGAGCCCAACCGCGCGTGACGTGGCGGCATTCCGGCAGGCTGGACCCATGAGCGCGCGCATCGAGGTTCAGGGGCCCGGCGGCCCCGAGGTCATGACCCTGACGGACGGGCCGGTGCCGGATCCCGGGCCCGGCGAGGTGCGGATCCGCGTGCACGCCGCGGGCGTCAACTTCATCGACACGTACCGGCGCAGCGGCGTCTACCCGATGGCGCACCCGTACGTGCCGGGATCCGAGGCCGCCGGCGTCATCGAGGCGCTCGGCGACGGCGTGAGCGGCGTCCACGTGGGCGACCGCGTCGCGACGGCCGAGGCGTCGGGCACATATGCGCAGCACGCGCTCGTCCGCGCGGAGACGCTGCTGCCCGTGCCGGACGGGGTCGCGATGGAGACCGCCGCCGCGCTCCCGCTCCAGGGCCTCACCGCGCACTACCTCGCGACGAGCTCGTACCCGGCCGGCCCCGGGGATCGCGCGCTCGTGCACGCGGGCGCCGGCGGCGTGGGGCTCCTGCTCACGCAGCTGCTCGTGGATCGCGGCGTCGAGGTGATCACCACGGTGTCGAACGAGGAGAAGGCCGCCCTCGCGCGCGCGCCGGCGCGACCCACGTGCTCGGCTACGACGACGTGCCCGTGCGCGTCCGCGAGCTGACGGGCGGCCGCGGCGTCGACGTCGTCTACGACGGCGTGGGCCGCGACACGTTCGACGGATCGCTCGCGTCCCTGCGCATCCGCGGGACGCTCGTGCTCTTCGGCGGCGCGAGCGGCCAGGTGCCGCCGTTCGACCTGCAGCGGCTCAACTCCGGCGGATCCCTCTCGGTCACGCGCCCCACGCTCGCCCACTTCCTGCTCGACGCGGAGGAGCGGCGGTGGCGCGCGGGCGAGCTGTTCGCGGGGCTCCTCGACGGATCCCTCGACGTGCGCGTCGGCGCGACGTACCCGCTCGCGGACGCCGCGCGCGCCCACAAGGACCTCGAGGCCCGGCGCACGACGGGGTCGATCGTCCTGATCCCCTGAGCCGGCCCGGATCCGCACCGCCTACCCTCGATCCATGCCCGCACCCGGATCCGCGCCCACGCGCCTCGGCTTCCTCACCACCGGCCCGTTCGACCCGGCCGACCCCGCCACCGGCCTGGAGGACGCGCTGCGGCTCGTGGAGCTCGGCGACGCGCTCGGCCTCGACACCGCATGGCTCCGGCCCGACCACCTCAGGAACGCGATCTCCTCCCCCGTCGCGATGCTCGCGGCGGCGTCCCAGCGCGCCCACCGCATCGCGCTCGGCACCGCGTCGATCCCCGTCCGCGCCGAGAACCCGCTCCGCCTCGCCGAGGACCTCGCCACCGTCGACCTCCTCTCCGGCGGGCGCCTGTGCCCCGGGCTCTCCGTCGGCAACCCGACGCGCGTCGCGGCCGTCGACCGGGCGATCCACCCGACGACCGCCGAGCACGAGGAGCCGGGCCGCGAGCGCCTGCTCCGCTTCCGCGACCTGCTCCGCGGCGGGCCGGTGCCGGGCGCGGAGGAGCACGACGACGAACGAGACGCGGAGGACGACGAGGCCCTCACCTCCACCGTGCAGCCGGCGTCGCCCGGGCTCGCCGACCGGCTGGGATACGGCGCGGCGACGCTCCGCACGGCGACCTGGGCGGGCGCGCACGGCTTCCGGCTGCTCGCGTCCGACGTGACCGAGCGCGGATCCCGCGGCCGCGGCTTCGCGCAGGACCAGCGGGACCTCATCGACGCGTACCGCGCCGCGCACCCGGATCCGGCCGACGCGCACGTCACGCTGGCCCTCGTCGTGGTCCCCACCGACGGCGCGACGGCCGAGCAGCGAGCCCGGTACGCGGCCGACGCGGCGACGCGAGCCGAGCGGGCCGCGCGGGCCGACCAGTCGGAGGATCCGGGTGCCGCGTCGAGCATGGTCCGCGCGCCAGACCTCGTGGGCCCGTCCGAGGAGCTCGCCGCCGCGCTCCTCGCGGATCCCGCCGTGCAGGCCGCCGACGAGCTCGCGATCGTCCTCCCGGCCGGGCTGCCCGCGGGCGACCTGGCGCGGATCCTCACCGACGTCGCCGAGCGCCTCGGCCCGGCGCTCGGCTGGTCACCCGCGACGGCCTGATCCGCCCGGGTCGCCTACCCTCGGTCCATGCCCGCATCCGGTACCCCGCTGACACGCCTCGGCTTCCTCACCATCGGCACCTTCGACCCGGCGGATCCCGCGGCCGGCCACGAGACCACCCTCCGCGTCATCGAGCGCGGCGAGCAGCTCGGCTTCGACAGCGCGTGGCTCCGGCACCGCCACCTCCAGCACGGGATCTCCTCCCCCGTCGCCGTGATGGCCGCGGCCTCGCAGCGCACCAGCCGGATCCAGCTCGGGACGGCCGTCACGCCCATCGGCGCGGAGAACCCGTTCCGCCTCGCCGAGGACCTCGCCACGGTGGACCTCCTCACGGGCGGCCGCCTGCAGCCCGGCTTCAGCGCGGGCGCGCCCATGTCGTTCGACCGGTACCGCGACGCCATCTACCCCGACACCCTCGAGCAGGAGGACCTCGGCTACGACCGGCTCCTCCGCTTCCGCGACCACGTGCGCGGCGACACCGTGAACGACCGCGCCGGACGCGAGGGCCAGGAGGAGTTCGCGTCCACCGTGCAGCCGCAGTCGGCGGGCCTGGTCGACCGGCTCTGGTACGGCGCGGGAGGCGTGCGATCGGCGGTGTGGGCCGCGGAGAACGGCTTCCACCTCCTGGCCTCGAGCGTGACGGAGGGCATGCTCGGGAACGACTTCGCGACCAACCAGCGCGCGCAGATCGACGCCTACCGCGCCGCCCACCCGCGCGGCGCCGAGGCGCGGGTCTCGCAGGGCCTCGTCGTGATCCCCACCGACCGGGCGACGCCGGAGCAGATCGCCCGCTACGAGGCGTACGCCGCCTCCCGGGCGCATCGCGTCGGCGTGCCGATGGGGCCGCGGAAGATGCTCTTCGCGGCGGACCTCGTGGGCCCGTCCGAGGAGATCGCCGCGACCCTGCACGCCGACGCCGGGTTCCAGGCGGTCGACGAGGTCGCGTTCGCCCTGCCGTTCACGTTCGGCGAGGCCGACCTCGAGCAGATCCTCACCGACATCGCGGAGCGCCTCGGCCCGGCGCTCGGCTGGTCGCCGGCCGCCTGACCCGCGGCGAACGACGACGCCCCTCCCGCGAGCCGCGGGAGGGGCGTCGTCGTGATCCGGCGAGGATCAGTGCATGCTGACAGCCTCGGTCGATGCGCCCTCGCGGAAGCGCTCGAGCGGGACGCGCACCATCGACCAGGAGATGATCGAGGCGCACGCCACGCCGATCGCCGCGGCCAGGAACACCACGTGGTACCCGTCGACCTGCTGCTGCAGCGGGTTCTGGACGCCGTCCGTGACGGACGCGGTGACGGCCGACGCGAAGAGGGCCGTGAAGAC
This sequence comes from Clavibacter michiganensis, assembly GCF_016907085.1. NCBI lineage: Bacteria > Bacillati > Actinomycetota > Actinomycetes > Micrococcales > Microbacteriaceae > Clavibacter > Clavibacter michiganensis. Next base: position 2,865,708 of record NZ_JAFBBJ010000001.1, on the reverse strand, counting down.
GGCCGTGCCGATGGATCCACCGATCTGCTGCGTGCCCGTGAGCGCCGCGCCCGCGACGCCCGCATCCCGCGGCTCGATGCCGGAGAGCGCGACGTTCTGCATGGGCACGAACACGAACGCGAGCCCGATGCCGAGCAGGATCTGGCCGGGCAGCACCTGCACGACGTACGCGCCGTCGACGGTGATGCGGCTGAACCAGAGGAGCCCGGCGGCCGCGACGAGCGGTCCGACCGTCATGAGGATGCGCGGACCGACCTTGGGGAGGAGCCGCGCGACCTGCGGGGCGGTGAGCATGATGGTCGCGGCCATCGGCAGCGACGCGAGGCCCGAGATCAGCGGCGACATGCCGAGCACGATCTGGAAGTGCAGCGTGAGGTACAGCAGCCCGCCGAGGAGCGCCGCGCCCACCATCACCGAGGTGAGGTACGCGCCGCCGCGGGTGCGGTCGGCGACCACGCGGAGCGGCAGCAGCGGGTTGCGCGCCCGCGACTCCCACCAGACGAACGCGACCATGATCCCCACGCCGAGCGCGAGGAAGCCGATGGTGTCGGGCTCGCCCCAGCCGTTCTCCGCGCGGGAGAAGCCGTAGACGATCGACGCGAGGCCGAGGGTGACGAGGAGCGCGCCGGGCACGTCGTAGCTGCGGTCGCCGTCGGCGCGGCTCTCCTTCACCAGCGGGATGCCGGCGACGATCGCGACGATCGCGATGGGCACGTTGACGAGCAGGCACCAGTGCCAGCTGAGGTACTCGGTGAGCACGCCGCCGAGCAGCAGGCCGACGGCCGCGCCGGATCCGGCGATGGTGCCGTAGACCGCGAACGCCTTGACGCGGTCGGGGCCGGACGGGAAGGTCACCGACAGCAGCGCGAGCGCGGCGGGCGCGAGGAGCGCCGCGAAGACGCCCTGGAGGCCGCGCGCGATGAGGAGCATCTCGCTCGAGACGGCGAAGCCGCCGAGCGCGGAGGCCGCCGCGAAGCCGACCATGCCGAGGAGGAAGGAGCGCTTGCGGCCCCAGTAGTCGGCGATGCGGCCGCCGAGCAGGAGGAGCGAGCCGAAGGCGAGCGCGTAGACGGTGACGACCCAGGTGCGGTCGGCGTCGGTCATGCCGAGGTCGCGCTGGGCGGCGGGCAGGGCGATGTTCACGATGGTGCCGTCGAGCACGACCATCAGCTGGGCGAGGGCGACGACGGCGAGGAGGATCCACTTGCTGCGGGCGGAGGGCGCGGCGGGCGCCGAGGGCGCGGCCGGGCCGGAGGTCGCGGCATGGCCGGCGGAGGACGTGGAGGGCGGTGCGTTCTCGGGGGTGCGTGCGTGCGAGATCTGGTGCTCCTGGATGGTCGTGCGGCGCCCGGGCGGGCGAGGACGGTCCAATCTAGGGCCGCGCCGTGCGCAGAGTCAAACGAACCGGTTCGTTTGACATACGCTGTTCACATGGCAGAGACGACGGGGTCCGCCCGATCCACCGACGAGAAGCAGGACGACGTCCGGCACCGCATCCTCCTGGCCGCGCGCGAGGAGTTCGCCGCGCACGGGCTGGCTGGCGCGCGGGTCGACCGCATCGCCCGCTCGGGCCGCGCGAGCAAGGAGCGGCTGTACGCGCACTTCACCGACAAGGAGTCGCTCTTCCACGCGGTGCTGAAGCTCAACGGCATCGAGTTCTTCTCCGCCGTGACGCTGGATCCCGCCGACCTCCCCGGCTTCGTCGGCCAGCTCTTCGACCACGCGTACGAGCACCCGCAGCACCGCCGCATGCTCGCGTGGGCGCGGCTCGACGGCCTGGAGCTCGACGTGCCGCACAGCGCGACGTCGCCGTCGGCCAAGGTGCAGGCTGTCCGCCGCGGGCAGGAGGAGGGCCACATCGACCCGTCGTGGGATCCGCAGCGCCTCCTCACGATGCTGTTCGCGCTCGCGCAGGCGTGGGTGCAGTCGCCGTACCCGGCGATGCACCAGGACTCGCCCCGGGCGCGCGCCGCGGACCGGGCGGCCGTCGTGGAGGCGGCCCGGCGGATCACGGCACCGGCCGCGCGCTGAGGCCGCCCCTCCCCTGTGCATCCGTCCGGGCATCCTGCGGATTCCCCGGGTGAGGGAGACGCCGCTCGGGACCCGCCCGTAGCGTTGACCCATGTCCGACACCCTGACCCGCGAGTACGAGGCGGGCTCCAGCCACGCGCATCCGCTCCGGCGGTTCCTGCGCCGCTGCCGGGCCTGGATCGAGCTGCACCCGAAGGCCCGCTGGCTGTACCGGATCCTCGTGGGGATGCTCGGCGTCGGCATCGTCCTCGTCGGCATCGTCCTCATCCCGCTGCCCGGCCCCGGCTGGCTCATCGTCTTCCTCGGGATCGCCGTGCTCGGCACCGAGTTCCCGGCTGCGCACCGCGTGAACGTGTTCCTCAAGCGCCAGCTGCACCGCTTCTGGGACGCCTGGCGCCGCTGGCGCGCCTCCCGCGCCGAGCGCCGCGCGGCGCGCACCAGCCGCTGACCCCGCGACGACGAGAGCGGCCGCCCCTCGGGACGGCCGCTCTCGTCATGTCACCGGGCGCGGATCAGCTCGCGAGCGCCGGGTAGTCGGTGTAGCCCTCGGCGCCGGGGCCGTAGAAGGTGGCCGGGTTCGGCTCGTTCGTCTCGGCGCCGGACTCCCAGCGCTCGACGAGGTCGGGGTTCGCGATGACCATGCGGCCGACGGCGACGACGTCCGCCGTGCCCTCGTCGACGAGCTGGACGGCCTCGTCGTACTCGGTCTGCACGCCGAAGCCGCTGTTGATCATGAGCGGGCCGCCGAAGGTCTTCCGGAGGCCCTGCACGAGCTCGCCCGCGGGCTCGGCGTGCAGGATGCTCACGTAGGCGAGGCCGAGCGGCGCGATGCCGGAGAGCAGCGCCTCGTAGGTGGCGCGCGTCTCGTCGGCGTCCTCCTCGAGCACGTCCTGGATGTTGTGCGAGGGGGAGATGCGGATGCCGACGCGCTCGGCGCCGATCTCGCGGGAGACCGCGTGCGCCACGTCGATGCCGAGCTTCGCGCGGTTCTCGGGCGATCCGCCGTAGGCGTCGGTGCGCACGTTCGAGACGGGCGAGAGGAACTCGTGCAGCAGGTAGCCGTTGGCCGAGTGGATCTCGACGCCGTCGAACCCGGCGTCGATCGCGTTGCGGGCCGCGACCGTGAGCTCGTCGACGATGAGCGGGACCTCGTCGGTCTCGGGCTCGCTCGGCACGGGGTACGGCTTCTTGCCGGTGGGCACGTGCACCTCGCCCTGGATCGCGATGGCGCTCGGCGCGAGCAGCGGCAGGCCGCCCGTGATGTCCTCGTGCGACACGCGCCCGCCGTGCATGAGCTGCATGACGATGCGGCCGCCGGCCTCGTGCACCGCGTCGGTGACGCGGCGCCAGCCGGCGATCTGCTCGTCCGTCACGATGCCGGGCTGGCCCGGGTACGCCTTGCTGCGCTCGCTGGTGAACACGCCCTCGGACACGATGAGGCCGGTGGACGCGCGCTGGCGGTAGTACTCGACGACGAGGTCGCCGGGCACGCCGTGCTCGTCGGAGCGCATGCGGGTCAGGGGCGCCATGGCGACGCGGTTGGGGAGCTCGAGGGCGCCGAGGGCGACGGGGGAGAACAGCTTCACGTGGTGGATCCTTCGTCTCGCGGGTGACCGGCGCGCACCGCGACGGATCGCGTCGGGGAGCGCAGCGGGGCCAGCGGCCCGAGCGGACCGCGCTGGGGCAACCCGATCCACCCAGGGGGGCATTCCATGGCCGGCCCTTCTCCCAGGGCCTCGTCAGGCTCCTGGGGAGCCCGGGCGCGTCAGTACGACGCGGAGGTCTCCGTGCGACGCGCGAGCACGACGTCGTCGGCGGCGAGGTCGTGCCAGCCGCGGAGCAGGTGGCGCGAGTCCCAGCCGACGGACGCGTACGGCAGCCATACCGTGAACAGCCAGCCGAGGACGAAGCCGTTCTGCACCACGCCGCGGAGGAGGGCCCGGCCGAAGCCGAGCGTGCCGGGCTCGGAGAAGCGCTGGACGCGGATCCCGACCATGGCCTTGCCGGGCGTCGTGCCCTTCCCGCCGAGCCACCACGTGGCGATGAGGAGGTAGGAGATCAGGCTGATGAGGACGGCGAGCGCGGCACCGCCGAAGTAGGTGTCCATCATGTCGTCGGCGGCCTCGCCGATCAGCTGCAGGTCGTTGATCCGCTGCCGTGCCATGCCCTGGATCGGGATGATGAAGGCCGCCGCGGAGAGCCCGCCGACGACCCCGAAGACGACCTGGTCGAGGATCCGCCCGGCCGCCCGACGCCCGACGCCCGCGAGGCGCCAGGTCGGGTCGACGTGCGCGGGGAGCGGACGCAGCGCGTGCGGCAGGAGGACCATCCCGTAGCCGGGCGGCGGGACGGCCGCCGGGTACGCGGGCGCGGGCGGGGCAGCGGGCGCGTACGCCGGCGGGGCCCCCGCGTCCGGCCGGCCGTCGTCGTGCGTGTCGCTCATCGCGTCTCCCCTGGTCGCTGCGCCCCGCGGCGCGGATCCAGCGTATCCAGCAGCTGGGGAAACGGGGACGCGGAGAAGGCCCGGCACCCTCGCGGATGCCGGGCCCTCCCGGTGGTGCTGGTGACGCGAGCGTCAGCCCTGGATCTCCCCGCGGGAGACGGCCTCGGCGTACTTGCGGAGGTCCGGCCCCGGCTCGAAGTCGATGAACCGGCCCTTGAGCTGCTCGAACAGGCGCTGGTACACGGTCTCCCAGTCCTGGCCCTCGAGCTCCTTCGCCGCGGTGAGCACGGCCTCCTGGAGCACGCGGTCGCTGTCCGTGAGGATCTTGTCGCGCGCCTCCTGATTCCAGACGATCTCGGAGGTGTCCATGATCAGGCCTGGACGTCCCCGCGCCAGGCGCCGTCCTCGGAGCCGCGCTTCTCGATGAACTCCTTGAAGTTCTTGAGGTCCGCCTTGATGACGTGGTCGTCGACGCCGATCGCGGCGCCGACCTTCTCGACGAGGCCCTTCGCCTCCCAGTCCAGCTGGACGGTGACGCGGGTCTCGGCGTCGCTGAGCTTGTGGAACGTGACGACGCCGGCGTGGTCCTCGTCGCCGCCCGTGGAGTTCCAGGCGACGCGCTCGTCGGGGTGCTGCTCGGTGATGTTGGCCTCGAAGGTGCGCTCGATGCCGCCGATCTTGACCTTCCACTCGGTGAGCGTGTCGGTGACCTGCGTGATCGACTCCACGTAGCTGAGGAAGTTCGGGAACGACTCGAACTGGGTCCACTGGTTGTAGGCGGTGCTGACGGGGACGTTGACGTCGACGGTCTCGATTACTCGGGGCATTGCTTCTCCTCGTTCGGATTCGGTGCGTGGGTCGGATCGTCGTGCGATCCGGGATGCCGGGCGCCGGTGCGGACACCGGTGCCGGGCACGCCTCCGACGCTACGCCGGGGCCGCGCCGGGTATCCGGCACCCGAGGAATGCACAGGGAACGGTCAACCCCGGGTCACGCCTCGGCGGCGCGGGAGGGCCCGAGCATCCGCTGGACGAAGGCGCGCGACCAGGAGGCGTAGACGCGGGAGGCCTGCGCGGCGTCCGGGTCACCGAGGTCGATGACGCTCTCGCCGGGGAACGGCACGGCGGCGACCTCGGGGCGGGACGCGACGATCTCGGCCGTGATCCTGTTGAGCAGCCGCGCGTGCCGGGCGGCGACCGCGCGCCACGCCGCGGGGATCCCGACGCTCTCGTTCAGCGGCGGCACCTCCGGGATGAGCACGTGCGCGCCCTCCGGCAGCCCCTGCATCAGGTCGTCGATGGCCGTGCACAGCAGCCTCCGCCACGTGCGCTGCGGCGTGAGGCGGATGCTGTCGCCCACGCCCACCATCAGGAGCACCACGTCGACGCCGTCGAGGAGCGCACGGTCCCGCACGGTGCCCGCGGCGGTGTGGATCGTGAGGTCGGAGAAGGGGCGCGTCGCCCACTCGACGCCGCGGCCCGTGCGGCGGGCCAGCTGGCGGGAGAAGTGGCCGGCCATTCCGAGCTCGTGCGAGAGGACGCCCATGCCGACGGCCGTGGCCTCGCCGATGACGAGCACGCGGTGCGGGAAGTCGCCCGGCACGACGCCGGAGGCCGTGTCGCGCGGGAAGACGGTGCCCTGGAGACCGGTGCGCAGGGCCACGTACTGCGCGAAGATCGCCGGCCGTGCCACGGCCTGCGCGAACCGCCTGATGCGTCCCGTCACGAGTCGCACCCCCCGGTCATCGACGCGCTCAGCGGGTCAGACGCCGCGGTTGCGGAGGAAGGGCATGGGCGAGGTGGCGACGCCTCCCTGCCGGATCTCGAAGTGGAGGTGGCAGCCGGTGCTGAGGCCGGCGTTGCCGACGGCGCCGATCTGCTGACCCGCCTGCACGGTCTGGCCGGTGCGCACCATCACGCCGTACGAGTACATGTGGCCGTAGACGCTCGTGACGCCGCCGCCGTGGTTCAGGGTGATCGCGTTGCCGAAGCCGCTGGATCCGCCCGCGAACTGCACCGTGCCGGCCGCCGTCGCGTAGATGGGCGTGCCGCAGCCGGCGCCGAAGTCGTCGCCGGCGTGGAGGCGCCAGTAGCCGAGGATCGGGTGGAGGCGCATGCCGTAGGACTGGTACGACCCGTAGCTGCGGATGGGCATCGTCCAGCCGGACGACGAGGGCTGGCCGCCCGACGACGGCGGGCGGGGTGCGTTGGCCGGCGGACGCGCGGCGGCGTTCGCGGCGGCGGCGGCAGCTGCGGCCGCGGCACGCGCGTCGGCCTGGCGGCGGGCCTCGGCGGCGGCCTCCTCCTGGCGCTTCCGCTCGCCGATCGCGAAGCCCTCCTCGACGGAGATGCGGGAGTCGCGGAGCGTGGTGAGCTGGGCCTGGAGCTCCGAGCTGCGGGCCTCCTGCTCGGCGAGCGCCTGATCCGCACGCGCCTGCGCTGCGGACGCCTCCTGCAGCTTGGCCTCGGCGTCGGCGGCGAGGACGGCGAGCGCCTCCTTCGCGACGGACGCCTGCTTGCCGAGCGACGCGGCCGTGCGGGCCGACGTGACGGCGGCGGTGAACGCGGTGTCCTGCCGGTCGGCGAGCTTCGTGGCCGTGCCCATGCGGGCGAGGAGGGCGTCGGCGTCCTCGCCGCCGCTCGTGAAGAGGCGGAGCGAGACGTCGCCGCCGCCTCCGCTGCGGGCGAGCTGCGCGACGAGCTGGCCGACCTGGCGCTTCGCCTCGTCGGCGTCGGCCTGCGCCCGGGCGGCCTTGGACTCGAGGGCATCGAGCTCGCCCGTCGCCTCGTCGAGCGCATCCACCGCGGCGGCGTGCTCGTCGGCGCGCTGGAGGGCGAGGGCCGTGGCGGCCTCGACCTCGGCGGAGAGGCCCGAGATGAGGGAGGTGATGCGCGTGACCTGGTCGGCGGTGGCCTGCTCGCTCGACCGCGCGGCCTGCACCTCGGACCAGGTGGGGTACTCCTCCGCGGCCTGCGCGGACGGGACGCCGAGGCCGAGCAGGAGGGCGGATGCGGCGAGGGTCGCGGCCACTCGGAGGCGCGGCGCGGTCGCATTCCGCGGGCGCCGGTCGGCGGGGCGGGAGGTGCGTGCGGTGCGGGAGATGGCGGGCCTCGTCGAGGTCGGTGGAGCGCGGACCTTTCGACGGTAGCCGAAATAAGGCCGAACATCACCATCCCCTTCTATTTCCGCAGGTGAGGAGATCCGCTGGGCGATGACGGACGGGCGCGGAGCCGACCCTAGGATCGGGCGGCAGGACGACCGGCGTCCGGTCGGGAGCGCGCATGACGGCCATCGAGGTGCCCGGCGGCCGGGCGCAGGCGCGCGGAGCCGGGATCGCCACCGCCGTCGTCGGGTTCGCCGGCACGTCGGCCGTCGTGCTCACCGGCCTCACCGCGGTGGGGGCGTCGCCGTCCCAGGCCGCGTCCGGGCTGCTCGCGCTGTGCGTCACGCAGGGGCTCGGCACCGTGCTCCTCGCGCGCCGCTTCCGCCGTCCGATCACGCTCTCCTGGTCGACGCCCGGGGCGGCGCTGCTCATCGGGTCCGGCGCCGTCGAGGGCGGCTGGGCCGCCGCGGTGGGGGCGTTCCTCGTCTGCGGGATCCTCGTGCTCGCCACCGCGCTCTGGCCGCTGCTCGGCCGGCTCGTGCGCCTGATCCCGGCGAGCGTGGCCGCCGCGATGCTCGCGGGCGTCCTCCTCCCCCTCTGCGTCGCGACCGTGACGGCGGCGGTCGCCTCCCCGCTCGTCGTGCTGCCCGTGATCCTCGCCTGGCTCGCCGCCGCCCGTCTCGCCCCGCGCTGGGCGGCCCCGACCGCGCTGGCCGCCGCGCTCGTCGTGGTCGGGATCTCGCTCGCGGTCGCGGGGCCCGCACCCGGGGCGTCGCTCGACCTCGCGCACCTCGTGCCGCGGATCGAGCTGACGGCGCCCGTCTTCACGGTGGCGGCGGCGGTCGCGCTCGGGATCCCGCTGTTCGTCGTGACGATGGCGTCGCAGAACCTGCCGGGCGTCGCGGTGCTCGCGAGCTTCGGCTACGAGACGCCGTGGCGGGCCGCGATGACGACGACCGCGGCGGCCACGCTCGTGAGCGCGCCGTTCGGCGGGCACGCCGTGAACCTCGCCGCCCTCTCGGCCGCGCTCTCCGCTGCGCCCTCCGCGCATCCGGATCCGGACGAGCGGTGGCGCGCCGCCAGCGCGGCCGGGTGGACCAACCTCGTGCTCGGGCTGGCGTCGGCGGCGCTCGCGGCCGTGATCGTCGCGGGTCCGGCGGGCGTCGTGGCGGCCGCCGCCGGGCTCGCGCTCGCGCCGTCCCTCGCGTCGAGCCTGGCGTCGGCGGTGCGGGACCCGGGGGCGCACCTGCCCGCGGTCGCGACGTTCGTGGTGGCGGCGTCCGGGATCACGGTCGGCGGGCTCGGCGCCGCGTTCTGCGCGCTGGTGGCCGGCATCCTCGTGCACCTCGCGCTCCGGACGCGCGCGATGCCGCGTGACAGACTCGATCGACACGAGGAGCGCGACGCCGCATGAGCCACGACACCACCCCCGCATCGCCCGGAGCCGGAGCCGACGCCGCCGTCGCGCCCCGCGGCCCCGAGCTGCAGAGCACGACCTGGACGCTGGTGCTCGCGCTGAGCGCCGAGCAGGTATCGGGCGACGGCACGAGATCCGCCCGCCTGGCCGAGGCGCAGGCCGCCTTCGAGCGCCTGCTGCCCGCCGACCACGTCGTCGTCCGCTGGACCCGCGAGGTCGGCCGGATGATGACCGAGGAGACGCGCCTCTGGACCCGGTGGGAGCTGTTCACGCCCACGGTCGCGACGCCGCTGAAGCTCTGGTCGGAGGGCTACGTCGACGAGACCTGGTTCGCCGAGCGGCTGGAGGACGACCCGTTCGTGCCCGTCGTGATGAAGGCGCCCGAGGGCCAGGCGGGGGTCGGCGCATGAAGGTCCTCGTCACCGGATCCCGCGGCAAGGTCGGCCGCGCCACCGTCGAGGCGCTCGTCGCCGCCGGCCACGACGTCACGGGCGTCGACCTCGTCCGTCCCGTCTTCGACGCGGGCGTCGTGGTGCCGGGCCGGTACGTCATGGCCGATCTCACCGACGCCGGATCCGCGTTCGCGCTCGTCGCCGGCATGGACGCCGTCGTGCATGTCGCCGCGATCCCGCAGCCCACCGGCAACCCCGCGCACGTCGTGCTGCAGACCAACCTCATGTCGACCTTCAACATGATCGAGGCCGCCGTCCGCTTCGGCGTGCCGCGCTTCGTGAACATCTCGAGCGAGAGCATCGTCGGCAACTTCTTCCCGGAGCGGCCGTTCCTGCCCGACTACGCGCCCGTCGACGAGGAGCACCCGCTCCGCCCGCAGGATCCGTACGCCCTCTCCAAGGCCTTCGGCGAGCAGCTGATGGACGCGGCCGTGCGCCGCTCCGACATCCGCGTGATCTCGCTCCGCCCGAGCACCGTGCACAACGACGACAACTACGCGTCGAACCTCGGCGAGCAGGTGCGGGACGCGTCCGTGCTGACGGCGAACCTCTGGAGCTACATCGACGCGGACGACCTGGCCGACGCGATCGTGCTGTCGGTCGCCTCCGACCTGCCCGGCCACGAGGTGTTCTACATCGCGGCCGCCGACAACGCGGGCGGCCACGACTTCGCCGCCGAGCTGCGCCGCCACTACGGCGACGCCATCGAGCTGCGGGCGATCGAGCGGGTCGACTCCTCGGGCATCTCGACCGCGAAGGCGCGCCGCCTGCTCGGCTGGGAGCCGAAGCGCAGCTGGCGCGACCACCTCGACGCGGACGGGAACGCGCTGCCGCGCTAGGCGGATCCGCCCGCGCCATGCCCCGCTACGTCCGCCCCGCCATCGACGCGCCGCCCGCGATTGCCGACGACGGCGTGCCCTACGGATCGCGCTGGGACGCCGCCGAGGGCCCGCCCGAGGACGCGTACTCCCGGACCTCGCACCTCGAGCGGTTCGCGCCGCTGCACGCGGTGGCTGATGCGCTCGCCGCGCACCTCGCGGCGACGCACGACGTGACGACGACGGAGGGCGTGGACCCGGCCCTCGCGGATCCGCACCCCGACGCCGTGCGCTCCGTCCGGTTCGCGCCGCACGACGGGACCGGGCGGATCCTCACGCTCGAGTGGACGTCGTTCCCCGGCGTGCTGCTGCACCGCGGCCGGCGGATGGCCGAGGCGTTCCCGCCCTGCGGCTGCGACGCGTGCGACGACCGCTGGGAGGACCTCGCCGACTCCCTGGAGGAGGCGGTCCTCCGGGCCGGGGGCCAGCTGCCGCCGCCGCCCGAGCCGTTCGGCGAGCTCGCCAGCTGATCCGCCGCGCGGCCGCGCGCACCCGCCCGGTCGCCGCTCCCCCGCGTCGGTACGCTCGCGAGGTGACCAGCCCCGGGGACCGCGCCGAGCCCGCGGGCGCGCACCCGGGTTCCGCCCCCGGCACCACCCCGGCCGGCATCGAGGCCGCGGTCGTCGACGCGGGCGACCCGGCGGGCCCCACCCCGAGCGCCCGCACCACCGCCGCGGGCGCCGCCCTGCAGGTCGGCACCATCGTGAGCGTCAGCTACGGGTCGTCTCTCGCCGGGCTCGTGATCCCCGTCGTCGGCCCCGTCCTGGTGGTCGCCGCGCGGCAGGTGATGATGGCGGCGCTCGTGCTGCCCGTCGCACGGCCCCGGATCCACCGCATGACGCGCGCGCAGCTCGTGCCCGCCGTGATGCTCGGCCTCGCGCTGTCGCTGATGAACCTCTCCTACTACGCGGCCGTCGACCGGCTGGGACTCGGCATCGCCGCGACCATCGAGTTCCTCGGCCCGCTGTCGATCGCGCTGCTCGCCTCGCGCCGGCTCCTCGACGCGGCGTGCGCGCTCGTGGCGGCCGCGGGCGTCGTCGTGCTCACCGGGCTCGAGGGCCGGATCGACCTGTTCGGCCTCGTCTGCGGCGCGACCGCTGCCGTCACCTGGGCCGGCTACATCGTGTTCACGCGCCGGGTGGCCGAGCGGCTGCCGGGCTTCCAGGGGATCGCGGTGGCCAGCATCGTGAGCCTCGTCGTGCTGGTGCCGTGGGCGCTGATCACGCTCGACGTCGGCGCGATCGACGGGCGGATCCTCGGCCTGCTCGTCGCGATCGGCCTGCTGTCGTCCGCCGTGCCCTATTCGCTCGACACCGTGATCCTCCGCCGCATCACCCCGCGCCTGTTCGCCGTGCTCACGAGCCTCAGCCCGGTGGTCGCGGCGATCCTCGGCGTGATCTTGCGCGAGTCGCTGTCGCCCGTCCAGCTCGGCGCGATCGTGGTCGTGTGCGTCGCCGCGGGGGTGGCCATCGCGACGCGCGCCCCCGCCGCGCCCCGTGCGCCGCACGGCCCCCGGACGCGATCGCGCCCGGCCGCGTCGTAGGACGGCCGGGCGCGGATCGATCGGACGCGGGTCAGCGCGCCCCGAGCTCCGTCAGCACCTCGGCGAGCTGGCCGACGGCCCAGACGAGGTCCTCCTCCTCCACCACGATGGGCGGCGCGAGGCGGATCGTCGAGCCGTGCGTGTCCTTCGCGAGCACGCCGCGCTCGGCGAGCCGCTCGCACACCGCGCGGCCCGTCGCGAGCGCGGGGTCGATGTCGATGCCCGCCCACAGGCCGCGGCCGCGCACCGCGAGCACGCCGTGGCCCACGAGATCCGCGAGCCGCGCGTGCAGCACGGCACCGAGGCGACGCGCGCGCTCCTGCGGCTCGCCCGTCGCGAGCATGTCGACGACCGCGTGGCCCACCGCCGCGGCGAGCGGGTTGCCGCCGAACGTGGATCCGTGCTGCCCCGGCTGGATCACGCCGAGCACGTCCGCGTCCCCGACGACCGCCGAGACGGGCACGATGCCGCCGCCGAGCGCCTTGCCGAGGAGGTAGAGGTCCGGCACGACTGCGGAGTTGTCGCACTCGAAGGTCGCGCCCGTGCGGCCGAGGCCCGACTGGATCTCGTCCGCGATCATCAGCACCCGCTCGCGCGTGCAGATCCGCCGCACGTCGGCGAGGTACCCCGCGGGCGGCACGACGATGCCGGCCTCGCCCTGGATCGGCTCCACGAGCACGGCGACCGTGTCGTCGTCAATCGCGGCCTCGAGCGCCGCGGCGTCGCCGTACGGGACGGTGACGAACCCGGGCGTGAACGGCCCGAAGTCGGCGCGCGCCTCCTCGTCGTCGCTGAAGCTGACGATGGTGGTGGTGCGGCCGTGGAAGTTGCCGGCCATGACGATGATCTTCGCCCGTCCCGCGGCCACGCCCTTCACGCGGTAGCCCCAGGCGCGCGCGACCTTGATCCCCGACTCCACGGCCTCCGCGCCGGTGTTCATCGGCAGGACCATGTCCTTGCCGGCGAGCTCGGCGAGCGCCGTGACGAACGGGCCCAGCTTGTCGTTGTGGAACGCGCGGCTCGTGAGCGTGATCCGCCCGAGCTGCTCGGTCGCGGCCCGCACGAGGTCCGGGTGCGAGTGCCCGAAGTTGACGGCCGAGTACGCGGCGAGGCAGTCGAGCAGGCGCCGGCCGTCGAGGTCGGTCACCCAGGCGCCCTGGCCGGACGCGACCACGACGGGCAGCGGGTGGTAGTTGTGCGCGGCGTGCGCCTCCTCGGCGTGGATGGCCAGGGCGCCGGCGTCGGAGGCGGCGGGGCGGTCGATGGTGTCGGTCATGTCGATCCCTACTTCCGGAGCTCGAGCGTGCAGCACTTCACGCCGCCGCCGCCGAGCAGCAGCTCGGACAGGTCGACGCCGATGGGGTTGTAGCCGCGCTCCCGCAGCGACGCCTCGAAGCCCACGGCCTTCTCGGCGATGACCACGTTGTAGCCGTCGCTGTAGGAGTTGAGGCCGAGGATAGACGCGTCCTGCTCGCTCACCTCGACCGCGTCGGGGAAGCGGCGCTCGATCTCGTCGAGGCTGTCGGCGTCGAACGCGCTCGGGAGGTAGGCGATGTTCGTGTCGTCGAGCACGGCGATCGCGGTGTCCAGGTGGTAGAACGACGGGTTCACGAGGCGGAGGGTCACGACCTCGCGGTCGAAGATCCGGGCCACCTCGGCGTGGCTCGTGCTGTCGCTGCGGAAGCCCGTGCCCGCGAGGATCGTGTCGCCGACGAGCAGGATGTCGCCCTCGCCCTCGTTGACCTGCTCGGGCACGCGCACGTCGAAGCCCGCCTCGCGGAACCAGTCCATGTACGCGGGGCCCTCGGGCTGGCGCTCCGGGTGCTGGAAGGCCGCGCCGTACGCGATGCCGTCGAGCGTGAAGCCGCCGTTGGCCGCGTAGACCATGTCGGGCAGGCCGGCGATCCCCTCGATGAGGTCGACCTGGAAGCCGAGGCCCACGTACGCGTCGTAGAGCGTCTGCCATTGGCGGACGGCGAGCGAGGTGTCGGTCGGGACGGCGGGATCCATCCACGGGTTGATCTTGTAGACCACGTCGAAGTGGTCCGGCCGGCACATGAGCACGCGCTTCGCGACGGGCGTGCGGCCGGCGGTCGTGTCCGAGGATCGGGAGAGGGTGGAGGGCATGGTGCTCCTGCTTCGTGCGGCGCGCCGGGTGGCGCGGTCGTGGAGGCGGACGATGTCCCAGAGCCCCGAGGGGACGCCTTCCGGACAGCCTGGCACGCGGATCACGCCCGTTCACCCGGTGGCCACGCGGATTCCGCGCGTGGGGGCCGGGTCCCACGCACGATCCCGCCATAGGCTCGGCGCATGGACAACCTGGACCACCGGATCATCGACCTCCTCCGCCAGAACGGCCGCGCCGGCTACGGCGACATCGGCGGGACGGTGGGCCTGTCGGCCAGCGCGGTGAAGCGACGGGTCGACCGGCTGGTGGCCGACGGCGTGATCCGCGGCTTCACCATCCAGGTCGACCCCGCGGTCGACGGCCTCAGCACCGAGGCCTACGTGGAGCTGTTCTGCCGCGGGACGGTCGCGCCGGACGAGCTGCGCCGGATCCTCCAGGGCGTGCCCGAGGTGGTGGACGCGGGCACCGTCACGGGCGACGCGGACGCCATCGTCCGGATCCGCTCCCGCGACATCCCGAGCCTCGAGGACGCCCTCGAGAAGGTGCGCCTGGCCCCGAACGTCGACCACACGCGCAGCGCGATCGTGCTGAGCCGGCTGGTGAACCGGACGCTCGAGTAGCGCTAGGCGATCCGCAGACCGTGGAGGGCCGCCGCCGACCGCACCGCAGGATGGTCCGCGGGGAGCCGGTGCACCGTCGCCTCCGCGAGCCGCCCGCTCCGGCCCTCGTCGGAGGCGCGCTCGAACACCGCCCACAGCTCCAGCTCGCGCCCGTGCCGCGACGGGAATCGGATCCCATCGACGACCGCACGGCCTCCCTCCGTCTCCTCGTAGAGGGCGCGCCCGATCGCCTGGGTGAGCTCGCGGGGACGCGCGTCCTGGAGCGCCGCGGCGTCGACGTCCATCAGCCCGTGGCGGAGGGCGGCGGAGAGGAACCGCGGTCGCAGAGCGGCGATCGTCGACGAATGGGTCACGTCGCAGTAGCTCCCCGTGAGGACGGCGCGACCGAGACGGCGGGCAGCGAACCAGGACCCGTCGATCTGCCCGGGCACGACGGTGGGATGCAGCGAGGCGTCCGCCTCATCCTCCTGGATGGCGGCGAGACCGGCGCTCACGGAAGGATCGGGCCGGAACGGGGCAAGCAGCTCGACCAGGCAGGCGTGCGGGGTCGAGCCGGCGTAGATCGTCCGGTACGAGCCGTCCGGGGAGTCCCACCGGCCGGGGAAGCGACCGCGCTCGGCGTACCGCCAGTCGGTCCAGGCCCAGGGATCGGGAGCGCGACCCACGCGCCACACCTCACCGGGTGACGTGCGCAGCGCGTAGCGGAAGCTCTCCACCGCGGGCGGCTCAGGCGTTCGCGACGAAGGACCGGGCCGCCGCCAGGATCCGCGCACCCGAGTCGTCGAGGTCCGGGGACTCCCGGATGAGGCGGGCCGGTGATGCGTCGTCGAGCTGCGGGTTCAGGCCCGTGAACCACGCCTGGACCACCCGGGGCTGCTCGCGCTCCGCGAGGATCCCCGCGGCGTGGAAGGCCAGCCGGAGCCGGGTCATCGTCGCCGCGGCCGGAGCCCGCTCCGCCTCCGCCCACTGACGGACAGCCCGCGTCTCCTGCACGGAGCCGAGGTAGGCGACGAGCTTGGCGCCCAGCATCTCGCGAAGGCCGGCGACCAGCTCCGCGTCGGACGCTCGCATGGCCGTCTCGTAGGCGCCCAGCCCGGGCGTGGTGATCGACATGACGCCATCCTATTCGATGCGCATGCGGATCACGCCGTCGGCGACCCTGTGATCACACCCCGGATCACACGGCGAGCATCAGGCGAACAGCGCCACCAGGATCACGACGTAGATGACCACGAAGAGCGCCGGCAGCGCGTAGCGGACGAGGTTCGTGAGGCCCTCGGAGGCGATCACCGTGCGGGCCGCGTGCGACGTGGCGCCGGCGTCGCGGAGGTCGCGGGCGATGGCGATGCCCTGCGAGGTGATGGAGAACTGCGCGGCGGCGCCCATGGCCCCGGTGGCCAGCAGGATGAGCGCGGCCGCGAGGCGCGTGCCGAGGTCGGCGTCGGCGAGGCCCGTGCGGAGCAGGACCACCGTGGAGGTCAGCAGGAATATCGGGCCCAGCTGGCTCGTGATGAGCTGCTTGCGGGCGCGCGACCACATCGTGATCAGCTCGAGCTCGGACATGCGGATCCTCCCGTCGGCGGCCGGTGCGCCGCCCTCCCATCCTGCCCGCCGCGGGCGTCCCCCGCGCGCACCGCCGTGCATGTCGCGCCCGCCGGCCGGCCCCGCCTCGCTAGCCTCGGCGCATGGATCCCGCGCCCGGCTACCGCATCGACCCGGGCTCCACGACCCCGCCCTACGAGCAGCTCCGCGCGGAGGTCGCGCGCCGGGCCGCCGACGGCGAGCTGCCCGTCGGCGCGCGGCTGCCGACCGTGCGCGCGCTCGCCGAGCAGGCGGGCGTCGCCGTCAACACGGTGGCGCGGGCCTACAAGGAGCTCGAGGCCGACGGGGTGATCGAGACGCGCGGGCGCGCGGGGTCGTTCGTCGCCGCGCAGGACGACGTGCCCGCCGCGCTCCGGGCGGCGGCCGTCGCGTACGCGCAGCTCGCCGGGCGGCTGGGCGTGGCCGACGGCGAGGCGCGACGCCTGGTCGACGAGGCGCTCGCGGCCGGATGACGGATCCGTCGGGCGCGGCGGCGACGCCGGGTCGCCGCGATTCCACCTCCCGTTCACCCGGAGGCCCGACAGTGCACACGCCGCACGATCCGAACGGAGACCACATGCCCGAGTCCTCTCCGGAGGCGGCGACGCCGCACGACGACGCCCAGCGCGTGCTCGACCGGGCCGACGCCGTCACGCCGCCGCGCACCCTCGTCGACGTGCTCCGGGCCACGGTCGCCGCGCACCCCGACGCGTCCGCCATCCAGGACGGCGACGGCGCGCTCAGCTACCGCGAGCTCATGGCGCGTGTCGTGCAGGTGGCCGCGTCGCTGCGGGAGGCGGGCGTCGGTAAGGGCGACCGGGTCGGGATCCGCATGCCGTCCGGATCCCGCGACCTCTACGTCACCGTGCTCGGCGTGCTCGCGGCCGGTGCCGCCTACGTGCCGGTGGACGCGGACGACCCGGACGAGCGCGCGCGACTCGTGTTCGGCGAGGCGCGCGTCGCGGGCGTCGTCACGGGCACGGGCGAGTACACGCCGCGCGCCGCGGACGCCGCGGACGCCAGCGAGACCGCCGCCGATGCCGCCGACGCCGCCGCGCTCCGCATCCTCCCCGCCGCCGCCGCGCACGCCTCCACCTCCGCGCTGCCGCTCGTCGCGCCGCCGGCGCCCGAGGACGACGCGTGGATCATCTTCACCTCGGGATCCACCGGCACCCCCAAGGGCGTCGCCGTCTCGCACCGCTCGGCCGCGGCCTTCGTCGACGCGGAGGCGCGCCTCTTCCTCCAGGACGAGCCCATCGGGCCGGGCGATCGCGTGCTCGCCGGCCTCTCGGTCGCGTTCGACGCCAGCTGCGAGGAGATGTGGCTCGCCTGGCGCCACGGCGCGTGCCTCGTGCCGGCGCCGCGCAGCCTCGTCCGCAGCGGGATGGACCTCGGGCCCTGGCTCACGACGCACGGCGTGACGATCGTCTCGACCGTGCCGACGCTCGCGGCGCTGTGGCCCGCGGAGTCGCTCGAGAACGTCCGGCTGCTCATCTTCGGCGGCGAGGCCTGCCCGCCCGAGCTCGGCCAGCGGCTCGCGACCGACGGCCGCGAGGTGTGGAACACGTACGGCCCCACCGAGGCGACCGTCGTCGCGTGCGCGGCGCCGCTCGGCGGCCCGGGTCCCGTGCGCATCGGCCTGCCGCTCGACGGCTGGACGCTCGCGGTCGTCGACCCCGAGGGCGCGCGCGTCCCCGAGGGCGGCGTGGGCGAGCTGATCATCGGCGGGGTCGGGCTCGCGCGCTACCTGGATCCCGCCAAGGACGCCGAGAAGTACGCCCCCTTCCCCGCGCTCGGCTGGGACCGCGCCTACCGCTCGGGCGACCTCGTGCGCTTCGAGGCCGAGGGCCTCGTCTTCCAGGGCCGCGCCGACGACCAGGTGAAGGTCGGCGGGCGGCGCATCGAGCTGGGCGAGATCGAGGCGGCGCTGCAGGCGCTCGACGACGTGCAGGGCGCGGCCGTCGCGGTGCAGACGACGGGCGCGGGCAACCCGGTGCTCGTCGGCTACCTCGTGCCGCGGGATCCGGCGACCTTCTCGCGCGAGGACGCCGTGCAGCGGCTCCGCGTCGCGCTGCCGGCCGCGCTCGTTCCGCTCATCGGGGTGGTCGAGTCGCTGCCCACGCGCACGTCCGGCAAGGTCGACAGGGCCGCACTCCCCTGGCCGCTGCCGGGCGCCGCGGGCGACGACGGCGCCGACCTCGACGCCGAGCTGCGGCCGCTCGCCGAGATGTGGTCGGCCGCGCTCGGCACGCCCGTCGCGAGCGCCGACGCCAACTTCTTCGACCTGGGCGGCGGATCCCTGTCGGCTGCTCAGCTCGTGGCCCGGATCCGCACCGTCGACCCCGAGTTCACGGTGGCCGACGTCTACGCCCACCCGCGCCTCGGTGCCATGCACGCCGCCATCGCGGGACGCGCGCCGCGGGCCGAGAGCCGCGGGCCGCAGGTGGACGTGACGCCGACTCCGCGCCGCACGCAGTGGATCCAGACCCTGCTCGGCGCGCCCCTGCTCGCGCTGCAGAGCCTCCGCTGGCTCGCGCTGCTGCTCACGGGCTCCGCGCTGCTGCGCCCGCTCGGCGGCTTCGACGCGCTGCCGGACGTCTCGTGGTGGTTGCTCGCCCCCGGCCTCCTCCTCTTCGCGACGCCGTTCGGCCGCATGGCGATCTCCGCGGCCGCCGCGCGCCTTCTCCTCCGCGGCCTCCAGCCCGGCGACCACCCGCGCGGCGGCCGCTGGCACCTGCGGATCTGGCTGGCCGAGCAGATCGCGCAGCAGATCGGCGCGGTCGGGCTCGCGGGCGCGCCGTGGATCACGTACTACGCGCGGGCGCTCGGCGCGCGCATCGCCGACGACGTCGACCTGCACACGCTGCCGCCCGTCACGGGCATGCTCCGCATCGGCCGCGGCGCCTCGGTCGAGCCCGAGGTCGACCTCTCCGGCTACTGGATCGACGGCGACACCGTGCGCGTCGGCGCGATCCGCATCGGCGCGGGATCCACCGTCGGCACCCGCTCGACGCTGCTGCCGGGCACGCGCATCGGCAAGGGCGCGGAGATCGCGCCGGGCTCGGCCGTCTTCGGGCGGGTGCCGTCGGGCCAGCGCTGGGCCGGATCCCCCGCCGCGCGCGAGGGCAAGGCGCGGGTCTGGTGGCCCGACCACCGGCCGCCGCGCAACACGCGCTGGGTCGCGGCGTACGGCGCCGCCTCGGTCGCGACCGCGCTCGTGCCCGTGGTGGCGTTCGTCGCGGGCGGCGGGATCCTCGCGGCAGCGATCCGCGGATCCGCCGACCTCGGCGACGCCTGGTGGCGCGGCCTCGGCGCGCTCGTGCCCGCGGTGCTCGTGACCGGGCTCGTGCTCGCGCTGCTGGTCGTGGGATCCGTGCGCCTGCTCGGCCTCGGCGTGACCGAGGGCATCCACGCCGTGCGCAGCCGCGTCGGCTGGCAGCTCTGGACCACCGAGCGCCTGCTCGACCTCGCGCGCACCGTGCTCTTCCCGCTCTACGCCGGCCTCTTCACGCCCGTGTGGCTGCGCCTCCTCGGCGCGCGCGTGGGCAAGGACGTCGAGGCGTCCACCGTGCTGCTCATCCCCGCTATGACGACCATCCGCGACGGCGCCTTCCTCGCCGACGACACGCTCGTGGCCGGCTACGAGCTCGGCGGCGGGTGGATGCGCGTCGCCCGCGCCGAGATCGGCCAGCGCGCGTTCCTCGGCAACTCGGGCATGGCGGGGCCCGGACACAAGGTGCCGAAGGACGGCCTCGTCGCGGTGCTCTCGGCGGCGCCCACGAAGTCGAAGGCCGGATCCTCGTGGCTCGGCTCCCCGCCCGTCCGGCTCCGGCGCACGGTCGCCGCCGCGGACGACTCGCGCACGTTCCGGCCGCCGACCCGGCTGCGCGTGGCCCGCATCCTGTGGGAGCTGCTCCGCGTCGTGCCCGTGTTCGTGACCTGCGCGATCGGCCTGGCCGTGCTCGTGACGCTCGCCGCGATCACCGAGGCGTGGGGCCCGCTCGTCGCGTTCCTGCTCGGCGGCGTGGTGCTGCTCGCGGCCGGCGCGGTCGCGGCGGGGATCTCGACGGCGGCGAAGTGGATCCTCATCGGCCGCATCCGCGCCGAGGAGCACCCGCTCTGGTCGTCGTTCGTGTGGCGCAGCGAGGTGTCGGACGTCTTCACCGAGATGGTCGCCGCGCCCTGGTTCGCGTCGTCGGCGGCCGGCACGCCCGCGCTCGTCTGGTGGCTGCGGAGCCTCGGCGCGCGCATCGGATCCGGCGTGTGGTGCGACTCGCACTGGCTGCCCGAGGCCGATCTGGTGACGCTGGGGGACGCTTCGACCGTCAACCGCGGATGCGTCGTGCAGACGCACCTGTTCCATGATCGGATCATGAGCATGGACACCGTCACCCTCGACGCGGGTGCGACCCTCGGGCCGCACAGCGTCATCCTCCCCGCGGCGCGCATCGGCCCGCAGGCCACCGTGGGGCCCGCGAGCCTCGTGATGCGCGGGGAGCTCGTGCCCGAGGCCAGCCGCTGGAGCGGCAACCCGATCGGCCCGTGGCGCGAGGTGACGCTCGGCCGGTACCTGCCCGCGGCGTCCGCGAGCGCCGTCGCGACCGCCGGTCACCGGTGAGGGCCGCCGCAGGTCCGTCGTCCGGCGACGCGTACACCCCCGAGGTCGGATCCACGGCCTTCGCGGTCGCGCGCTACGACCTCGACCTCGACTACCGCGTCGCCCGCAACCGCCTCAAGGCGCGCGCCGTCATCACCGCCGTGGCGCGCGAGCCGCTCCCCCGCTTCGAGCTCGACCTCACGGGCCTCCGCGCGGGCGACGTCCGCGTCGACGGCCGCCGCGAGACCCGTCACGTGCAGCGCGGCGGGCGCCTCGTCGTCACTCCTGCGGCGCCCATCCCGGCCGGCACGACCTTCACGGTCGACGTCGCGTACTCGGGCGAGCCCGGCCCGCGCCGCACCGTGTGGGGCGACCTCGGCTGGGAGGAGCTCGGCGACGGCGTGCTCGTCGCGTCGCAGCCGAGCGGCGCGTCCACCTGGTTCCCGTGCAACGACCGGCCGGATGACCGGGCCGCGTTCCGGATCCGGGTCGCGTGCGAGGTCGACTACTCCGTGATCGCGAGCGGCCGGCTCGTCTCGCGGCTCGAGCGCTCGGGCCGCGCCACCTGGACGTACGAGCAGGATGCGCCCACCGCGCCGTACCTCGCGACCGTGCAGATCGGCCGGTACGCCGAGAAGCGCGTGCCCGCCGGATCCACCCAGGCCGTCTTCGCCTACCCGAAGCCGCGCGAGGCCCGCGTGCTGCAGGACCTCGCGCTCGTGCCGCGCATGATGGCGTTCTTCGAGACGCTGTTCGGGCCGTACCCGTTCGACGAGTACCGGGTCGTGGTGACGGACGACGAGCTGGAGATCCCGCTCGAGGCGCAGGCCATGGCGGTGCTCGGCGCGAACCACGCCGACGGCACGGGCGGATCCGAGCGGCTCGTCGCCCACGAGCTCGCGCACCAGTGGTTCGGCAACTCCGTGGGCATCGCGTCGTGGCAGCACATCTGGCTCAACGAGGGCTTCGCCTGCTACGCCGAGTGGCTGTGGTCGGAGGAGTCCGGCGGGCCCACCGCGGACCAGCTCGCGCGCCAGCACCACGCGCGCCTCGACCGCTACGGCACGCAGATGGCCATCGGCGATCCCGGACCCGAGTCGATGTTCGACGACGTCGTCTACAAGCGCGGCGCCCTCGCGGTGCACGCGCTGCGGCTCACGCTCGGCGACGCGTCGTGGCGGGAGCTGCTGCGGCGGTGGACGGATCCGGCGTGGACGGATCCGCGCACCACGGCCGACCTCGTGGCTGCGGCGGGCGACGCGGGCGCGCTGCTGCGCGCGTGGCTCGCGGACGCGCCGCTGCCGGTGCTGCCGCGGCGGGGGCGGCGCTAGGCGGGACCCGCCCGTCAGCGCGTCAGCGTCAGGAGCCCGGTCACGTCGTCGAGCACGGCGTCGGGGCCGGCCGCCTCGAGCGCGGCGCGGTCGTGCGCGCCCGTGAGCACGCCGACCACGAGCCCCGCGCCCGCCGCGCGACCGCAGGCGACGTCGCTCGCGGTGTCGCCGACGACCGCGACCGCCGACATCGCGCTCACGCCGACGCGGAGGGCGGCGGCCAGCACGAGGTCGGGGGCGGGTCGGCCGCGTCCCGCGTCCGCCGGGGAGAGCGCGAGGTCGACGAGGTCGCGCCAGCCGAGGGCGTCGAGGATCGCGTCGCGCGTGACGGGCGCGAAGCCGGTCGTGAGCGCGACGCGGCGGCCGTCGGCGCGGAGCCGGCGGATCAGGGCGTCCGCTCCCGGGATCGGCTCGGCGCCGTCGGCCGCGACGATCTCCGCGTAGGCGTCCTCGAACGCGGCCGTGGCGCGCGCGGCCTCGGCGGCGTCACCCTGGCAGAGGTGCAGGAACACGTCGGACTTGGAGCGGCCCATCGTGCGCCGCACGTAGGCGATCGCCTCGTCCCAGTCGATCCGGTCGACGAGCCCCGTGCGCTCCGCGGCGCTCCGGAACGCGGCCTCGACGACGCCGTCGTCGCGCACGGTCGTGCCGGCCATGTCGAGCACGACGAGCTCGATGCCGTCGAGGGCGGGGGCGGGCGCCGGGGCGGCGGGTGCGGTCGGGGTCATGGCTGGCCTTCCTCGGGGGTGGACGGGGTCGCTGTCGGCTCGGATGCGGGCGCCGCGACGGGATCCGCGCCCACCGCCCCGAACCGCGCCGCGAGCTCGAGCTCGGCGAGGCCCAGGCCGCAGGTCATGCCGATGCCCGTGGTGGCGGCGAGCGCGATCACGCCGGGCAGCGGCTCCGCGACGAGGAACTCCTCGGGCGCGGTGGCGTAGACGCCCTGCCAGCGCTCGACCACGCGCACGGGCGCGTCGAACAGGCGCGCGGCCTCGGCGGTGATCAGCTCGGCGGTCGCCTCGGCCTGGAACGGCGACGGCGCGGCGGATCGCGCGTGCGAGTCGCCGAGGATCACGCTGCCGTCGGCGAGCTGCGTGCACATGAGGTTGAGGTCGATGCGCGCGAGGTCCGGCCGCGCGGCGTGCAGCCGCGCGCGCACGGCGGCGGCCTCGGGGAGCATCGCGAAGCCGCGGTAGCGCACGAGCGACCAGCCGGTGAGCAGGGGCGCGTCGATCGGGGCGGCCAGCGGGATCCGCACGCGCAGCATGTCGAGCGCGCACCGCTGGACGCCGCGCGCCTCCGCGAGCTCGGGCAGCAGCTGGTCGACATCGTGGTTGACCGCGACCACCACCGTGCCCGCGTCGATGGGCCCGCGGCTCGTCTCCACGCGACCGGCGGCGACTGCGCCGACCTGGGTGCGCAGCCGGAACACGACGCCGAGGGACGCGAGGTGCCGGCGGATCGCGGGAGCGGCCGTCCGCGGATCCACCTGCAGGTCGCGCGCCAGCACCGCGCCGCCCACGACGTCGGCGTCGCGGACCGGCGCCAGGCGACGGATCCCGTCGGCGTCGACTACACGCACCGCACCAGGGCCCAGCGGGCCGTCGGCGGGCATCGCGGCGGCGGCGGCCTCGAGCAGCGCGAGCTCGTCGGGGTGCCGGGCGACGACGTGGGCGCCGGCCGCGCGGATCCCGAAGGAGGCGTCGCGCGCGAGCCCGAGCCACAGGTCCCGCGCGGCCACGGCGTACCGGAGCGCGGCGCCGGACTGCGCCGTGACGCCGACGTGCCCGAAGTTCCGGACGCTCGCGCCCGCGGGCTCCGCGCTCCGCTCCACGACGACCACCGAGAGCCCGCGCCGCACGGCCGCGTACGCCGCGCCGAGGCCGACGACGCCCGCCCCGACCACGACGACGTCGGCGCGCTCCGTCACCGCAGCACCCGCCGCATCCACACCGCGATGCCCTCGACCACGAGGACGGTCGCGAGGATCATCAGCACGATCGCCGTGACCATGCCGTACCGGGCGCCCTCGCTCGCGTTGAGGAGGTAGTAGCCCACGCCGCCGCCGCCCACGATCCCGAGGAGCGTCGCGGCGCGGATGTTCGTGTCGAGCAGGTAGAAGCCGTGGCCGAGCATCGCGCGCGCGGCCTGCGGCAGGGTCGCGGCCGCGAGCACCTGCGGCCGGGTGGCGCCCGTGGCGGTGAGCGCGCGCTCGGGCCCCGGATCCACCTCCTCGAGCGAGTCGGCCACGAGCTTCCCGAGGAGGCCGACGCCGCCCACGGCGAGCGCGATGGTGCCGGCCTGCGTGCCGAGGCCGCTGATGACGATGAGGACGATCGCGAGGATCAGCTCGGGCACGCCGCGCACCGCGACGAGCACCAGGCGCGCGGCGCCGCGGACGCCGGGTCCCGGCGCGACGTTGCGGGCGGCGAGCGCGCCGATCACCGCGGATCCCGCGAGCGTGAGCAGGGCCGCGGCGAGCGCGATGACGACGGTCTGGCCCATCGCGCCGACCAGCACGGGCCAGCCGTACGCGCCCGCGTCCGGCGGCCACAGCTCGGCGGCGACCGCGGGGATCCGCGCCCAGAAGGTGCCGAGGTCCGACCAGGTGATGTCGCTCACGAGCACCGCGCCGACCAGCACGAGCGCGGCGACGGCGAGGGCCGCGGCCGTGCGCACCCGGGCGCGCGTCCACGGCCGGCGGAGCGCGTCGGCGGGCGACGCCGGCCCGGCGGCAGGCGACGACGGGAGCGCGCCGGCCGCGGATCCGGCGGACGCGCGCCGCGGGAGCAGCCGCCGCACCAGCCGGTCCATCGGGCGGGCGCGCACGGCACCCGCTCCGAGCATCGCGGCGCGCACGGCGGCGGAGACGACCTCCATCACGACGCAGAGCGCGAAGATCACCGCGGCGAGGCCGAGCCCCCGCCCGTAGTCGAGCGCCTTGAACGCGTACGACATCTGGAGCCCGAGCCCCGCGACGCCGACGTAGCCGAGGATCACCGAGCCGCGCAGGTTGATGTCGTTGCGGTGCAGCACGTTCGCCACCCACGACGGCGCGACCTGCGGCAGCACGCCCGCGGCGAGCTCCTGCATGCGGGATCCGCCGGCCGCGCGGATCGCGAGCCGCGGCCCCTCGTCGATCTGCTCGATGGCGTCGGCGAACATCTTGGAGAGCATGCCGACCGAGTGGATCCCGATGGCGAGGATGCCCGGAAGCGACCCGAGCGAGAACATCAGCACGAAGACCATGGCGAGCACGACGTCGGGCACGCTGCGCGCGAGGACCCCGACGAAGCGCGCGCCCGCCTGCCACGCCGGCCCGGGCGACGTGTTCGACGCGGCGAGCACCGCGACCGGCACGGAGAGCACGGCCGCGAGCACGGTGCCGGTGATGACGAAGCCGAGCGTCTGCGCGGTGAGCCGCAGGAGGTCCGCGGGCTCGGGCAGCGTGAGCGCGCCGATGCGCCCGGCGAACCGCTCCGCGTTGCCGAGGCTCTGCACCATGCGCGGGATCGAGATGTCGACCGAGACGAGCGCGGCGACGGCGGCCGCGACGATGAGGCCGAGCACGATCCACGCGGCGAGCCGGGCGCGGGAGGCGCGGGGTCGCGGGGCGCGCGCGGCGACGTCGCCGCCCGACCCGCCCGCGTCGGGCGCCGCGGTCCCGGTCGCCCGGGAGAGCGTCGCGGTCATCGCGCGGGGCCCGCGTCGGATCCCGCGAGCAGCTCGTCCGCCACCGCGGACAGCTCGGCCGTGGTCGTCGCGACCCGCCCGTAGATCTCCATGACCTCGGCCTTCGACAGCCCGGCCGCCGGGGTGTCGAGCACCACGCGCCCGTGCCGGAGCCCCACGATGCGGTCGGCCCACGCGATCGCGAGGTCCACCTGGTGCAGGCTGCACAGCACCGTGAGCCCCTGCTCGGCCGCGATCTCGCGGATCAGCGCCATGACCTGGTCGCTCGACTCGGGGTCGAGCGACGCGACGGGCTCGTCGGCGAGGAGGATCCGAGGGTCCTGCATGAGCGCCCGCGCGATCGCGACCCGCTGCTGCTGCCCGCCCGAGAGCGTGTCGGCCCGCTGGTACGCGCGGTCGAGGAGGCCCACGCGGTCGAGGTGCGTGAGCGCCCGCAGCCGGAGCGCCCGCGGGTACGTCCCGAGCCCGAGCCGCGGCCCGCGCAGCTCGGCGAGCGCGCCCGTGAGCACGTTCTCGAGCACCGTGAGCGAGGGCACCAGCTCGAACTGCTGGAAGATCACGCCCACCCGGCCGCGCAGCGAGCGGAGCGCCCGGCCGCGGAGCGCGGGCACGTCCTCGCCGAGCACGCGCACGGATCCCGCGGTCGGCAGCTCGAGCCCGTCGAGGTGGCGGAGCAGCGTCGACTTCCCGGATCCCGACAGGCCGAGCAGCACCACGACCTCGCCGCGCGCGACCTCGAGCGAGACGTCGTCGAGCGCGGTCGTGGCGCCGAACCGCTTGGTGAGCCCGGAGACCTCGACCACGGGGCCCGCGGATCCGGCTACTTCTTCTGGCACTGGGCCGACTTCGTCGTCGCGCAGGTCTGGCGCACCTGGTCGTAGTAGGAGTCGTCGACGGGCGTAGTCGCGTAGAAGGAGCTGCGGAAGTCCGCGCTGTCGGCGCTCGTGACGCCCGCGGCGACCATCTGGTCGACGGTCACGTCCGAGAGCGCGTCCTTGAGCTGCTGCTTCACGTCGTCGGGCAGCGTGTCCGACTCCACGATGGGGGCGCCGGGCACCATGACCTTGCCGATGACCGTGACCTTGTCCGACTTCGCCACCTCGCTGTCCTCGGCGAAGCCCGCGTCGCACTCCTTGCCCTCGCCGACCTTCTGCACGCTCACGTCGTGCTTGCCCGCGAAGACGGGGGTCACGTCCGTCGTGGGATCCACGCCCGCCTTCAGCAGCTCGGCGCTCGGGAACAGGTAGCCCGAGGTGGACGACGGGTCGACGAAGCAGACCTTCTTGCCCTTCATCTCGGCGAGCGTCGTGATGGGGCTGCCCTTCGGCACGATCGCCTCGGAGTAGTAGCCGGGCTCCTGGCCCTCCGCCGTGATGATGGAGGAGATCGGGTCGAGCTTCGCGCCGTTCTGCGTGGCCGTGACGTAGGTGAGGCCGGAGAAGCTCGCGACGTCGATCTGGCCGGCGATGGACGCCTCGATGAGCGCCGCGTAGTCGGTGCTCTCGTGGTACTGGACCTTCTTGCCGGTCTCCTTGGCGATGTAGTCCATCAGCGGCTGGTAGTTGGTCTGCGTGTTCGCGGAGTCGGGCACGACGCCGAACACGAGCGTGCCGGAGTCGACCGCGTAGCCGCCCGCGTCGGACTCGGATCCGGCGGCGCCGGTGGCCGCGCACCCGGTGACGAGGGAGGCGACGCCGGCGAGGGCGAGGGCGGTGGTGAGGAAGCGGGCGCGGGTCGTCATGGTCGCCTTCCGGGCAGGGGTCGATGCGGGACGCCGACGAGTCTGCAACGGCCTCAGGTGGGGAAATGCCTGACCAGACGGGAGTTCACGCCGAGTTCACGCGTACGTGCCGGGGATTCGGGTGGAGGGGCGGTCAGACGGCGATCCGCGCGAGCGCCACCGCGGCGGCCGCGAGGACCGCGGCGAGCAGCACGGCCGACGGGCCCGCCCACCACCAGCCCGGGCGGGGACGCGTGCCCTCCACGACCGTCGCCGCGGCGAGCAGCAGGAGCGCCAGGGAGACGCCGCCGCGCGCGAGCGACGTCGCGCTGTCGCCGGTCAGCGCGATGACGCCCGACATCAGCAGCGCGCTCCCGAGCAGCAGCCAGCCGAGCATGAGCAGCGTGCGCACGACCTGGCTCCGCCTGTCGCGGCGCCGCAGCGGCTTCGCGCCGCGCCAGCCGTCGGGCGCGCGCAGGCCGCCCACGATCACCATGACCTCGTCGAGCTCCGCCGGCTGCTCGCCCGGCGGCAGCGCCAGGAAGCGCCCGAGGTGCTCGTCCCGCACGCCGGACGAGGCGATCAGCCGCGCCAGCAGCTCGCGCTCGCGCGGCGTGGTCCAGCCGGGCAGCGCGATCCCCCAGCGGGCGGCCTGGTCGGGCGCGCGCACCTCGCGGTACCAGGACGCGAGGAGCAGGCGCGCGACCGCGTCGCCGGGCTCCTTCCGCACGCGGGTCCGCAGCTCGACGATCGCGTCGCGTCGCCGGCCCTCCGCCCACATCGTCCGGGCGCGCTCGACGGCCACGGAGGTCTGCATGCGCCCAGGCTCGCGGATCCCGGCGGACCCGCGCGCGGATCATCCCCGGTGCTCGACCGCGGAGTCGGGCGCCCCGGTGCGCTCGGCTAGGCGATCCGCGCCAGGCCCCAGTAGGCGAAGACCAGCGACACGGCGACGGCCAGGGCGATCGCGGTGATCCACCGACGCCCCGGTCGCGGTCGCGTGCCCTCGAAGATGACGGCGAACTTCACGAGGACGAGGGCCACCACCCCCGCCCAGCGCGCGACGCCGACCGTGCTCACGCCGAAGAGGGACAGGATCCCGGCCAGGAGCATCCCCAGCGCGAAGACCACCGCGGCGGCGATGCACAGCCCGACGGCCGCCTGACGGCGGGGGTCGGTCGCCGGGGCGAGCTCCCCCACCGGCGTCCCGATGCGGGCGTACCTCTCCCGATGCGCCGCCACGAGCGGCAGCAGCTCGGCCACGTGATCCGGGAGCCGGGGGTCGGGCAGGGCGAGGAACGAGGCGATGCCGGCGTCGCGGTGCCCCGACGAGGCGATCATGCGCGCCAGCCGGTCGCGCTCCGACGCCGTCGTCCATCCCGGCGTCGCGATGCCCCAGCGGCCCGCCTGGTCCGGCGCCCCGAGCTCGCGGTACCAGCCGGCCAGGGTGAGCCGCGCGACCCCGTCGCGGGGGTGGCTGCGCACCCGGTCCACCAGGGAGGCCGTCGCCTCGCGACGCCGCCCCGCATCCCACATCGCCTGGGCGCGGGCGATGGCCTCCGTCTCGCGCATGCGCTCATCGTGGCAGGTCGGGGACGTCATCCGACGCTCAGACCAGGTCGCGCGCCAGCGTCTCGTCCGTCTCGGTCGCCTGCCGGGTGACGCCCGCGTCGTCGACGTACGCGTAGGTGGTCGTGGTGGTCTCGCCCGTGTCGCGGTAGCCGAGCCGCTCGTACAGCGCGCGGGCGCGCGGGTCATCGAGGGCGACGTCCACCGCGAGGCGGCCGGGGGCGACGCGCTCCTCGGCCGCGCGGATGATCGCCGTGCCGATCCCGCGGCCGCGCTCCGCCTCGTCGACGCGCAGGTTCCGCAGCTCGGGCACGTCGCCGCGGAGGTCGAGCTGGCCGGTGCCCACGGGACGGTCGCCGTCCCATGCGACGAGCAGCGTGGATCCGCCCGCCTCCTGCGCCGCCCACATCGCGCGCGCGAAGCCGCGGCCGGGCGGCTCCTCGCTCTCGAGCCGCCCGACCTCCGAGGCCGCGAGCGCGCGGACCTCGGTCGCCGTCACCTAGATGACCGCCTCGCTCCAGTCGTCCGGGTTGCCGAAGCGGTGGGCCGTGATGCTGATGGCCTGCTCGCGCAGGAACGTGAGCATCTCGACGCGGCCGGCCGCGGTGACCTCGTCGGCGAAGACCGCGACGTCGGGCGTGCCGCGGAGCGCGTCGGACAGGGCCCGCGCCTCCACGAGACGCGTGTCCCGGGCGGCGACGAGGCGCACGCGCTCCGTGTCGATCCCGGACGCGGCGACGCGGGCGAGCCACGCCTCGTCCGTCTCGATGGTCACGTGCACGCTCGGCAGGTCCTCGAGCACCTGGCCGAGGCCGGCCGGGAGGATCCCCGGCACCGACACGTGCATCTCCGCGCGCGCCAGCCGCCCGGCCGCGAGCACGCGGAGCAGGTCGGCGAGCGCGCCCGACTCCGTGAGCCGCACCGTGACGGGCAGCGGCCGGTAGCGGAACAGGTTGCGCTCGACGCCGAGGCCGCTCGGGTCCTTCACCTGGCCGAACTCGTCGTGCCACGCGACCGCGTCGCTGAGCGCGGAGCGGCGGACGAGGTCGAAGTCCTCGTAGCGGATCGCGGGCTGCGCCGACTCGATGAGCTCCGTGACCCGCGGTGAGAGCCCGCGCAGGTGCAGCGAGCTCGAGTGCCGGCCCGCGTCCGCGACCCAGGATCCCAAGCCCATGAGGTAGTTCGGGCCGCCGGCCTTGGTGCCGGATCCGACCGAGGAGCGCTTCCAGCCGCCGAACGGCTGGCGCTGCACGATCGCGCCCGTGATCCCGCGGTTCACGTAGAGGTTGCCCGCCTCCACGGTCTCGAGCCACTGCTCGAGCTCGCGCGCGTCGAGGCTGTGCAGGCCCGCGGTGAGGCCGTACGGGATGGCGTTCTGGAAGCGGATCGCCTCCTCGAGGGTGCGGGCGCGCATCACGCCGAGCACGGGGCCGAAGAACTCGGTGAGGTGGAAGTACGACCCGGGCTTCACGCCGTCGCGCACGCCCGGCGACCAGAGGCGGCCGGTCTCGTCCTTCGCCTCGGGCTCCACGAGCCACTTCTCGCCGACGCCCAGCTGCGTGAGCGCGTGCTTGAGCTTGCCGGCGGCCGGCTCGATGATCGGGCCCATCTGCGTGGTGGGATCCGACGGGTAGCCCACCCGCAGCGACGACACCGCGTCGGTGAGCTGCGTGAGGAACCGGCGGGACTTGCCGACCGAGCCCACGAGGATCACGAGGCTCGCCGCCGAGCACTTCTGGCCGGCGTGGCCGAACGCGCTCTTCACGACGTCGGCCGCGGCCAGGTCGAGGTCGGCGCTGGGCGTGACGATGATGGCGTTCTTGCCGCTGGTCTCCGCGAGGAGCGGGAGGTCGCTCTTCCAGGAGCGGAAGACCTCGGCGGTCTCGTAGCCGCCCGTGAGGATCACGCGGTCGACAGCCTTGTGGGAGATGAGGTGCTCGCCGAACTCGGCCTCGCCCGCGTCGACGAGCGCGAGCAGCTCGCGCGGCACGCCGGCCTCGCGGAGCGCCTCGACCAGCACGGCACCGGAGCGGCGGGCCTGGCCGGCGGGCTTCACGACCACGCCGCTGCCCGAGGCGAGCGCCGCGAGCATGCTGCCCGCGGGGATGGCGACGGGGAAGTTCCACGGCGGCGCCACGACGGTGACGCGCGACGGCACGAACCGGGCGCCCTGCACGCGGTCGAGGTCGCGGGCGCGCTCGGCGTAGTAGTGCGCGAAGTCCACGGCCTCGCTGACCTCGGGGTCGGCCTCGGCGATGGTCTTGCCGGTCTCCGACGCCATGACCTCGATGAGGCGCGCGCGGTTGCGCTCGATCGCGACGCCGACGCGGTGCAGGAGCGCGGCGCGCTGCTCGCCGGGGCGGGCGCCCCAGGACGCGGCGGCCGTGCGGACGCCGTCGATGAGGTCGTCGAGCTGGTCGGTGGAGTCGATGCGCGCGGCCGCGATGGTCGCGACGCCGAGCTGCGAGGCCTCGACGCGCGCCAGGATCTCGCGGCCCCAGGCGCGGTTCGTCGGCAGCGCCGGATCCGTGTCGGCCGCGTTGTGGAACGGCGTCGCGGAGGTGTCGGGGTCGACGAGCGCGTCGGGCGTCAGCAGGGATCCGCGCGTGAAGCCCTGGACCACGCTCGTGAGCTGCGGGTCGATCTCCTCCTCGGGCTCATCCGGCGTCTCGGGCTCGGCGAGCGGATCCACGTCGTCGAGCTCCGGCGGGAAGCGGCGGTCCTGCGTGCGGTTCGGCGCCGGGATCGTGTCGTCGACGGCGGCGAGCGACGAGCGGAACCGCGACTCCTCGCGCGCGAACAGCTCGGACGACGTGCTCAGCTCGAACACCGCCGACATGAAGTTCTCCTGGCTCGCGTTTTCCTCCAGGCGGCGGATGAGGTACGAGATGGCCACGTCGAACTCGGTCGGGTGCACGACGGGCGTGTAGAGGAGCAGCCCGCCGACCGTGCGCTTCACGGCCTCGGCCTGGCCGGTCGCCATGCCGAGCAGCATCTCGAACTCGATCCGCTCGGTCACGCCGCGCTCCTCGGCGAGCAGCCACGCGTACGCGACGTCGAAGAGGTTGTGGCCGGCGACGCCGACCTTCACGGCGTCGGCCGCGGCGGGCTGGAGCGCGTGCTCGAGCATGCGCTTGTAGTGCGTGTCGGTCTGCTCCTTGGTGGCCCAGGTGGCGACGGGCCAGTCGTGCATCCGGCCGTCGACCTGCTCCATCGCGAGGTTCGCGCCCTTGACGATGCGGACCTTGATGGGGGCCCCGCCCGCCGCGCGGCGCTCCTGCGCCCACGCCGTGAGCCGCTGGAGGCCCGCGAGCGCGTCGGGCAGGTACGCCTGCAGCACGATGCCCGCTTCCAGGTCCTTCAGCTGCGGCTGGTCGAGCACGCGCGTGAAGACCTCGATCGTGAGGTCCAGGTCCTTGTACTCCTCCATGTCGAGGTTGATGAACTTGGGGGTCGCCGCCTTCGACGCCAGCTCGTACAGCGGGGTCAGCCGCTCGACGACCTTGTCGACGGCCTCGTCGAACGCCCACATCGACAGCTGCGAGACGACGCTCGACACCTTGATGGAGACGTAGTCCACGTCGTCGCGGGCGAGCAGCTCGCGCGTGCCCGCGAGGCGGCGCGCGGCCTCCTTCTCGCCGAGCACGGCCTCGCCCAGCAGGTTGAGGTTGAGGCGGGATCCGCCCTCGCGCAGCTTCGCGATCGCCGGCCCGAGCTTCTCGCTCGTCGCGTCGACGATGAGGTGGCCGACCATCTCGCGCAGCACGCGGCGCGCGACCGGGACGACTACCTGCGGGAGGACGGGGCCCAGGATGCCGCCCGCGCGGATCGCGCCCTGCATGTACCAGGGCAGGAAGCCCGGGGTCTTGGCGGTGAGCGCCGCGAGGCTGTTGCCCGCGACCGGCAGGTCCTCGGGGCGCACGACCCGGTCGACGAAGCCGATGGTGAAGTCGAGGCCGTTCTCGTCCTTGAGGACGCCCGCGAGGCGCTCGGCGGAGGGATCCGCGGGGTGCTGGGCCGCCTCGGCGAGCCACGTGCGCACGAGCGCGACGGACCGGTCGGCGAGGGCCTCGCGGTCGGGTGCGGCGGATGCGCCGTCGATCGTGGGGATCTGCGCGGTCTCGGGGGCGGATGCGGTCTCGGCGGTCATGCGGGAACCTCTTCGTCTCGGGTGGGCCTCGGCCCCGTCGTCGGCCGCGCTGCGGGCGCGTCCTCCCAGTGTGCGACCATGCTCTCATCGGATGCGCTGAACGTTTCCGATGATCATCGTGCGGCCCTGCCGATGATTCCACGCTCGCCTGAGATCACGGGGAGGCGCACGTGCTCGAGATGCGACGGCTGCGGCTCCTGCGCGAGCTCAAGCTCCGCGGCACGATCGGCGCGGTCGCCGACGCGCTCTCGTTCAGCCCGTCGTCGGTGTCGCAGCAGCTGTCGCAGCTGGAGCGCGAGGCGGGCGTCACGCTGCTGCGCCGGGTCGGTCGTCGCGTGGTGCTCACGCCGCAGGCCGAGATCCTCGTCGAGCACACGACGGCCCTGCTCGAGCGGCTGGAGCGCGCCGAGACCGAGGTGAACGCGTCGCTCGCGAACGTGTCCGGCACCATCCGCGTGGCCGCGTTCCAGTCCGCGCTGCTCGCGCTCGTGCCGCCGGCGCTCACGATCCTCCGCGACGACTACCCCGACCTGCGGGTCGAGATCACGATGCGCGAGCCCGAGTCGGGCCTGCACGACGTGTGGGCGCGCGACCACGACCTCGTCATCGCCGAGCAGTACCCGGCGCACGCGGCCCCGCGGCCGGCCGACCTCGACCGCGAGGAGCTGTGCGTGGATCCGCTCCGCCTCGGCCTCCCGCCCGGCCGCGACGACGTCCGCTCCATCTCCGACGCGCGCCGCCTGCCGTGGGTGATGGAGCCCGCGGGCACGGCGTCGCGCCACTTCGCCGAGCAGGTGTGCCGGGTCGCGGGCTTCGAGCCCGACGTCCGCTACGTGACGGCCGACCTCCAGGCGCACATCGACCTGGTGCGCGGCGGGCACGCGGCGTCCGTGCTGCCGGACCTCGTGTGGGCCGGCCGCGAGCCGGACGTGCGGCTGATCGGCCTGCCCGGCTCGCCGCGGCGCACGGTGTTCACGTCGTCGCGCGTGGGCAGCCTCGACCGGCCGGGGATCCGCGCCTGCCGCGACGCGCTCGCGCGCGCCGTCGAGGTCATGGGGACCGGCGCGGGCTGAGCCGTCGGCGCACGGACGACGACGGGCCCGGATCCGCGGGGGATCCGGGCCCGTCGTCGCGGGTCGCGTGCGGTCAGGCGGCCGGTGGGCCGCCGTCGCGCGGGGCGTCGCCGTCGGCGTCGTCCGTCGTGGCAGCCGCCGCCGGCTTCCGCCGCCCGGTCACCACGATGAGCACGACCGCGGCCGCCGCCAGCACGACGATCCCGACGCCGACGCCGACGATGACGCCGAGGTAGGGCGCGATGCCCTGCTCCTGGCCGGCCGCGGTGCCTGGATCCGCGGCGGACGGGTCGGTGCCGCCCGACGAGGTGGCGCCGGATCCGGCCGCCCCCTCCTCGACCGCCGCGCAGCCCGGGCCGTCGGCCGTGCCCGCCGACGCCGTCGCGCCCGCGGGCGCCTGGTACGTGAACGCGATCGAGTCGGAGACCGGGTGCCCGTCCGCCGAGACCACGCGCCACGTGACCGTGTACTGGCCGGATCCGCCGAGCGCGACCGGCACGGAGACCGAGCGTCCGGAGTCCGTCGCGCAGCCGGTCTCGAAGTGCGTGCCCTGGCCGTCCGGTCCCGTGACCTGCACGACGGACGAGCCGCCCGCGGGCGCGGACCCGGTCGACGCGTCGCCGCCGCCCCCGCCCGCCGCGGCGAGGTCGAGGATCACGTCGTTGAAGGTCAGCGTGACCTCCGACGGCGGCGCGTCGATCGTGGATCCGGCCGCGGGCGAGCTCGACACGAGGTAGTTGTGGGCGGACGCCGACAGCGCGCCGTCGGGCCCGCTCCCCTGGGCCAGCCCGGCCAGCGCGAGCGCGCCGGTCGCGAGCGCGGCACCCGCGAACGC
Organism: Clavibacter michiganensis; assembly: GCF_016907085.1. Lineage (NCBI taxonomy): Bacteria > Bacillati > Actinomycetota > Actinomycetes > Micrococcales > Microbacteriaceae > Clavibacter > Clavibacter michiganensis. Next base: position 2,830,544 of record NZ_JAFBBJ010000001.1, on the reverse strand, counting down.
CGCCGCGAGCCGCCGGAGCGGGCGCCGGCCGGTGCGGGCCGGGATCCGGTCCCCGGGCGTCACGCCTGGCCGCCGCCCTCGCGACGCACGCGGGTGAGGGCGAAGACGGCGACCACGAGGGACACCGCGCCGAGGGCGAGGCCGCCGACGCCGAGGCCGACCGCGACCGCGCTGCTCGTGGCGCCGGTGTCGGACGCCGCCGTGGTGACGGCCGCGTCGGGCGCCGCGGTGGTGGTCATCGCGCTCATGGAGTCGGCGGGCGGGGCGTCGTCCACGTAGAGCGTGGGCGCGGGGTGCTCGGGCTCCTCGCCGGAGGCCGGGGTCGCCTGGTCCCAGTCCACGACGGATCCGTCCGAGTAGCCCTGGTGCGCCGGGAGCATGATGCTGCCGGTGTCGGGCACGGGTCCGACGGACACCGTGAAGCGCTGGAACTCGCCGGCCTTGAGGCCCACGCCGTCGTCGGCGGTCCACTTCACCTCGATGGGCGCGTCGGTGATGGTCGCGTCGTCCGTCTTCACCGGGGTGTCGAGCTTCTCGGTCGTGACCGTGGCGGTCCAGCCGGGCACGGGCTCGGTGGACAGGCTCGAGAAGGGGGTGTCCTTCGGCAGGTCGACGGTGACGCTCGTGGTCGTCGCGGTCGCGGACTCGGTGGGGACCTTGAAGGTCAGCGTGCTGTAGCTGCCGGCGGCCGCCTGGTCGGGCGAGACGCGCACGTGCGCGGACGCCGCGAGCGGCACGGCGACGGCGAGCGCGACGCCGCCGACGAGCGCGGTGGCCGAGCGGAGGATCCGGCGGCGGGGGGCGGGGGTGGATGAGCGGGTCATGGCATGTCCTGTTCCGGGCCGCGCGGGGCGGCCCCGGGAGCGGACGCGGCGGTGCCGGCGTCCGGTGAGGGGAGGAGAGGGGCGGGCGATGCGCGGGCATCGCGTCCGCGGCGCGAGCGGGCTCGCGCGGTGAGCCGGGATCCACGGGTCGTGGGATCCGGCCGCCGCGTCAGGCTGCGGCGAGCGCGCGGGCACGCGGCGGGCCGCGATGCCGCAGGCGCCCGAGCCGTGCGCAGAGGTCGCGGAGCGCGAGGGGCGCGCGGGCGGCCCGGGCGAGCGCGGTGGCGCGACGTCCCTCGGGCCGGAGGAACGGGATCGCGAGGGCGCGCACGACGCGGAGCGCGGAGGAGGCGACGAGCGCGCGGATGGCGGCCTCGCCATGCCGCAGCGCGAGCACGGTGACGACGAGGGCCGCGCCGTGCGAGAGGAGCATGCCGGGGTCGATCGCGCCGGCGGCGCCCGATGGCGCGGCGTCGAGGCCCGGGAGCGCGATCGTCGACGCGCCGTGCCCCATGCCGGCGTGCGGATCCGCGGCGAGGGAGGCCCCGGTCGCGTCGCCCGCCGCCGTGAACAGGCCGTGGAAGAGGAGCTGGCTGACGCCCACGGCGGCGACGAGGCGCCACAGCGTGGTGCGCGTGCCGGCGAGCGCGATGGCCGCGAGCGACGCGAGCGCGAGCCCGAACGCCACGACGCCCCACGCCGGCGCGGCCCCGCCGCCGGCCTCGTGGAAGAGGGCGGCCACGAACGTGGCGGTGGTGGATGCGGCGAGCCCTCGGATCACGCGCTGGACGCGCGGCGGGATCGGGTTCGGGGACGGGGCGGGCATCGACAGCGAGTGTAGAGGAGCGGCCCGGGAGGACGCGGCGACGGCGTTCGCCGCCGTCGCCGCGCCTCGCCCTACTGCGGCGGGTGCGCCGGGTCGAACACCCGTGTCGTCGGGATGTCGGCGTATCCGCCGAGCCCGCCCTCGCCGTAGCCCCGGTCGAGCTTCGAGGTGTCGCCGTCGAACTCGAGCCTCACGGTCGGCCCGAGCGTCCCGCCGCGGCGGAACGACTCCTTGGTGCCGACGGCGTCGATGAACGACTCCACCAGCCCGCCCGGGAGGATGTAGCTCGAGTACGCCTGGAACGCGCCCGGCGTCTGGTTGTAGTCGGGCGCGTACGCGGTGCCGCCCGCGTAGTTGAGGTTGGTCGGGTTGCCGAGCACGAGGCCGGATCCGCCGTTCATGGGCTTGTAGTCGCTGCGGAGGCCGTTGCCGACGAATCCGTAGACGCCCTCGGGCCCGTCCATGCCGGCCGCGAAGGTCGAGCGGTGGCTGATCGTGAACAGGTAGTGCTTGCCGTTCTCGATCATCACCTCGGGCCGCTCGGTCTGGTCGGTGACGCAGGCCGACTCGAGCAGCGGATCCAGGTAGTGCCACTTCGTGAGGTCCGCGTCGTCCGCGACCGCCAGGCCGATGGACGCCATCTGGTAGTTCGCGCCCCTGGCGGTCACCTCCTTCGGGTCCTCCGCCGCGGGGTCGCCCTTCCGGTAGCCGAGGTCGGTCGCGTCGCACTCCTGCTCGCCGCGCTTCCCGGCCACGTTGGCCTCGAAGACCATGTACGTCTTGCCCGGGTGGTCCGGATCCGTGAACGTGAACGGGTCGCGGAAGTTGGTGGACCAGTTCTGCTCGTTCGTCTGGTACCTCTGCCCGTCGGGGCGCAGGAGCGGCGTCACCGTCTCGAAGCCCTTCAGCGCGACCGCGCCGTCGACCTTCTCGACGCGCCCCTGGCTGAGCGAGATGACCGGGTCGGCGGGCTTCACGTCCTGCCCCTTGGCGTCGCGGTAGAACGCGACGTCGGTGAAGAACAGCTTCACCGTGCCGTCGGCCATGATCCGCGCGGATCCCGACCACTCGGCCTGCTGCGTGAACGACTGGTCGGGGAAGATCCCGTCCGTGACGCCGTCCTCGAACACGTTCCCCTGGTAGGTCCAGCCGCCGTTCTCCGGGCGCTGCTCCGCCGGGATGCCGGTGGGCCGCGTGAAGTAGCCGATCTTGGCGTACGTGTGCCGGTCGTCGAACGACAGGGTGCGCGGGGCCGTGAGCGCGAAGATCACGTCGTAGCCGTCGACGCTGTAGGTCTGGCCCGACGAGTCCGTCAGCGGCCAGGTGTCCCAGACGTACGCCTGGTCGGTCATCGACGGGAAGTCCTGCGGCACCTGCGGCATGGTCAGCGCCTCGGGCATGGAGTTCTGCCGGGACGGGGCCGTCGGATCGGACAGCTTCGCGATCTGCTTGGCGTCCGCCCGGGTCCAGTGGGCCGTGAAGTCGTCCTCCGGCGCGTACGCCTTCTGGGTGTGCACGGTGGGCCGCGGCGGCGTCGGGCCCGCGGCCTGGGCGGATCCCCCGGCGAGCAGCGCGGACGCCACCACCAGGGTCGCCGCGGCGGACGCGGACAGCCCGCGCCTGATTCTCTTGGTCACCTGTTCTCACTCTCGTTCTCGTGTCGATGAGTCCGATCGCGTCGCGCGGTGCACGCTCCCCCGGTCGGGGAGCCTAGGGGGTGACGGCGCTTTCCCGCGCCCCCGGACGGGGTCGGCGACGGATCCCGGGCGTGTCCCCCGAACGGGGTGGACGCGACCCGACTGACCCTGTACGGTCGCCGGATCGGTCGTGCGGCGGTGCATGCTCTCCCGCTCCGCTCCGCCACCCGTCTGCCCCCGATCGCCCACCGCGAGGAGACCGACGACATGACCGCATCCCCGTCGCGCCCGCCTGCCGCGGGCGTCGCGCCACGACTCCGCGACCGCATCCGCCCCCTCGCCCGCCGCCATCGCCGCGCCCTCGTCACGATCATCGCGATCCTCCTGGTCGCCGCGCTCGTCGTCGCCGTGCGCGGCATCACGGGCGCCGACCGCGGGCCCGTCCCGCCGCCGCCCGCGCCCCGCGCCGCCGACGACGGGATCCACATCCGCCCGTCGGGCGAGTTCATGAACGACCCGCAGCGCCCCTTCCTGCTCGACGGCGTGTGGCACGCGTACGCGCTCGTCAACGCCGACCACCCCGACGGCAACGGATCCTCGTGGCGGCACTACACGTCCACCGACCTCGTCACCTGGCACGACGAGGGCATCGCGATCGACAAGTACGACACCCCGCTCGGCGACGCCGAGACCGGCAGCGTCGTGGTCGACACCGGGAACACGTCCGGGCTCGGCGCGGGCACGGTGATCGCGATCCTCACGCAGCAGTCCGAGGGCGTGCAGCGGCAGTCCCTGTACTACTCGACCGACGGCGGCTACCGGTTCCAGCCGTACGCGCAGAACCCGGTCATGGACAACCCGGGCGGCCCCGACTTCCGCGACCCGAAGGTGGTGTGGGACGGCGAGCACGGGCGCTGGAGCATGGCGCTCGCGGAGGGCCGGCGCATCGGCTTCTACACGTCGCCCGACCTCATCCACTGGACCTACCGCTCCGACTTCGCGCGCGACGACCTCGGCACGATGGAGACCCCGGACGTGTTCCCCATCGCGAGCGCTGGCGATCCCGACCGCGTCCGCTGGGTCCTCGGGGTGGGCGCGAACGGCGCCGCCCAGGGCCGCGGCACCGGATACGCGTACTGGGTCGGCGACTTCGACGGCGAGCGCTTCACGACCGACGACGACGCCCCGCGCTGGCTCGACCAGGGCGCCGACCTCTACGCGGCGGTCACCTGGGCGGATCCGGCCGACGGCGCCGCCCCCACCCGCCGCTACGCGATGGGCTGGACGAGCAGCTGGGAGTACGCGAACCGGCTGCCGCTCCGGGACGGCGGCGCGGGCGGCGGGCAGTCGCTCGTGCGGGAGCTGCGGCTGGTGCCGGACGGCGGCGGCTGGGCGCTGCGGTCGGCTCCCCTCGACGCGCTCACCGGCCGCGAGGGCGACGCGCAGCCCGTCGCCGACGCGCGCGTCGACGCGACGACCCCGCTCGCCGCCGCCCCGGGCGGCCCCGCGCGCCTCCGCCTCACGCTCACGCCCGACCCGGCGGATCCCGCGCGCGAGACCCGCGTGCGTCTCGCCTCCCCGGAGGGCGGCACCGTCACGGTCGGCTACGACGCGGACCGCCGGCAGGCGTTCGTCGTGCGCGACGACGACCCGGACGGGATGATGCCGGACGCCTACGACCGGCCCGCGACCGCGCCGCTGCCCGACGCGGCGCCCGGCGATCCGGTGACGCTCGACCTCGTCCTCGACGACCGCACGCTCGAGGCCTTCGTCGACGGCGACGCGGCCGTCCTCACGAGCGCGACGGTCGGCACGCTCGACGGCGCGGGCCTCTCCGTGGAGGCCGTCGGCGGCACGACGCGCGTGACCGACGCGAGCTGGGCGCCGTTCGACGTCGGTCGCTGACGGGCGCGGCGCCCCGGCCGGCGTGCGCGCACAGGATCAGGCGGCGGTCCCGCCATCCGCCAGGGCGCCGGTGAGCCGCCCCACCACGTCGTCGAGCGCGTCGCGGAGCGCCTCGAGCTCGGCGACGGTCATGCCGGTGCGCGCGGCCGCCTGCGCGGGCACATCGACCGCGCGGTCGCGCAGGTCGCGCCCCGCGTCCGTGAGGGAGACCACGACGACGCGCTCGTCCGCGGCGCTCCTGGCCCGGTCGACGAACCCGGCGCCCTGGAGGCGCTTGAGCAGCGGGGTGAGCGTCGCGGGCTCCAGCTGCAGCGCGGATCCGAGGTCCGAGACCGAGCGCTCGTCCCGCTCCCACAGCGCGAGCATCACGAGGTACTGCGTGTGCGTCAGCCCGAGCGGCTCGAGGATCGGCCGGTAGACGGCCACCACGGTGCGGGCGGCGACCACCGCCTGGAAGCAGACCTGGCTCTCGAGCGCCAGGGGGTCCGTCATCGTCATCGCGTCCTCCTCGACCGGGTGGTGCACTGCTCGGCACTTGGGGAAATGCTACGCACGCGAACGGCGGCGGCGCGCTCGTGCGCACCGCCGCCGCCAGGGGTCGCGGGTCAGCCCGCGGCGACGAGCTCCACGTTGATGTCGTCCGGGTCCTGCACCGAGAGGATCGACATGCCCGTGGGGAAGTCCATGACCTCGCCGTGGGAGATGCCGCGCTCCGCGAACAGCGCGGCCGCGCGGACGAGGTCGTCGCGCGACCCGACCTGGAGACTCACGTGGTCGAGGCCGCGGGTCGCGGGGTCGAACGCGGCGCCGTCGCCGGCGATCGGGCGGAGGCCGAACAGCTGCGACCCCACGCCGTAGATGACGCCGCCGAAGTACTGGGCGGGATCCTCGCGCACGGCGGGGTCGGTCGAGTCGCCCTCGCTCTCGATGGCGGGGGTCAAGCCCAGCACGCCCTCGTAGAAAGCGCGGGATCGGCCGAGGTCGGTCACGGAGATGCGCACGTGGTGCACGCCGGTGATGGAGTCGAGGGCTGTGGTCGCGCTGGTGTCGGTCATGGTCCGACGCTAGGACGGTCCGCGCCGGGCGTCCCGGGCCGCTTCGGTTTCCGACCACGGCTCCCAGCGGGCATCCAGACGGTCGGCGCCGGGCGGGCTCAGTCGTGCAGGTCGATGCCCCAGGTGCCGGACCACTCGGATCCGGGCGCGAGCGTGATGAGGCCGTCGCCCGAGTTGAACGCGTCGGCCGGCGCCGTCATCGGCTCCACCGCGACCGCCCAGACGTGGCCGTCGGCGATGGGGTACCAGGGCGTGACGAAGACCTGCCAGTAGGTGAACTCGCCGTCGGCCCAGATCTCGGTGCGGCGGCCGTCGGGCGCCTGGACGCCGTGCCGGGTGACGCCGTCGACCACGCGGGCGTCGGCCCACGCGTCGTCGAGCTGGGCGTCGCGGACGCGCACGCCCTGGCGCAGGTCGTAGCGGGTGCCCTCGACCGGGGTCTGGGCGCCCGTGGGGTTGAGGCGCACGGGATCCACCTCGATGTGGGTGGGCGCGTCGATGACGACCTCGAGGTCCTCGGTGGGCACGTCGCCCACGCGGAGGAAGGGATGCGTCCCCACGGCGACGGGCGCGTCAGCCGAGCCGACGTTGCGGATCACGTGCGTGACGCGCACGCCGGAGCCCGTGAGCTCGTAGCGCACGCTCGTCTCGAGGGCGAAGGGGTAGCCGCGCTGCGGGTGGACGTCGGCGGCGAGCGTCACGGAGACGTCATCGCGCTCGACCAGGCGGTACGGGGAGTGCAGGAGGAGCCCGTGGATCGCGTTCTCGCGATCGACCTCGGTGATGTCGAGCTGGTGCGTGACGCCGCCATGCTCCCAGAGGCCGTCGCGGATCCGGTTGGGCCAGGGCGCGAGCACGATGCCGCTGCAGAAGGGGGGCCGCGCCTCGTCGGGGTAGGACTGCACGAGGTCGGTGCCGTCCACCTGGAGCACGCGGAGCGCGGCGCCGACCTCGGCGATCACGATGCGCTGCGTGCGGCCGTCGACCTCCGCGACGAGCTCGTGCTGCTGGCCGGTGGGGAGGCGGGGTACGTACGTCACGTCGTCGGGCACGCGCCGAGCCTATCCATACGCAGCGCTGTGGCGCCTCCCAGGGGCGCGGCCACGCGGATCCCTAGGATCGTCCGCATGGCCCGGCATGAGAACGAGAAGGTACGCGCGATCCGCGAGAAGGCACGCATCGAGAGGGCCCTCGACGACCGGCGCCGCAAGCGCCGCCGCCTCATCACCCAGTTCTCCGTCGCGGGCGGCCTCGTCATCGTCATCGCGGCCATCGCCGGCGGCGTCTACCTCCTCGGCCAGTCCCAGGCGGCGAGCGCCGCGGGTCCCGTGCAGGACACGACCGCGGCGCTGTCCACGGGCGACCAGGTCCGCATCGCGACCGAGCCCACGGGCGTCAGCGTCGGGGCGGCCGACGCCCCCGTGACCATGGACGTCTACGAGGACTACTCGTGCCCCCACTGCGCGCAGTACGAGGCCGAGACCGGCCCGCTGCTCGACCGGATCGCCGCCACGGGCCAGGTGCGCATCGTCTACCACCCCATCCAGATCGTCACGAAGTACGGCGTGGTCGCGGGCAGCGCCGCCGCGTGCGTGCTCGCCGAGGAGCCCGACAAGTGGCCGGCCGTGCACTCGGCGCTGTTCGACAACCACTCCACCATCACCGACTCGTGGACCCACGCCGACTTCGTCACCTGGCTCACCACCCAGGGCGTCACGGCGGACGCGGCGCGCACGTGCGTGGCCGAGGGCAAGTACTCGTCGTGGATCACGAGCAACACCTCCGACGCGACCTCGGCGGGCGTCACAGGCACCCCGACCCTCCGGATCCAGGGCGACATCATCACGACCGTCGCCGGCCAGGACCTCGTGGACGCGCTCACCAAGGCCGGCGCGGACCTGCCCCAGGGCATCGCCGCCGACAGCTGATCCGGCCGGCGCGGGCCGCCGCGTCGCTCCGTGCGCGACGTTCAGTGCGCGCGGTGGTCCTGCACCGTCATGCGCGGGCCGAACCGCGGCTTCCGGAAGCCGCTCGCCTCGATGAGGCGCATCACCCTCTGACGCTGCCCGCGCCACGGCTCGAGCAGCTCGAGCATCCCGTCGTCGTCGACCGCGTGGCCGACGAGGGCCCAGCCGACCGTGTCGTGCACGTGGTAGTCGCCGACGCTCACGGAGTCCGGATCCCCGTGGGCGCGCTGCGATGTCTCCGCGGCCGTCCAGATGCCGACGCCCGGGATCGAGCGCAGCCGCCGCGTGATCTCCTCGCTCCCCCGGCCGAGCGCGAGCGTGCGCTCGAGGCCGGCCGCCGAGGTCGCGACGGCGATGAGCGTGCGCGACCGCTTCGGATCCACGCCCGCGCGGTGCCACTCCCACGAGGGGATGAGGCGCCAGCGCTCGGGCGACGGCAGCACGCGCATGCCGGTCGGCACCGGTCCGGGCGCGGGCTCGCCGTGCGCGAGGATCAGCTGCCGCCACGCGCGCCTGGCCTCGAGCCCGGTGACCTTCTGCTCGAGCACCGCGGACGCCATCGCCTCGAACACGTGGTTGGTGCGCATCAGCCGGAGCGCGGGAAGGCGGCGGCGCGCGTCGCGGAGGAGGGGATGCGCGGAGACGTCGAGGTCGGACCAGTCGTCGCCCTCGCCCAGGAGCTCGGGCACGCCGGCGATCGCCCACTCGGCGCCGGGGCCCCAGGCGCGCGCGTCGACGCCGCCGTCGGGGCGCGGATCCAGCCGGAGCGACGCGGCGCCGAGCGGCGTGCGGGCCGTGCGCCAGACGCCGACGCGGCGGGATCCGGGCGGGGCCGGGTCCCAGCGGCAGGTCGGATCCACGACCCCGCGGAACAGCGGACGCAGCACCAGCCGGAGGTCGACCTCGCGGTCGGGCAGGTACGTCGTGCGCGCGTCGGGGGCCGTCACCTCCGCGCCGCCCTGGTCCATCCCCTCAGGGTACGCAGGGCCGCCGACCCCGCCCGGTCGGCCACCGCGCGCGTAGCGTCGGCCGCATGACCGACACCACGAACGACCACCAGGACGACCGCGACCGCGTCGCCGAGCTCGTGAAGGGCGCCCGCATCGCGCTCCTCACCACCGTCAACGCGCACGGGCAGCTCGTGAGCCGCCCGCTCGCCAGCCAGGAGCGCGACTTCGACGGCGACCTCTGGTTCTTCACGCAGGACCCGAGCGACAAGACCACGGAGATCCGCGCCAACGACCAGGTGAACGTGTCGCTGCAGTCCGGCGACGGGTTCCTATCCATCGCCGGCACGGCGGAGATCACGCGCGACCGCGCGCGCATCGACGAGCTGTGGTCGACCGGCGCCGAGGCGTGGTTCGAGGGCGGGAAGGACGACCCGACGGTCGCGCTGATCCGCGTCCACGCCGACGCCGCCGAGTACTGGTACCAGGACACCCCGAAGCCGATCGCGCTCATCAAGTACGCCAAGGCCGCCATCACGGGCGAGCGCCCGAAGGACGTCGGGGAGCACGGCACCGTCGAGCTCTGACCCGAGCCCGCTAGCCGGCCACCGCCTCCGGCACGCCGGCCGCGGTGCCGTCCACCACGAGGTCGGCGCGTCCGCGCGTGCCCTCGATGAGGCGCGCGTTGACGCCGTCGACGTCGCGGGCCCACGCCGCGGCGGCCTCGGGATCGCGTCCGCCGGCCGTGTGCCGGTCGACCAGGCGCGAGAAGCGCGCGTCAGCGGGGGTCGCGCAGAACCACGCCTCGTCGAACTCGGCGCGGAGCAGCCCCCACGGGCCGTCGTCGACGAGCAGGTAGTTGCCCTCGACCACGACGAGACGGGCGCTCGGCTCGACCGCGATCGCCCCGGCCACGCCCTCGTCGACCGCCCGGTCGAACGACGGCGCGTAGACGACGTGGTCCGTCTCGGCGCGGATCCGGCGCACGAGCGCCAGCACGCCCCAGCCGTCGAACGTGTCGATCGAGCCCTTGCGGTCGTGGCGGCCGAGATGGTCGAGCGTCGCGTTGGCGAGGTGGAAGCCGTCCATGGGCACGTACGCCGCGGTGCCGTCGCCCGCCCGCGCGTCGATCCGCGCCACCAGCGCCCGCGCGAGGGTCGTCTTGCCGGCGCCGGGGCTGCCCGCGATGGCGAGGATCGCCCGACGGCCGTCGCGAACGAGGCCGAGGGCGCGGCGCGCGAGGCGGTCGAGGTCGCCCGTCGCGGGCGATGCGGGGAGCGGGCGGCCGTCGGGTGCGGAGTCCATCCGGCCAGTCTCGCGGATGCGTGCCCCATGATGGACGTGTGCGCATCGGAATCCTCACCTCAGGCGGAGACTGCCCCGGACTCAACGCGGTGATCCGCGGGGCGGTGCTCAAGGGAACGACCATCCACAAGCAGGAGTTCGTGGGCTTCCGCGACGGCTGGCGGGGCGTCGTCGACGGCGACGTCATGCCGCTCGCGCGTCGCGACATCCAGGGCATCGGCAAGCAGGGCGGCACGATCCTCGGCACCAGCCGCACGAACCCGTTCGAGGGCGACGGCGGCGTGGAGCGGATCCAGGAGAACCTCGACCGCCTCGGCATCGACGCGATCCTCGCCATCGGCGGCGAGGGCACGCTCGCGGCGGCCAAGCGCCTCACGGACGCCGGGCTGAAGATCGTCGGCGTCCCCAAGACCGTCGACAACGACCTCGACGCCACCGACTACACGTTCGGCTTCGACACCGCGGTGCAGATCGCGACCGACGCCATGGACCGCCTCCGCACCACGGGCGACTCGCACAGCCGCTGCATGGTCGCCGAGGTCATGGGCCGCCACGTCGGCTGGATCGCGCTGCACTCCGGCATGGCCGCGGGCGCGCACGCGATCCTCATCCCCGAGCAGAAGACGAGCATGGACGAGATCATCGGCTGGGTCCGCTCGGCCTACGACCGCGGGCGCGCGCCGCTCGTCGTCGTCGCGGAGGGCTTCATCCCCGAGCACGCGTCGGACGCGCACGGCGAGCGCGGGCTCGACGCCTTCGGCCGCCCGCGGCTCGGCGGCATCGGCGAGCAGATCGCGCCCATCATCGAGGAGCGCACGGGCATCGAGACCCGCGCGACGACCCTCGGCCACATCCAGCGCGGCGGCACCCCGTCGTCGTACGACCGCGTGCTCGCGACGCGCCTCGGCCTCGCCGCGGTCGACAGCGTGCGCGACGGCCACTGGGGCCGCATGGTCGCGCTCCGAGGCACCGACATCGTCCACGTGGGCTTCGAGGAGGCGCTCGGCCGCCTCAAGACCGTGCCGCAGCACCGCTACGACGAGGCCGCGATCCTCTTCGGCTGATCCGGCCGGGTCGCCGCCGCTCGCGTCGCCGCGCGGCGCGGGCGTAGCGTGACGGCATGACGTACCGCGCGCTCGTGGCCGAGAAGACCGTCGCCGACGACGGCACGACAGGCATCGAGGTCGCGCTGCGCGACCTCCCCGACGAGCGGACGACGGGCGGCGCGGCCGGTCCGGGCGACGGGGAGGTCGTGCTCGACGTCCTCTTCTCGAGCGTCAACTACAAGGACGGCATGCTGCTCGGCGGCCGGCCGGGGATCGCACGCACCAGCCCGCTCGTCGCCGGCATCGACGCCGTCGGGACGGTCGCGGCGAGCGGATCCGACGCCGTCGACGTCGGCGACCTGGTCGTCCTCAACGGCGCCGGCCTCGGCGAGAGCCGCGACGGCGGGCTGGCCGAGCGCGTGCGCGTCCCGGCCGCGTCCCTCGTGCGCGTGCCCGACGGCATCTCCGCGGCCCGGGCCGCCGCCATCGGCACCGCGGGCTTCACGGCGATGCTCTCGGTGCTGGCGCTCGAGCGCGGCGGCGTGGAGCCCGGATCCGGCGACGTACTCGTGACGGGCGCGGGCGGCGGGGTCGGATCCATCGCGGTCGCGCTGCTCGCCCGCCTCGGCCACCGCGTGGTCGCGAGCACCGGCCGCGTCGACGAGCTCGGCGACCGGCTGCGCGCGCTCGGCGCCGCCGACGTGATCGACCGCTCGGAGCTCGGCGAGCCCGGGAAGCCGCTGCAGCGGATCCGCTGGGCGGGCGCGGTCGACAGCGTCGGCAGCGCGACCCTCGTCAACGCGCTCGCGCAGACGCGCTGGGGCGGCGTGGTCACGGCCGCCGGCCTCGCGCAGGGGCCGGACCTGCCGGGCACCGTGCTCCCCTTCATCCTCCGCGCCGTCACGCTCGCGGGCATCAACTCGGTCGAGGCGCCGGCCGCCCTGCGGCGGGAGGCGTGGGCCCGGCTCGCGACCGACCTCGACCCCGAGCTCCTCGACGCCATCACCACGACCGTGCCGCTCGACGGCGCGATCGCCGCGGGCGAGCGGATCCTCGCGGGCACCTCGAGCGGACGCGTCGTGGTCGACGTGCGCGCCTAGCACCCGCCGCCCGCGCCCGCTGCCGCGCGCCGCCGTCCGCACCCCGCGCTACCCTTGGCCCGACGCGGCACGGTGCCGCCGGAGCGAGGGATCATGACCGCAGTAGCCGCCACCGGCACCATCTTCGTCGGGCTCGCGGCCCTGCTGCACGCGTTCTTCTTCCTGCTCGAGAGCGTCTGGTTCGAGAAGCCGTTCGCCTGGAAGCGCTTCGGCGTCGCCGACCAGGAGAAGGCCCTCATCATCAAGCCGTGGGCCTACAACCAGGGCTTCTACAACCTGTTCCTCGCGCTCGGCGCCGGCCTCGGGCTGATCCTCTACTTCGTCGGCAACGTGCCCGCCGGCCTCACGCTCGTGCTGTTCACGACCGCGTGCATGGTGCTCGCGTCGATCATCATCGCCAGCACGGGCAAGAAGTACCTCATCCCCGCGCTCGTCCAGGGCGTGCCGCCGCTGCTCGGCCTTGTCTTCTTCGCCGCCGCCTCCTGAGCCGTCGCCGACGGACCGCCGTGACGGCCGCCGCCCTCTTCCGCGCGAGCGGCAGATGAGGTTAGGCTCACCTACATCATGACCGTCGTCCCCCTCACCGAGGCTCTCCGCGACCGGGCACGACCGCGCGCCGAGGCGCAGGACACGGACGAGTTCATGACCGCTATCGTGACGGGCCGCGGCTGCCGCGACGACTACGTGGCCCTCGTCGCGCAGCACTACTTCATCTACCGCGCCATCGAGCAGGCGACCGAGCGCATGGCGGCGGATCCCGTGGCCGCGCGCTTCATCAGCACCCGCCTCACGCGCCTCCCCGCGATCGAGGCCGACCTCGACTTCCTCGTCGGGCCGGACTGGCGCGAGGTCGTGCGGCCGCTCGCGAGCACGGCCGCGTACGTCGCGCGGATCGAGCGGGTCGCGTCGGTCTGGGTCGGCGGCTTCGTCGCGCACCACTACACGCGCTACCTCGGCGACCTGTCCGGCGGCCGGCTCCTCCGCTCGCTGCTGCAGCGCCAGTTCGGCTTCGACACCAACGGCGTCGGCCTCTACCTCTTCGCGGAGATCGCCGAGCCGCGGCGCTTCTGCAGCACCTACCGCGAGGCGCTCGACCGGGCGCCGTGGGACGACGACGAGCGCGCCCGGGTCGTGGCCGAGGTCGAGCACGCGTACCGGCTCACCACGGACGTGTTCGCGGAGCTCGCGCGCGGGCGCGCCACCGCTCCCCTCCGCCGGGCCTGACCCGAGGCGTCCCGCCGCCCGCCCGCCCCCGGGCGTCCACCCGTCCGCCGGTCGAGCGTCCGAGGCCGGGCATAGGCTCCGGACATGGACGGCTACGACCTCGACTTCCTGCCCATCGCCCTCCCGCTGCCGGAGGCCCCCGCCGACGCGCGGCCCGTGCGGCTCGACTACCTGCACTTCACCGTGCTCATGGACACCGACCGGCGCCTGGCCGCGCTGACCGCCGTGAACATCGACGGCGCGCGCCTCGTGGACGTGGAGCGCTCCGACGACTGGCACCTGGATCCGCGCCTGCCCGAGGAGCAGCAGTGCGGCCCCGAGCTGTACGCGCGCAACGACATCGACCGCGGGCACCTGGTGCGCCGGCGGGATCCCGTGTGGGGCGACATCGCCGAGGCCGCGCGCGCGAGCGCCGATACCTTCGTCTACACGAACGCGGCCCCGCAGGCGGCGGAGTTCAACCAGTCCAAGGAGCTGTGGCTCGGCCTCGAGGACTACGTGCTGGAGAACGCCGACCTCGGCGACCGGCGCATGACGGTGTTCACCGGCCCCGTGTTCTCGGACGACGACCCCGTGTACCGCGGCGTGCGGATCCCGCTCATGTTCTGGAAGATCGCGGCCTGGGTCTCGGGCGACCGGCTCGCGGCCACCGCGTACCTGCTCGACCAGGCGCCGGAGCTCGGCGACCTCGACCGGCAGTCCGCGACCGCGGATGCGCCCGAGCTCGGGCCGTACCGCACGTACCAGGTCGCCGTGGCGGAGATCGGCGCGCTCACGGGCTACGACGTGGCGCAGCTCGCCGCGGCCGACCGGCTCGGCGTCCCCGCGACCGCGCGGCCCGGCACGCCCGCGGACGGGCGCGACGGCAGGGTCGAGCTGGAGCGGTTCGCGGCGATCACGCTCTGACGCGCGTGCCGCGCGCCTACGCGGGCGGGGTCGCCGCGGCGGCCGCGCGCGCGGCCGCGGGGAGGGCGCGGATCACGCGGTCGAGCGAGGCCTCGTCCATGGCGGCCGAGACGAACCACGCCTCGAAGACCGAGGGCGGCAGGCTGACGCCCTGGTCGAGCATGGAGTGGAAGAAGGCCGGGTAGCGCCAGGTCTCCTGCGCCTGCACGGTGGCGTAGTCGGTGATCCCGTGCTCCGGCGGCGTGCCGAACGTGAAGCTGAAGAGGCTCCCCGCGCGCTGCACCGAGTAGGCGAGGCCGGCGCGGTCGAAGGCGAGCTCGACGGCGTAGATGAGGATGTCGGCGGCGATGTCGAGCGCGCGGTACACGTCGGCGTCCGCGAGGCGGAGAGTCGTGAGGCCCGCGGCCACCGCGACCGGGTTCCCCGACAGCGTGCCCGCCTGGTAGACGGGGCCGAGAGGTGCCAGGTGGTCCATCACGTCGGCCCGGCCGCCGAGCGCGGCGACCGGGAGGCCGCCGCCGATGACCTTGCCGTACGTGACGAGGTCGGGCGTCCAGGCGTCGGCGTGGTCGGCCGCGAGGCCCGCGTTGTCGAGGCCCCAGTAGCCGGCCGGGTGCACGCGGAAGCCCGTGAGCACCTCGTCGGAGATGAGGAGGGACCCGTTGTCGTGCGTGAGGCGCGCGAGCTCGGCGGTGAAGCCGGGCAGCGGCGGGACGACGCCCATGTTCGCGGCCGCGGCCTCGGTGATCACGGCGGCGATGCGGGGCCCGTGCTCGGCGAGGACGGCGCGCACGGCGTCGAGGTCGTTGTAGGGCACCACGATGGTCTGCGCGGCGATGGCCTCCGGGATCCCCGCGGAGCCGGGCAGCGCGAGCGTGGCGACGCCGGAGCCCGCCTCGGCGAGGAGGCTGTCGGAGTGGCCGTGGTAGTGGCCGGCGAACTTCACCAGGAGGTCGCGGCCCGTGAACCCGCGGGCGAGGCGGATCGCGGTCATGGTGGCCTCGGTGCCCGTGGACACGAGGCGCAGCTTCTCGATGGGGCGGCGGTCCGGGGATCCGTCGACGCCCGCGACGCGCACGCGCTCCGTGACGAGCTCGGCGAGCTCGGTCTCCGCGGGCGTGGTCGCGCCGAAGCCGAGGCCGAGGGCGGCGGCGTCCTGCACGGCCTGCACGACCTCGGGGCGGGCGTGGCCGAGGATCGCGGGGCCCCAGGAGTTGACGAGGTCGACGTACTCCACGCCGTCGGCGTCGGTCACGTAGGGGCCGGCGGCCTTCACCATCATGCGGGGCGTGCCGCCGACGGAGCCGAACGCGCGGACGGGCGAGTTCACTCCCCCGGGGATGACGTCGCGGGCGCGGTCGAAGAGGTCCTGGGAGTGGGTCACGGTGAGTCCTTCGGTGCCGGGCGGCGATGCGCTCGGAGGCTGGGCCGGACGCGGGTCCGGCGAGGAGGAGGGCGGTAGGGCGGCTCAGCGCCGGGCGAGGCGCTCGGCGAGCTCGACGGCCCAGTAGGTGAGGATCGCGTCGGCGCCGGCCCGCTTGATGCCGAGGACGCTCTCGTCGATGGCGCGCTCGCGGTCGATCCAGCCGTTCTGCGCGGCGGCCTCGATCATCGCGTACTCGCCGGAGATCTGGTACGCCCAGACGGGCACGCTGCTGGTCGCGGCGACGTCGGCGAGGATGTCGAGGTAGCTCATGGCGGGCTTCACCATGACGACGTCGGCGCCCTCCTCGATGTCGAGCTCCACCTCGCGGAGGGCCTCGCGGCGGTTGCCGTTGTCCATCTGGTACGTGCGGCGGTCGCCCTGGAGCTGGGAGTCGACGGCCTCGCGGAAGGGGCCGTAGAAGGCGCTGGCGTACTTCGCGGCGTAGGCGAGGATCGCGACGTCGTGGTGCCCGGCGTCGTCGAGGGCCTCGCGCACGGCGCCGACCTGGCCGTCCATCATGCCGCTGAGGCCGAGGAGGTGGGATCCCGCCTCCGCCTGGGCGAGGCCCATGGCGCGGTAGCGGTCGAGCGAGCGGTCGTTGTCGACCACGCCGTGCGCGTCGAGCACGCCGCAGTGGCCGTGGTCGGTGAACTCGTCGAGGCAGAGGTCGGTCTGGACGACGAGCGCGTCGCCGACCTCCTCGACCGCGACGCGCGTGGCGACGTTGAGGATACCGTCGGGGTCGCTCGCGCCGGAGCCCTCGGCGTCGCGGACGGTCGGGATCCCGAACAGCATGACGCCGCCGATCCCGGCCTCGGCCGCCTCGACGAGCGCACGCCGCAGGCTGTCGAGCGAGTGCTGGGAGACGCCGGGCATGGACGTGATGGGCGACGCCTCGGCGAGGCCCTCGCGCACGAACATCGGCAGGACCAGGTCGGCGGCGTGCAGGCGGGTCTCGGCGGTGAGCCGGCGCATCGCCGGCGTGGTGCGGAGGCGGCGCGGGCGGTAGTAGGGGGAGGTCATTCGGTGGTGCTCCGATCGAGGAGGTCGGCGAGGCCGGTGAGCCCCGCCGTGTCGGCCCGCGGCTCCTCGTGGCGGGCGATCTCGACCAGCGACTGGATGAGCGACGCGGCCGAGCGCTCGGAGGCGACCACGTCGACGCGCACGCCGGAGCGGCGCGCGTCCTTCGCGGTGCGCGGGCCGATGCAGGCGATGAGCACGCCGTCGGGCACGTCGCCCAGCTGCTCGTGCACCTGCTCCGCGACGCTGCCCGACGTGACGAGGATGGCGCGGACGCGACCCGAGGAGACGTCCTCGCGGATCCGGTCGCTGACGGGCACGCCGACCGTGCGGTACGCGACGACCGAGCGCACGTCGTGCCCGCGCGCGATGAGCCCGTCGGTGAGCGTGGGCTTCGCGATCTCGGAGCGGAGCGTGAGCACGCGGCGGCGCGGGGATCCGGCGGCCATCTCGGTCCACTCCTCGAGGAGCGCCAGGGCGGACGAGTCGATGGAGGGCACGAAGTCGACCGTGTAGCCCGCGGCGACGAGCGCGGCGGCCGTGGTCTCGCCGACGGCCGCGATGCGCGTGCCCTCGGGCACGACGGCGCGGTGCGACGACAGCACGTCGACCGTGGTGGCGCTCGTGACGGTGAGCCAGTCGAAGGATCCCGCGGCGAGGTCGGCGAGTGCCGACTCGAGCGCCTGCGCGTCCTGCGTGGCGGCGAAGTTGATCATGGGCGCGACGACGGGCGTGGCGCCCTGCGCGCGGAGGTCGTACGCGACGCCGTCGCCCCACGGTCCGCCGCGGGGCACGAGCACGCGCCAGCCCTTCAGGGGCTTCTGGTCTGTCGAGGTCATCGGGTCCCTCCCAGCGGCGCGAGATCGGCCGCTCCGGCGTCGAGGAGCTCGCGGGACACGGGTCCCGAGAGCGCGGAGGCGGAAGCGCCCAGCTGCGCGAGGTCGAGCCCCGCCGTGTCGAGCTCGTGGCTGGCGGCCATGCGCTGCGTGCCGTCGGGCCGGTAGACCACGGCGGTGAGGGCGAGGCGGCCGCTCGTGACGGTGGCCCAGGCGCCGATGGGCGCGGCGCATCCGGCCTCGAGGGCGGCCAGCACGCCGCGCTCCGCGAGGACGGCGGCGTGGGTGAACGGGTCGTCGACGGCCTCCACGGCGCGTCCCACGACCGAGTGCGTCTCGGCGTCCTCCGTGCGGATCTCGAGCGCGAGCGCGCCCTGCCCGGGCGCGGTGGGCCAGCGGTCGAGCTCGAGGTGCTCGGTGGCGGCGTCGATGCGGTCGATGCGCTCGAGGCCGGCGGCGGCGAGCACCACGGCGTCGAGGTCGCCCGCGGTCACGCGGGAGAGGCGGGTGTCGATGTTGCCGCGGATGTCGACCACGTCGAGGTCGGGGCGCTCGGCGAGGATCTGCGCGCGGCGGCGCGGCGATCCGGTCCCGACGCGGGCGCCGCGCGGCAGGGTCGCCAGGGTGAGGCCGTCGCGCGCGCAGAGCACGTCGCGCGGATCCTCGCGCGCGGGCACCGACGCGACCGTGAGGCCCGCATACGGCGCGGTCGGCAGGTCCTTGAGCGAGTGGACCACGAGGTCGCACTCACCGCGGAGGAGCGACTCGCGGAGCGCGCTGGCGAAGACGCCCGTGCCGCCGAGGCTCGACAGGGACTCGCGCGACGTGTCGCCGTGCGTGGTCACGGGCACGAGCTCGACCTCGAGTCCCGACGCGTCGGTGATCTCCGCGGCGATCGCCCGAGTCTGGGCCAGGGCGAGCGCGCTCCCCCGGGTCCCGATGCGGAGCGTCGTCGTGGGAGCCGACGTCGTGGGACCGTCCGTCACGGTGCCAGCCCGGAGACGGCGGGCTTGAAGCCCAGCCGCACGTTCTCGCAGCAGCCCGGGCGGCACACGTCGTACCAGGGTCCGAGGTCGGTCATGTGGGGGCGGTCGGCCGCCTTCACGCCGTCGCGGCGCTCCAGCACGAGGTCGATGAGGCCGTCCACGTACGCGGCGTGCACGCCCGGCGTGGGCACGCGCACCGAGTACAGGCCGTTCTCCTGGGCGGACTCGGTGGCCTCGTTGTCGAGGTCCCACTTGACCTCCATGTGGTCGCTCACGAAGCCGAGGGGCACGATCACGACGGCGCGGCGGCCCTGCGCGGGCAGCTCGCCGATGGCGTCGTTCACGTCGGGCTCGAGCCACGGCATGGAGGGCGGGCCGGAGCGCGACTGGTAGACGAGCTGCCACGGCACGTCCTGGTCGATGCCGAGCTCCGCCTTCACCTCGTGCATGACGACCTCGGCGACGGCGAGGTGCTGCGCCGCGTAGGCGCCGTCCTCGTCGAAGCCGCGCTCGGCGGGGCCGGACTTGGAGGCGTCCGACGACGGGATGGAGTGCGTGGAGAAGAGGATCTCGACGTCCGTCGCCACGTCGACGGGCGCGCCCTCGGCCTCGAAGTGGGCGATCACGTCGCGGATCCCGTCGCGCGTGCCCTCGATGAACGGCGTGACGAAGCCCGGGTGGTCGAAGAACTGGCGCACCTTGTCGATGCGGACCACGCCCTGCAGCTGCGTGTCCTCCAGCGCGTCCGCGAAGTCCTCGCGGTACTGGCGGCACGAGGAGTACGAGCTGTACGCGCTCGTGGCGACGGCGATGAGCTGGCGGTAGCCCTTCTCCTCGGCCTCGCGCAGCGCGTCGTTGAGGTACGGGCCCCAGTTGCGGTTGCCCCACAGCACGGGCAGGTCGATGCCGCGCTCGGCGAGGCGCGCCTCGAGGGCGGCCTTCAGCTCGCGGTTCTGCTCGTTGATGGGGCTGATGCCGCCGAACGCGCGGTAGTGGTGGGCGACCTCCTCGAGGCGCTCCTCCGGGATCCCGCGACCTGCGGTGACGTTGCGGAGGAACGGGATGACGTCGTCCTGGCCCTCGGGCCCGCCGAAGGAGGCGAGCAGGATCGCGTCGTACGCGACGGGCTCCTCGACGTGGGCGGGGCCCATCTTCGCGGCCTCGCTCGCGGCGGAGACGAGGGCGCCGGGCGCCCGGGGGGCGTCGGTGGCGGGGGCGGGCTTGCGACCCAGGTTGAGTGCGGCCATTACTGGAGGACCTCCACGAGCTCGGCGGTGGTGATGCGGCGGCCCGTGTAGAACGGGACCTCCTCGCGCACATGACGGCGCGCGTCGGTGTTGCGCAGGTCGCGCATCATGTCGACCAGGTCGACCAGCTCGTTCGACTCGAGCGGGAGGATCCACTCGTAGTCGCCGAGGCCGAACGACGAGACCGTGTTGGCGATGACGCTGCGGAAGGCCGCGCCCTGGCGGCCGTGCTGGGCGAGCATGCGCCCGCGCTCCTCGGGCGGCAGCAGGTACCACTCGTAGGAGCGGACGAAGGGGTAGACGCAGAGCCAGTCGCGCGGCTCCTCGCCCCGGAGGAAGCCGGGCACGTGGCTGCGGTTGAACTCGGCGTCGCGGTGGACGCCCGCGGCGCTCCACGACGGGATGAGCGCGCGGATGAGGCGCGCGCGGCGGATCTCGCGGAAGGCCCACTGGAGGGTCTCCATCTGGGGGCCGTGGATCCAGACCATGAGGTCGGCGTCGGCGCGCATGCCCGAGACGTCGTAGAAGCCGCGGACGGTGACGCCCTCCGCCTCGACGATGTGGACGATGCCGTCGAGCTCGTCGACGGCCCCGGGGACCTCGCGACCGTCGAGGTCGTCGGGGCGGGCGGGATCGCGGCGGAGGACGGCCCAGAGGGCGTAGCCGCTGGGGGATGCCTCGGGGGTGGACCCGTCGTCAGGACGGGCCTCTCCGGGGGACTCGATCGGGGGGACCTGAGATGCCGCCGACTCGGCAGCCGGGATGCTCATGATCTCCATGGTACGTCGCGCGGGGACCCCGCCCATGCATCGGTCGGACGGCCGTCAGATCATCCGCGGGCTATCGGGCGTCGCGGCCCGTGAGCGCGAGCAGCCGCACCTGCAGGGGCGCGTCCTCGGCGACCGGCACCGGCGACGCGAACAGGCCGCTGGCCTCGAGCGTGTCCTTCTGCGGCGCGAACACCGTCCACGTGGCGCGCACGAGCTCGTCGTCGATGCGCTCGTCGGCGCCGACCGCGCGCGCGAGGTCCCAGCCGTGGATCACGACGTCGGACAGCTGCTCGCGCAGGTACTCGCGGGCGGGAACGCGGTCGGTCGACAGCAGGACGGGCCGCTCCGGGTCGACGCCCTCCCACGCCGCCAGCGCCTCGCGGGAGTAGCGGCCCCACTCGGCCACGAGGTCGTCGTCGAGCTCGCGGATGAGCGGCTGGCCGGTCTGCACGGTGTGACCGGCGAGGAGGAGCGGCACCCACTGCTGCTCCTCGATGACGTGCGCCACGAGCTCGCGGACGTCCCACTCGACGTCGGGCGTCGGGGCCGTCCAGTCGGTGACCGCGCCGAGGCGGTCGGCGAATCCGGTGTGCGCCCGGCGGATCAGGTCGTGCCAGTCGAGGTCCGTGTCCATGGTCGAGCTCCCGTCGGTGGTGTCCCCGGGGAACGTCCGCGGCGGGCGCGCGCATTCCCGCCGGGATCCGGGTGGCGCGGCGGACGTCAGGCCGGGGGCTGCCGCGCGGCGGAGAACTGGTGCCGGGGCGCGCGGAGCGCCCGGAACGGATCCGTGCCCGCGAGACCCTGCAGCCCCGGCGCGAGCACCACGAGGATCCCGACGACGGCCACGGCGACGACCAGCAGGCGCGGCCAGCCGGAGGCGACCGTGTGCACGACGGCCATGGGCTCCAGCAGGTTGACGCCCACGAGGAACACGGTCGCCGAGACCGCGAGCGACATGGCCGCGCCGTCCGCGATGCCGACGACGGCGAGGATCACGAGCACCCACAGGCCGTACCAGGGGTACACGACGGGCGACATCGCGACGACGCACACGAAGGCGAGGGCGAGGCGCGCCTCCCCGGAGAGCGTGCGCTTCGTGAGGATGCACCACGCGGCGCCCGCGAACCCGAGCAGGATGCCGGCGGTCTTGATCCCGCCCTCGACCGCCCCGCCCGGACCGCCGAGCGCCTCGACCAGCGGGCCGAACGCGCCCGCGGCCACGCCGAACGGCATGAACCACGACACGACGGAGACCGGGCTCGACAGGGCGGAGATCCAGCCGAGGCCGACACCGAGCGCCTCGCCGCCGAGCGCGAGGAGCGCCATGGCGGCGATGCCGGACGCGGTCCAGGCCGCCCAGACGCGCGGGTCGCGGGTGGGCGGGCGGAGGCCGGCGACGCCGCCCGCGGATCCGTCGACGGCCACGCCCTCCGGCGCCCGGTCGTCGACGCGGCGGGCGCGCATCTCCGCGTGCACGATGGCGACGATGGGCAGGCCGAGGAGCGCGATGGGCTTGACCGCCACCGCGCACGTCACGAGCAGCACGCCGAGAACGGGCCGGGAGTCGATGGCGGCGAGGAGGCCGGCGACCAGCAGGCCCATCATCAGCGCGTCGTTGTGCGCGGCCACCACGAAGTTGAAGATGACGAGCGGGCTCGCGGCTAGGAACCACGCCGTCCGCACGGGGTCGATGCGACGACGGCGCGCGATGCGGAGGCCGCACACGACCATCAGGACGACGCCGGCGACGGCCACGCCACGCGCCGCCAGGACCGCGACCTCGACGCCGACGGCGTCGGAGATCCCGCCGATGACGCGCTCGATCGCGAGGAACAGCGGGCCGTACGGCGCGGGGTTGTGCGCCCACAGGGGGTCGACGCCCGTGCTCCGCCAGTCGGGCAGGACGGCGGGCCCGTGCTCGTACGGCGAGAAGCCGGCGCCGAGCACGCGTCCCTGGGCGATGTACGAGTAGATGTCGCGGCTGAACAGCGGCGCGCTGAACAGGAGCGGGACGGTCCAGACGACCGCGAGCCGCAGCGTGGCGCGCAGGCCGGACGGCCCGAGCCTCGGGAGCAGGGCGCCGAGGAGGAGCCACCCGGAGGTGAGCATCAGGCCGCCCACGACGACCCCGAGCGACGCGACGCCCGTGGCGAACGGCGAGACGCGGAGGGCGCCGATGACGGGGGTCCGCGACAGCTCCGACTCGGCCGGCGCGTGGCCGACGACGAACGAGGCCACGAGGAGCAGGAGCGAGCCGGCGAGCCCGACGAGCCCCGGCAGCATCAGCGGATGCGCACCCAGGGCCCCCGGATCACGCGCCTCGCGGCGACGCGGACGCGCGGATCCCCCCTCGGCCATCACGGACGATCGACCTGCGGGTCAGCGACGCGCGGCGCGGGCCACGGCCCAGACCACGCCGCCGACGACGACGACCGCGCCCACCCCGACGGCCACGAGGAGCAGCGGGTCCTCGTCGGCCGTGCGGCGGATGCGGCGGCGCAGGTCGGCGATGCCGTCCTTCGCCCGGCGGCGGACGTTCAGCTTGGCCTCGAGGGCGTCGAGCGTCGCGGAGATCTCCTCGCGCGTGTGCTGGATGTCGAGCTTCAGCTCGGTGCGGGACCGGGGTCCCGTGGGGCGGGGGCGGTCAGTGGTCATACTTGCCGGTCCCCTTCACCGCGTCGACGTCCTCCTTGAGGCTGTCCACCGTCTCCTCGGGCGTCGGCGGGACGCCCTTCTTGAGCCAGCGGATGCCGAGCAGCGCCAGCACCACCGTGATGAGGAGGAAGACGCCCGCGACGATGAGCGCGGAGAGCCACGGCGAGAACGCCTCGGACAGGCCGAGGATCGCGGCGGCGACGAGCACCAGGAACGCGATGAACGCGAAGAACAGCGCAACGACGAGGAAGCCGGCACCGATCCCCGCGTGCTTGAGCTTGGTGACGAGCTCGTTCTTGAACGACTCGATCTCGTCCTTGATCAGCTGGACGATGAGCGTCGGCAGGTCGGCGACGAGCCGGACGAGCGAGCGCTTGCTCTTCGGATTGAGATCCTGATCCGTCATGCGGGTTTCCCTCCTGGGGATGGGCTTGCGGGTCAGCGGGAGGTGCCGGAGCCGTTCGGCTCGGGCGAGGCGGGGTCCATGGTCGGGTACGACGTGGTCGACGCGCTCGAGGGGGTGGAGCCGCTCGAGGAGTCCTTCTTGCCGCCGGTGACGGTGCCGACGACCTTCTTGGCGCCGCCGACGACCGCGTGCGCGACGTCGGGGGTGTGGTCCTTCACGAAGCCGGCCGCGTTGTCGACCTGGCGCTGGACCTTCGGGTCGTCCCAGACCTTCTTGGCGTTCGTGCGGATCTGCTCGTAGCGCTTGCGTCCGGCGCGGGCGCCGAGGACGTAGCCGACACCAGCTCCGGCGACGAAGAGAAGCTTGCCTTTCATGGGAGATCTCCGATCGTTGAGGGGGCACGTGCAGCACACGTCGGTCCAGCGTATCCCTCCGGCGCATCGGCGTGGTCGGAGGCGACGGGGCGGTCGATGCCCGGCCACGCGGGGCCCGGACCGCGCATCAGCGGGTCAGGAGGCGCGCCACGGCGGCCTGCGCGTCGGCCACCACGGACGCGAGCCCGGTGCCCGCGACGGCGGATCCCGTGATCTCGAGCCCCGGGTGCTCGGCCGCCTCGTCGCGCACGGCCTGCACGCGCTCGCGGTGGCCGGAGGCGGCGAACGGGAGGGCGTTGGTCCAGCGCACGCGGGCGGATCCGGTGACGCGGCCGGCCAGGTCGACGCCGAGCAGGGCGGACGCGTCGTGCACCGCGATCGCGGTGAGCTCGTCGTCCGGGACGCCCGCGGTGTCGTCGTCGCCGCCCGCGCGTCCGTAGGAGAGGCGGAGCACATGGCGGTCGCCGGCCTGCTCCTTCAGCCACGGCCACTTGGCGGTGGCGTGCGTGAGGGCCTTGGCGCGGATCCCCGGGGCGTCGGCCGCGACGA
This sequence comes from Clavibacter michiganensis, assembly GCF_016907085.1. NCBI lineage: Bacteria > Bacillati > Actinomycetota > Actinomycetes > Micrococcales > Microbacteriaceae > Clavibacter > Clavibacter michiganensis. The sequence continues at coordinate 2,805,533 of NZ_JAFBBJ010000001.1, read as the reverse complement.
GCACGCCGGTGCCGCGGGGAGCGGCGTCGAGCTCGGGCGCGCGCACGACGAGCGTGACCAGCTCGACCGAAGACGGCTCGGGCCAGCCCTCCGTGACGGCGCGGGGCGCGAGACCGGAGAAGAGGTGGATGAGGCCCGCCGCGGGGATCGCGAGGACCACCCCCGTCGCGTCGATGCCCCGGCCGTCGGCGAGCTCGACGTGCCAGTCGTCGTACGCGGCCGCGCCCTCGTGGGAGCGGTGCCGGTGCACGGCCTCGACCGCGAGGGAGGTGCGGACGTCGACCCCGAGGCGCGCGAGGTCGGCGACCAGCGCGTCCACCAGCAGGTGCACGCCGCCGACGATGCCGCTGACGGCGGATCCCGCGGGGGACGCCGCGCGCATGGACGCGACCGCGCGCCCCAGCGACCCCTGCTCGGCGAGCCCGGCGCGGAGGCCGGGCGCGACGGAGTCGGCGTCGACCTCGTCGGGGTGGGCGCTGTGCACGCCCGAGACGATGGGGGCGACGAGCCGGTCGACCACGCGGTCGCCCATGCGCGCGCGGACCAGGCCGCCGAGCGTGCGCTCCTTCGCGCCGACGGCGGCGGGGAGGAGGAGGTCGGCCTTGGCGCGGGCGACGCCGGCGCGGCCGATCGCGGTCGCGATGGTGGCGTCGAACGGGTGGGCCGGGATCCCGAGCAGGCCCGTGCGCGGCAGCTGGATGGCGCGCTCCGCGAGCTGCACCCACGCGCCGTCCGGGTTCGGCTGCACGATCCGATCGGCGAGGCCCAGCTCCCCCAGGAACGCCGCGACCGTGCCGCGACGCGTGGCGAAGCTCTCGGCGCCGCTGTCGAGGCGCAGGCCGTCGACCACGTGGGATCCCACGGTGCCGCCGAGCGCGGGCGACGCCTCGACGAGGATCACGCGCTTGCCGGCGAGGGCGCACGCGCGGGCGGCGATGAGGCCGCCGACACCGCCGCCCACCACGACGACGTCGGTGGGGTCGACCTCTCCGGCCGCCTGCCGCGGGTCGCTACTCACGGACGAGCTCCACGATGCGGGTGAGGACGGTCGGGTCGGTCTCGGGCGGCACGCCGTGGCCGAGGTTGAGGACGTGGGCGGGCGCCGCCTTCCCGCGCTCGAGCACGTCGCGGACGTGCGCCTCGAGGATCGGCCACGGGGCCGCGAGCAGCGCCGGGTCGACGTTGCCCTGGACGGGCACGGACCCGCCGAGCCGGCGCGACGCCTCGTCGAGCGGGATGCGCCAGTCGACGCCCACCGCGTCGACGCCCACGTCGTGCATCGCGCCGAGCAGCTCGCCCGTTCCGACGCCGAAGTGGACGAGCGGGACGGTGCGGCCGTCCGCGGCGGTGATCGTGCGCACGTGGTCGAGCGCGAGCGCGGACGCCGGGGCGACGCGCTGCGTGTAGTCGGCGAGCGAGAGGCCGCCGGCCCACGAGTCGAAGAGCTGCGCGGCGGAGGCGCCCGCCATGACCTGCGCGTGCAGGAAGACGCCCGTGATCTCGGCGCACCAGCGCATGAGGGCGTCCCAGGCGTCCGGATCCGCGTGCATGAGGCCGCGGGCCGCGATGTGGTCCTTGCTCGGCCCGCCCTCCACGAGGTACGCGGCGAGCGTGAACGGCGCGCCCGCGAAGCCGATGAGCGGGGTGTCGCCGAGCTCGGCGACCGTGCGCGCGACCGCCTGGCGGATGGGCTCGAGGGCGGCCGGATCCAGCGACGGCAGCGCGGCCACGTCGGCCGCGGTGCGCACGGGCTTCTCGAGCACCGGTCCTCGGCCCGCGACGATGTCGACGCCGACGCCCGCGAGCTTCAGCGGGATGACGATGTCGCTGAAGAAGATGCCCGCGTCCACGTGGTGGCGGCGCACCGGCTGCAGCGTGATCTCGCTGGCCATCTCCGGGTCGAGGCACGCGTCGAGCATGCGCGTGCCCACGCGCAGCTCGCGGTACTCGGGCAGCGACCGGCCGGCCTGGCGCATGAACCACACGGGCGCGCGCTCGCCGCGATGGCCGCGGTACGCCTCGACGAGGAGAGAGGAGGAGGTGCGCGTGTTGAGCGGGTGCTCCGCGGGCAGCGGGAGGGCGGCGGACGCGGGGGAAGACGAGGAGGAGGGCGTGATCACGGATCAGATCATCGCATCCCCCGCCTGCGCGCCCGCTCGGCTGGGGAGGCCGGACGGGCGTAGGCAGGGTGCCCTCACCGGCCCGGAGCACACGGCGGGGAGGTTTACCATGAAGCGTGCTCATATGTCTGACGGCGAGTCATCACAACGCCAGCTTCGAGGTCCTCGAGAAGCTGTCCGTGGCCGCACCCTCCGTCGCCGGCACGCTCATGGAGCAGAACGACTTCATCGCGGGGGCCGTCGTCCTCGCCACCTGCAACCGCTTCGAGGCGTACCTCGACGTCGAGGAGCCCCTCACCGCGGCGCGCGCGCTGGCCGTCGAGGCCACGGTGGACGTGGTCAGCGGGGCCAGCGGGATCGCCCGCGACGACGTCCGCGGCAGCGTCGACGTGAAGTGCGGCGACGCGGTCGCCGAGCACCTGTTCGCCGTGTCCTCCGGCCTCGAGTCCGTCGTCGTCGGCGAGGGCGAGATCGCGGGCCAGGTGCGCCGCGCGCTCGAGGGCGCGCGCACCGGCGGCACCACGAGCACCGGGCTCGAGCGCCTCTTCCAGACCGCGTCCAACACGTCCCGCGGCGTCAAGACGCGCACGGGCCTGCAGAGCGCCGGGCGGTCCATGGTGCGCCTCGCCCTCGACCTCGCCGAGAGCCGCATCGCCGACTGGTCGGCCACGCGCGTCCTCCTCGTCGGCACGGGCGCGTACGCGGGTGCGAGCCTCGCCGCCCTGCGCGACCGCGGCGTCGTCGACGTGCACGTCTACTCGCCGTCCGGTCGCGCGCAGAAGTTCGCCGGACCGCACGGCATCCCCGCCGTCGAGGGCCGTGACCTGCTGAAGGCGCTCGCCGCGTCCGACATCGTCGTCACCTGCAGCACCGCCCCCGCCGCCGTGCTCGCCGCGCACCACATGCAGGGCGCCGCGGCGGTGTCGGGCGACGGCCGCCGCCGCCTCGTCATCGACCTGGGGCTCCCCCGCAACGTGGATCCGGACGTCGTCACCGTCGAGGGCGTCGAGCTCCTCGACCTCGAGACCATCAGCCTGCACGCGCCCCTGCGCGACCTCACCGCCACGGACGACGCCCGCGAGATCGTCAGCACCGCCGCCGCCGAGTTCCGCGCCGCGAGCGCCGAGGACGAGGTGGCCCCCGCCGTCGTCGCCCTCCGCACCCACATCTTCGACGTCCTGGAGGGCGAGCTGGAGCGCGTGCGCAAGCGCGGCGACTCCTCGGAGGCGACCGAGAAGGCGCTCCGGCACCTCGTGAGCGTCCTGGTCCACCAGCCCTCCGTCCGCGCCCGCGAGCTCGCGCGCCAGGGCGAGGGGGCCCGCGTGGTCGACGCCGTGCAGGCGCTCTTCGGCCTCGACGTGGAGATGCCCGCCGCGGTCTCCTCCCCCGTCGCCGTCGCGCTCCCCCGCACGGCCGAGGCGGGCCAGGCGTCGTGAGGCCCCGCATCCTCCGCGGACCTCGCCTCGTCGCGCCGCTCAGGATGACGGAGTCCGTGCGCACCGAGCGCCTGGTGATCCGGTCGTACACGGCCGACGACCTCGACGACTACGCCGACATCCAGCGCCGACCCGACGTGGTCGAGTACATGTTCTGGCCGCTGCGCGACCGCGAGGCGTCGAAGCGCCACCTCGCCTCCCGCCGCCGGAAGACGCGGCTCGAGCAGTCGCACGACTTCCTCGGCCTCGCCGTGGAGCTGCCGGGCGAGCCGAGCCTGAACCCGCGCGCGGGATCCGGCCGAGTGATCGGCGACGTGTCCCTCCTCCTCCGCAACGCCGCCTCGCGGCAGCTCGAGATCGGCTGGGTCATGAACCCGGACTTCGCCGGTCGCGGGTACGCCACCGAGGCCAGCCGGGCGATGCTCGACATCGCCTTCCAGCGCGCGGGCGCCCACCGCGTCGTCGCGCAGCTCGACGCCCGCAACACCTCGTCCGCGCGCATGGCCGAGCGCCTCGGCATGCGCCGCGAGGGGCACTTCCGCGAGGAGCATCTCGTGAAGGGCGAGTGGGTCGACAGCCTCTACTACGCCGTGCTGGCCGACGAGTGGGCGGCCACGCCGCCCGCGACGACCTGACCCGGCGGGATCCGATGGACGGCGACCTGCCCGCGCTCGACCCGGTCGAGGTGCGCGGTCCCGTCCGCACCGCGCGGCTCGTCCTGCGGCCGTTCACGCCGGACGACGTGGTCGCCGTCGAGGCCTACGCGGCGTCCCCGGGCGCGCGGCCGCACCTCGCCGGGACCGCGGCCGACCCGGCCCGCATGCTCGCCGACCGCCTGGGCTGGACCCGCCTGGCCGACGTCGGCGACCGGCTCGCCCTGGCGATCGAGCTGCCCGCCCAGGGTCAGCGGTGGGCGCGCGTGGTCGGCGAGGTGCACCTGCTGCTGCGCGACCCCGGCGCACGGCAGGCCGAGCTCGGCATCGTCCTGCACGAGGACGTGCGGGGCGCGGGGCTCGCGGCGGAGGCGGCCGACCGGATCCTCGAGCTCGCCTTCGCCGAGGCGGGCGTGCACCGCGTCGCGTGCCGCGTCGACGCGGCGGACACCACCGCGCTCGGGCTGGCCGAGCGCCTGGGAATGCGACGCGAGGCCCTCCTCGTGCACGATCGATGGGTGCGCGGAGCCTGGGCCGATACCGTGGTCGTCGCCCTGCTTGACGTGGAGTGGGCGGCTCGCAAGAGCCTCGACGGACTGTAGGAGGACCGCGTGACATCGACCCCCGACCCGGCAGGACGACCCGTCGTCCCGGTCCTCGACGACGATGACGACGACGACCTCGACGAGCTGGACGAGCTCGACGCCGACGCTCCGGGTGACGCCGCCCGCCGCCGGGGTCCCGACGAGCGCCCTCTGCGCGTCGCCGCGCTCGCCCTCATCCGCGACCGCCGCGTGCTGATGGTGCGCGTCGAGGGACAGGACGTGCTCTACCTGCCCGGCGGCAAGATCGAGCCCGGCGAGGGGGCGCGGCAGGCGCTCGTGCGGGAGGCCGCCGAGGAGGTGGGGCTCGACATCGACCCCGCCACGATCGAGGACCTCTTCACCGTGCTGGCCGAGGCGCACGGCGTGCACGCGGGGCGCCTCGTGAGCATGACCGTCTACCGCGCGGAGCCGCGGGAGGGCACGCGGCAGGAGCCGGTGCCGTCGGGCGAGGTGGCCGAGGTGGAGCTCGTGGGATCGGCGGACGCGGACCGCTGCCCGCCGGCCGGCCAGGCCGCGCTGGAGCGCCTCGTGGCGCTCCGGCTCATCGACTGACGGCGTCGTCCCCGGGCGTCGCCGCATCGACCACGGCGTCGGCCTCCGCACGGGATCCCGCGGCCAGCTCGGCCGTGCGCGTCGCGCGGACCTTGCGACGCTGGTCGACGAACGCGACCGCGGCCACCACGGTCGCGATGGCGCCGGCCACGAGCGTGCCGGTGACCTCGCCCACGCCGTCCGCCTGCACGGCGGCCACGAGGATCGCGATCGTGAAGGCGGCGATGACGAGCGCGACGGCGAGGATCAGCCAGGAGAGGAGCCCCTTCGCGCGGGCGTCGGGGGTGCGGGTGGCCATGCGCCCATCCTCCCACGGGGGCGCGCGAGATCCCCGGGCGGCGCGAGATCTCTGGGCGGCGCGCGTCCGTGCGTCCGGCGGGAGGGGGTGACGGCGGCCGCGGTCGGGCGTAGCGTCGAAGGCGTCCCATCCCCCGAACGAAGGAGCGCATATGAGTGCGGATGACAAGGCCCAGAACACCGGCGAGAAGCTCGCGGGGAAGGCCGAGGAGGCCTTCGGGAAGCTGACCGGCGACGACAGCAAGGTCGCCGAGGGCGAAGCGAAGCAGGCCGGGGCAAGCGCCAAGCAGGCCGGCGAGAACGTGAAGGACGTCTTCAAGAAGTAGGACTTCCGGAGGGACGTCCATCCTGAGAGGCGAGGGGCCGGGTGCCGAGCATCCGGCCCCTCGTCATGCCCGGGGCGGAGCGGGCGGCTCGCGCGACGCGTCAGCCGCGCGGATCCGCGTCGGCCAGCGCCCGCAGCGCCCGGCGGTCCGGCTTGCCGGAGGGCAGCGTCGGCAGGGCGTCGACCCCGCGGACGACGGCGGATCCCGCGACGCGGCCGAGGCGCGCGGCGAGCTCGCGGCGCACGCGTTCCGCGAGCCCTGGATCCACGACGCCGGGCACGAAGACGACCGGGCGCTGCCCCCACCCCGCGTGCTCGCCGGGCACCGCGACGGCCTCGCCGAGGCGCGGCTCCCACGCCGCGAGCGATCGGACCGCCTCCTCCACCGCGGCCAGCCGCAGCTTCTCGCCCCCGGAGATCACGACGTCGTCGAGCCGCCCGGTGATGCGCAGCACGCCGTCCACCAGCTCGCCGCCGTCGCCCGTGCGGTACCAGCGGCGGCCGTCGTGCTCGCCGAACGCCGCGTCGGTCGCGGCCGGATCGCCGAGGTAGCCCTCGGCGAGCATCGGGCCCGCGAGCTCCACCTGGCCGTCGACGACCGCGACCTCGGCCGTCGCGACCGGCACGCCGTCGTACACGCAGCCACCCGCGGTCTCGCTGGATCCGTAGGTGCGCACCACGCGCCACCCCAGCGCGGCCGCGCGGTCGACCAGGTGCGGGGGCGTCGCCTGGCCGCCCACGAGGATCGCGTCGAGGCGTCGGACCGCGTCGCGGACGCGGCGGGCGTCGCCCGAGGCGGGGTCGCCCTCCGCCGCCTCGACCAGCCGGTGCAGCTGGGTCGGCACGAGCGACGTGTAGCGGGCGACGCGCGCGTCCAGCGACGCGGCCAGCTCCGCGAACGCGCGCGGGTCGAAGCTCCCGGGCGCGAGGACCGCCGGTGTCGTCCCCGCGGCGATCGAGCGGACGAGCACCTGGAGGCCGGCGATGTAGTGGGTGGGGAGCGCGAGGATCCACTGGCCGGGCGCCCCGAGCGCCGCCTGCGACGCGGCGGCGCTCGCCAGCAGCGCGTCCGCCGACAGCGCGACGCGCTTGGGCCGGGAGGTGGTGCCGCTCGTCTCGACCACCAGCGCGACCCGGCGCTCGACCTCGGCGGGCGGCGGCGGATCCGCGGCGCCCACGGGCGCGTCCACCGGTCGCGCGAGCAGCGCCGGGCCGTCGCCCGCGAGCGCCGAACGGAGGAGCGGCACGACGTCGGCGCCGGACGCGGTCAGCCGTGCGAGGCGCCTCACGGGAGCGGGGCCCCGCGGGTCAGAACTGCCACGGGAACGGCGACCAGTCGGGCGCGCGCTTCTCGAGGAAGGAGTCGCGCCCCTCGACGGCCTCGTCGGTGCCGTAGGCGAGGCGCGTGGCCTCCCCCGCGAACACCTGCTGGCCGACCATGCCGTCGTCCACCGCGTTGAACGCGAACTTGAGCATGCGGATCGCGGTGGGCGACTTCCCGAGGATCGTCTCGGCCCACCCCAGCGCGGTCGCCTCGAGCTCGGCGTGCGGCACGACGCGGTTCACGGCACCCATCTCGTACATGCGCTGCGCGCTGTGCTCCTCGGCGAGGAAGAACACCTCGCGCGCGGCCTTCTGGCCGACCTGGCGGGCGAAGTACGCGGATCCGTAGCCGCCGTCGAATGAGCCGACGTCGGCGTCGGTCTGCTTGAAGCGGCCGTGCTCGGCCGAGGCGATCGTGAGGTCGCACACGACGTGCAGGGAGTGCCCGCCGCCGGCGGCCCAGCCGGGGACGACCGCGATGACGACCTTCGGCATGAAGCGGATGAGCCGCTGCACCTCGAGGATGTGCAGGCGTCCGGCGCGCGCCGGGTCGACGCCCTCCGCGGTCTCGCCCTCCGCGTACTTGTAGCCGTCGCGCCCGCGGATCCGCTGGTCGCCGCCGCTGCAGAACGCCCATCCGCCGTCCTTCGGGCTCGGGCCGTTGCCGGTGAGGAGCACGACGCCGATGCGCGGATCCTGCCGGGCGTCGTCGAGCGCCTGGTACAGCTCGTCGACCGTGCGCGGGCGGAAGGCGTTGCGCACCTCGGGCCGGTCGAACGCGATGCGGGCGATGCGGCCGGTGAGGTCGTGGTGGTACGTGATGTCGGTGAAGCCCTCCGCGAGGGGGACGTCGCGCCAACGGGTGGGATCGTGGATGTCGGAGACCTGCTTCACCATGCGCCCAGCCTAGGCGGCGCCCCGCCGGCCGCCCGCGGGTGCGAGGCTGGATCCATGCTCCCCGCCCTGGACGACCTCCTCGCCACCGCCCGCGTCGTCGCCCTCCCCCTCCGCACGCGCTTCCGCGGCCTCGACGTGCGCGAGGCGGTGCTGATCGAGGGCCCGCTCGGGTGGACCGAGTTCTCGCCGTTCGTCGAGTACGACGACGCCGAGTCCGCGGCCTGGCTCGCGGCTGCGATCGACTTCGGCTGGACGGAGCCGCCCGCGCCGCTCCGCGACCACGTGCTCGTGAACGCCACGATCCCGGCGCTCCCGGCCGAGGGCGTCGCCGAGGTGCTGGCCCGGTTCCCCGGCTGCCGCACCGCGAAGGTCAAGGTCGCCGAGCGCGGCACGACGCTCGCGGACGACGTGGCGCGCGTCGCCGAGGTGCGCCGCCTGCTCGGCCCCGAGGGGCGGGTGCGGATCGACGCGAACGCGGCCTGGAACGTCGACGAGGCCGAGCACGCGATCCACGCCCTCGCCGAGCACGACCTCGAGTACGTGGAGCAGCCCTGCGCGTCGGTGGAGGAGCTCGCGGAGCTGCGCGAGCGGATCCGCCACCTGGGCGTGCCCGTCGCCGCCGACGAGAGCGTGCGCAAGGCCGAGGACCCGCTGCGGGTCGCGCGGGCCGGCGCCGCCGACCTGCTCGTGATCAAGGCGCAGCCGCTCGGCGGGATCCAGCGCGCGCTGCGGATCACGCGCGACGCCGGCCTGCCCGTGGTGGTCTCCAGCGCGCTCGACACGAGCGTCGGCATCTCGATGGCCGCGCACCTCGCGGCGGCGATCCCCGAGCTGCCGCACGACTGCGGCCTCGGCACGGTGTCGCTGTTCGTCGAGGACGTGACGACCGAGCCGCTCGTGCCGGTCGACGGCCGGATCCCGGTGCGCCGCGTCACGCCCGACGCGCGCCTCCTCGACGCCCAGGCGGCCGACGAGGAGCGCCGCGACTGGTGGCTCGACCGGATCCGCCGCACGCACGCCGTGCTCGCCCGCGACTGACGGGCGCGGCCGCGGCGGCGACCCGCGCCCCTACAGCCCGCTGTAGGTGTGCAGGCCCTTGAAGAACACGTTCACGACGCCGAAGTTGAACATGACGGCGGAGAACCCGATGATGGCCAGCCACGCCGAGCGCGACCCGCGCCAGCCGCGCGTGGCCCGCGCGTGGATGTACCCGGCGTAGAGCACCCAGATGATGAAGGTCCAGACCTCCTTGGTGTCCCACCCCCAGTAGCGGCCCCACGCGCGCTCGGCCCAGATGGCGCCGGCCATGAGCGTGAAGGTCCAGAAGATGAAGCCCACGATGTTGAGGCGGTAGGCCATCGACTCGAGCGTGACCGAGTCGGGCAGCGTCGCGAGAAAGCGCATCTTGGCGGCCTGCGCGTCGGCCGCGAGCGACTCGCGCCGGAACTGCAGCAGCTGCACGCCCGAGAGCGCGAAGGCGAGGGCGAAGAAGCCCGTGCCGAGCGCGGCGACGAAGACGTGGATCACGAGCCAGTACGACTGCAGCGACGGCGGCAGCGGCGCCACCTCGACGCGGTACTGCACGACGGCGACGCCCAGCAGGATGAGGATGAGCCCGGTGACGAAGGTGCCGAGGAAGCGCAGGTCGCGGCGCGTGAGCACGATGAGGTAGACGCTGAGGATGAGCAGCGTGCCCGTCATGGCGAACTCGTACATGTTGGCCCACGGCACGCGCGAGGCGGCGAGGCCGCGGAGCACGGTGGCGACCGCGTGCGCGACGAACCCGACGACCAGCAACGCCATGGCGACGTTGAGGCTCAGGGAGCGGCCGGCGGCGACGGGCGCGTCCGGGCCGCTGGCGACGCGGTCGCGACCGGAGGACCCGGGCTCCCGCTCGATGGTGGCGGTGCCGCCCCGGCGCGCGGCGGTGGCGCCGACCGCGGAGGGCTGGCGGGCCGCGACGGTGGCGGCGTCCGCCACGAGCGCGGAGCGCCGCGCGAGGTCGAGGGCGAACGCGATGAACGCGGCCGCGTAGAGCCCCATCGCGACGAGGAGCGCGATGAGGGAGACGTCGTCGAGCATGGCCGTGTTCACGAGTGGAGCCTAACTTCTGCATCTGACACCGCGGCGGGCGGGAGGCCGGCCACGTGCTTGTCCGCCAGCGCCGCGACCGCGGCCTCCAGCGTGGGGTCCTCGCCGCGGGCGAGCCCGGCGTACTCGAGGGTGGTGGATCCGTCGGCCTGCGGCACCGCCTTGACCCACACGCGCCGGCGCGGCACGAAGAGGGACGTGAGCAGACCGCCGAGCACGAGGATCGCGAACAGCAGCACCCAGCGCTGCGTCGGGTCGTGGTGCACGTCGAAGGAGACGAAGCGCGGCACGGAGTCGAGGCTCACGCTGCCGAGGCCGTCGGGCAGGTCCGTGGTCTGGCCGGGGGCGAGCTCGATGGACTGCACGCCCGTCTTCCCGCCGGTGAGCTGCGTCAGGTTCTGCGTGTCGAGCGTGTAGACCGACGTGGGCACGCCGCCGTCGATCCCGAGGTCGCCCGTGTAGACGTTGAGCGTCAGCAGCGGGTTGTCGAGGTCCGGGTAGGAGGAGAAGAACGGGGCCTTCTCCGCGCCCTGCGTCGGGTAGAAGAAGCCGAGCATGCCGACCTGCTCGCGCAAGCCGTCCGGCACCTTGACGACGCCGAGCGACGTGAGCTTCGCGTCCTGCGGCAGGAACGGCACGTCGGCGCTGTAGACGACCGTGCCCGCGGGATCCCGCACCGTCACGTGCGGCGCGTAGCCGTTGCCGAGCAGGTACATGTCGGTGCCGCCGATGGCGAGCGGGTCGTTGACCTTGACCTCGCGGTCCTGCGGCTGGCCGCCCGGGACGTCGGCGGTCACGTCGGCCGTGAAGTCGAGCGGCTGGCCGATGGCGTTCGGGTTCTCCTGCTCGTACTGCACGTGCAGCGCGTTGAGCTTGACCCGGTACGGGGTGAGCGCCGAGTCGTCGAAGAACCGACCCGGGTTGAACGAGTCGAACGTCGACAGCGTGTTGACGAACGACTGCCCCTCCACGAGCACCTTCTGCCCGGAGTAGCCGAAGCCGCCGCCGATCCCGACCGTGATGAGGATCCCCACGAGCGCGGAGTGGAACACGAGGTTGCCGGTCTCGCGCAGGTAGCCGCGCTCGGCCGAGACCGAGAGCACGCCGCCCGCGGCCGACGCGTCGTCGACGAGCACCGTGCGGTACCGCTGGCGCTTGAGCAGCGCGCGTGCCTGGCGGATCGCGTCGACCGGGTCCGCCGTGGTGGTGCGCGTCGTGTACCCGGCGAGGCGGTTCAGCCGCGCGGGCGTCTTGGGCGGCGCCTGGCGGAGCGCGTCGAAGTGGTGCTTGGCGCGCGGCACGACGCAGCCGATGAGGCTGATGAACAGCAGCAGGTAGATCGAGGAGAACCACACCGAGCTGTAGGTGTCGAACACCTGGAGCTTGTCGAGGACCGGGAAGAGGTCCGGGTTGTCCGCGCGGAACTGCGTGACGCCGTTCGGGTCGGAGCTGCGCTGCGGCACGAGGGATCCGGGGATCGCGGCGAACGCGAGCATGAGCAGCAGGAACAGCGCCGTGCGCATGCTCGTGAGCTGGCGCCAGAACCAGCGCAGCGTGCCGACGAAGCCGAGCTTGGGCTGCGCGATGGGCGCCCCCTCGCGCGGCGCCTGCCGCGGGGAGTCGACGTGGTCAGATGGCCGGGACATACGTGGCGATCACCCCCTGGAGCTGGAGCATCCACGCCGACCAGAGGCCGGAGACCATGAGCACGCCGGTGACGACGAGCAGCGCTCCCCCGACGAGGTTGACGGTGCGGATGTGGCGGCGGAGGAACCCGACGGTGCGCGTCATCCAGCCGAGGCCGAGGGCCACCAGCAGGAACGGCACGCCGAGCCCGATGCAGTAGGCGACCCCGAGCAGCACGCCGCGGCCCGCGTCGGCCGAGGTGAGGCTCATGGAGATGACGACCGCGAGGGTCGGGCCGATGCAGGGCGCCCAGCCGATGCCGAACACGACGCCGAGGAGCGGCGCGCCCGCGAGGCCGGTGGCCGGCCGCCACGAGCTCTTCACCTGCCGCTGCAGGAAGCCGAGCCGCCCCGTGAACACGAGCCCCATGACGATGAGGACCACGCCGAGGATGCGCGTGATGACGTCCTGCCAGCGCATGAGCCAGAACCCGGCCGTGGCGGAGACGAGCGTGGTGACGATGAAGACGGCGGAGAAGCCGAGCACGAACAGCGCCGTGCCGATCAGCAGGCGGCGACGCGTCGCGGATCCGCCCTTCGCCTCGGCCATGCCGCCGATGTACCCGAGGTAGCCGGGCACGAGCGGCAGCACGCAGGGCGACGCGAACGAGACCAGGCCCGCGAGCAGCGCGAGCGGCACCGCGACGAGGAGCTGGCCGGAGAGGACGCTCTGGATCTGGTCCACCTACCCCGCCGCCTCGGCGACGGTGTCCTTCACCAGCGTGCGGAGCACACCGGGGTCGATCTGCCCGAGCACGCGCGAGGCGACGCGCCCCTGGCGGTCGAGGATGATGGTGGCGGGCACGGCGTTCGGCGCGATGGTGCCGGCGAACGCGAGCTGCATGGACGTGTCCTCGACGTCGAGGACGGACGGGTAGGTGATGCCGTACGTCTTGTCGAAGGAGTCGACGTTCGGCCGCTGGTCGCGGGTGTTGACGCCGAGGAACTTCACGCCGTCCGGCGCGTGCTCCTGGCTCGCGGCCTGCAGGTCCTTCGCCTCGAGGCGGCAGGGCGGGCACTCGGCGTACCAGAAGTTGATCACCGTGACGGAGCCCCGGTAGTCGGCTGAGGTGATCTCCGTGCCGTCCGACAGGGTGCCGGAGAAGTCCACGGGAGCCGCGCGCTCGGCGAGCGGGACCTCGGTGAACGTGCCGTCGCCGGCGATGTAGCGCTTGTTGTCGCCGGCCTTGAACTCGGCGGCGAGCGGGTCCTCGGTGCAGCCCGAGAGGGCGAACGCGCCGAGCGCGGTGGATGCGGCGGCGGCGAGGATGGTGCGGCGGCTGATGCCGGGCATCACACCGCCCCCTGGTCGACCGCGTCGGCGGCGAGCCCCGCGGCCGCGTCGATGTAGCCCGTCTCGACGAAGCGGTCGCCGACGCGCTCCACCGTCGTGATGCTCGACAGCGCGCAGCGGCGCTGGCGGGGATCGTGGAAGAGGCGCTCGCCCGCGAGGGAGAGGTGGACCATCCAGATGGGCAGCTGGTGGCTGACGATGACGACGTCGCCGTCCGGCACGGAGCGGTGCGCGGCCTTCACGGCCTCCGCCATGCGCGCGGCGATGGACCGGTAGGACTCGCCCCAGCTGGGCTTCACGGGGTCGACGACGAGCGGCCAGAGGCGCGGCGAGCGGGCGATGCGGGCGGGCGAGGGGAACTTGGATCCCTCGAAGCGGTTGGTGGGCTCGATGACGCGCTCGTCGGTGGCGACCTCGAGGGCGAAGCGCTCGGCCCACGGAGCGGCGGACTCCTGCGCGCGCTGCAGCGGGGAGGCGATGACGCGGTTGACGGGAGCGCCCTCCTCCTCGAGCGCGCGCGCCGCGGCGTCCGCCATGCGGTGGCCGAGCTCGGAGAGGCCGTACCCGGGGATGCGTCCGTAGAGGATCCCGTGCGGGTTGTGCACCTCGCCGTGACGGACGAGATGGATTCGTGAGGCGACCACCCGTCAAGTGTAGGTGGCGAGCAGATGTACAACCGCCGAGGAACGAGCGCAACCCCCTGCGCTAATCGTTCGTCCGCAATACGATCGGGTGTACCGGTGGGGGCCGGCCTCTCGCGACCGGCTTCGGCCGGATATTACGCGCGTATACGAACAGTTGGGCCCCAAAGGAATCGCACGCTAAGTTAGGTGCTCGAGGTCGTGATCCGGCCTCCCGGCGAGAGCCCCGTGGAGCACGGGACCTCGCAGTGACCCTCGTCGAACGGACGCGGGCCCGCATGACGATGCCGTCCGCGACGGCACGGAAGGAACGGGCACCATGACGATGACACCGACCCGGCCCACGGCCGCCGAGACCACCTCCGACACCGAGCTCGACCAGGTCGAGTCCATCCGCCCCGTCGATCCGTACGCGGACTCCGACCTCCCCGAGCCGTCGCTCGTCACGCCGGGCGCGAGCACCGACGCCGTCAAGGACTACCTCCGCCAGATCGGCCGCGTGCCGCTGCTCACCGCCGAGCAGGAGGTGACCGTGGCCCGCCGCATCGAGGTGGGCGTGCTGTCGCAGGAGGTCCTCGACACCCGCACCGACCTCACCCCGGCCGAGCGCCGCGAGTACCAGACGCTCGCGCAGGACGGGATGCGCGCCAAGCAGCACCTCGTCAACGCGAACCTGCGCCTTGTCGTCAGCATCGCCAAGCGCTACACGGGCCGCGGGCTGCCGTTCCTGGACCTGATCCAGGAGGGCAACATGGGCCTCGTCCGGGCCGTCGAGAAGTTCGACTACCAGGCCGGCTTCAAGTTCTCGACCTACGCGTCGTGGTGGATCAAGCAGTCCATCACCCGCGGCATGGCCGACACGAGCCGCACGATCCGCATCCCGGTGCACACGGTCGAGCACATCAACCGGATCAACGCCGTGCAGCGCGAGCTCGCGGTGGAGCTCGGCCGCGACCCCTCCATGGAGGAGATCGCGCGCGAGTCCGACACCCCGGTCACCAAGGTGCGCTACCTGCTCGACCGCGCGCAGGAGCCCATGTCGCTGCAGGTCCTCGTGGGCGGCAGCGGCGGCGACGGCGACACCGAGATGGCCGACCTCATCGAGGACGCCGACGTCACGCAGCCCATCGACGTGGTGACGCAGCAGCTCATGGCCGCGCACGTCATGCGCCTCATCGACGGGCTCGCCGAGCGCGACGCCGAGGTCGTGCGGATGCGCTTCGGCCTCGCCGGCCTCGAGCCGCGCTCGCTCGCCTTCGTCAGCCAGCAGCTCGGGGTGACGCGGGAGCGCGTGCGCCAGATCGAGAAGAAGGTGCTCGCGAAGCTCCGCATCCCCGAGCTGGAGACGTACATCCGCGGCTGATGGCGCCGCGACACGAGAGGGCCGTCCGCATGAGCGCGGGCGGCCCTCCGTCGTCCGCGGGCCGTCGGGATGTCCGGCCGCGGCCCCCAAGCTCCGGATCCGCCCGGAAGAACGCCCACTAGTCGTTAGTGCGCATACAGTCGGGTTCCATCCCATCGGAAGGCGTCGCGACGCGCATCCCCGTCGCCGACGACAGCACGCGGTCTCGACGACGAGCCGCGGAGAAGGAGGAGCAATGGCTCTCACGCAGGCCGCACCCGGCCAGACCGACATCCCCGGCATCAGCTGGTCCCCCGTCGCCGCGGGGCTCTGGGTCGCCCGACGCGGCGACGAGTTCGCGGGGCTCTCCGAGGAGCGGTGGGGCGCGGGCTTCCACGTCACCGACCGCCTCGGCCGCGATGTCGGCGACTTCCCCACCCTGCAGGAGGCGCGCGGCGCGCTCGGCTGATCCGGCCCCCGGGCGGGCGGCGCACCCGCCCGCCCGGGATCCGTAGCACCTCGCGGCGTCGCACGCACCGGATCGACGGTGGCGCGCGCGCAGGCCTAGGGTCGAGCAGGTGCCTTCCTCCGAGATCCGCCCGCCCGCATCCTCTCCCAACGACCGCTCCGACGGCTTCGTCCGGGTGCGCGGAGCGTCCGAGAACACCCTCCGCGACGTGGACGTGGACATCCCGCGGGACCGGATCGTCGCCTTCACGGGCGTCTCGGGATCCGGCAAGTCGTCGCTCGCGTTCGGCACCGTCTACGCCGAGGCGCAGCGGCGGTTCTTCGAATCGGTGGCGCCGTACGCGCGCCGGCTGATCCGGCAGGAGCAGACGCCGCACGTCGAGAGCATCACCGGCCTGCCGCCCGCGGTCGCGCTGCAGCAGCGCCGCGGTGCCCCGAGCACGCGCTCGACCGTCGGCACCGTGACCACGCTCTCCAACTCGCTGCGGATGCTCATGTCGCGCGCCGGCACCTACCCCGCGGGCCAGGGCCGGCTCGACTCCGACGCGTTCTCGCCGAACACCGCCGCGGGCGCGTGCCCGGTGTGCCACGGCCTGGGCGTCGCGCACACCGTCACCGAGGCATCGCTCGTGCCGGATCCGTCGCTCACGATCCGCGAGGGCGCCGTCGCCGCGTGGCCGGGCGCCTGGCAGGGCAAGAACCTGCGCGACATCGTCATCGCGCTCGGGTACGACGTGGACGTGCCGTGGCGGGAGCTCCCGCAGGACGCGCGGGACTGGCTGCTGTTCACCGAGGAGCAGCCGGTGGTGCAGATCACGCCGCAGCGCGACCGCGTGGCGAAGCCCTACAACGGGCGGTTCTGGAGCGCGCGCTCCTACGTGCTGCACACGCTCGCCGACTCCGCGAGCCCGCGCCTGCGCGAGGCGGCGCTCGCCCGCATGGTCTCGGGGACGTGCGAGCGCTGCGGCGGGAGCGGCCTGACGCCCGAGGCGCTGGCCGTGACCTTCGCGGGCCGCAGCATCCAGGAGCTCAACGCGCTGACGCTCGCGGACCTCGCGACGGCCATCGCGCCGACGGACGGCATGGGCGACGTGGCCGTCACCATCACGACCGACCTCGTCGCGCGCCTCGCCGTGCTCGTGGACCTCGGGCTCGGCTACCTCAGCCTCGGACGTGTCACCACGACGCTCTCCCCCGGCGAGATGCAGCGGCTCCGGCTCGCGACGCAGCTGCGGTCGGGGCTGTTCGGCGTGGTCTACGTGCTCGACGAGCCGTCGGCGGGACTGCATCCGGCCGACGCCGAGCCGCTGCTGGAGGTGCTCGAGCAGCTGCGCGACTCCGGCAACTCGGTGTTCGTGGTCGAGCACGACATGGACGTCGTGCGGCGGTCCGACTGGATCGTGGACGTGGGGCCGGGCGCGGGGCAGGCGGGCGGATCCGTCGTCTACAGCGGTCCCGTCGACGGGCTCCGCGAGGTGGAGGCCTCCGCGACCCGGCCGCACCTCTTCCCCGACCTCGCACCGGCGCGGGTGGACCGCACGCCGCGCACGCCGACCGGGAGCATCCGGGCTACGGGCGTGACGCTGCACAACCTCGTGGACCTCGACGTGGAGATCCCGCTCGGGGTGATGGTCGCGGTGACGGGCGTGTCCGGATCCGGCAAGTCGACGCTCGTGAGCCGCGTGCTGCCGGACCTGCTGCGGGCATCGCTCGCGCCCGACCGCGTGGTGGTCGAGGCCTCCGACGACGCCGACGCGGCCGACGACGCATCGGGCCCGGCGCGCATCGCCCGGGTGGAGGGCGCCGACGCCGTCGACCGGCTCGTGTCGGTGGACCAGCGCCCCATCGGCCGCACGCCGCGCTCGACGCTCGCCACCTACACCGGGCTCTTCGACGCCGTGCGGCGTACGTACGCGTCCACGGACGAGGCACGCGCCCGCGGATACGGCGCCGGCCGGTTCTCGTTCAACGTCGCGGGCGGGCGGTGCGAGACCTGCCAGGGCGAGGGATCCGTGACCGTCGAGCTCCTCTTCCTCCCCGGTTCCTACGGCCCGTGCCCCACGTGCCACGGCGCCCGCTACGAGCCCGCCACCCTCGAGATCGAATACCACGGGAAGTCCATCGCCGACGTGCTGGCGATGACGGTGGACGAGGCGCACGGCTTCCTCGCCGACGTGCCGCTCGCCGCGCGCGCCCTCGCGACCCTCCGCGACGTGGGGCTCGGCTACCTCAGGCTCGGCCAGCCCGCGACCGAGCTGTCGGGCGGCGAGGCGCAGCGGATCAAGCTGGCCACCGAGCTGCAGCGGGCGCCGCGCGGCCACACCCTCTACCTGCTGGACGAGCCGACCACGGGCCTGCACCCGGCCGACGTGGTGCTCCTCCTCCGCCAGCTGCAGGGGCTCGTGGACGCGGGCAACACGGTCGTCGTGGTCGAGCACGAGATGGACGTGGTGGCGGACGCCGACCGGGTGATCGACCTCGGGCCGTCGGGCGGCGACCAGGGCGGGCGGATCGTGGCGCAGGGCACCCCGCGGGAGGTCGCCGACACCGCGGGGAGCCGCACGGCGCCGTACCTCGCGCGGCGGCTCGACGCGTCCTGAACGCGGTCGCGCGGGACGGCGCGGGCCCAGCGCGACGTGGGTAGTCTGACGTCTTGGCGTCCGCGCCCCGGCGCGCCCGACGCGGCCATCGGCATCCCGCACCTCGTCCTAGGAGCACCTCGTGACTGACTCGACCGGAACACCCTCCACGCCCGCGGGCTGGTACGCGGACCCCGCGGGATCCGACCGCCTGCGCTGGTGGGACGGCACCCGCTGGACCGACCACCTGGCGGACGCGCCGGCCGCCGCATCGACGGCCGCGGCCGAGCCCGCCGCCGCTCCGGCCTCCGGTCACGTCGCCCCGGAGGCGCCGGCCGCGCCCGCCGCGGTGCCGCCGGCGTACGGGCAGCAGGCTCCCGCGCAGCCGTACGCGCAGCAGCCGTACTCGCAGCAGCCCTACGCGCAGGGCGGGTACGCGCCGGCGGCGTCCGCGCCGACCCCGCCGCCCCAGGTGCCCGCGTCCACGTCCCCGTACACCTGGGCGATCTGGGTGCTCGCGGCGCTGCCCGTCGTCTCCATCGTGCTCGCGCTGAACGTCGACTACAGCAGCGCCCTCGAGGTGAACCCGCGCGGCCCGCGACCGGACGCCCTCGTGGCGTCGGCGCTCAGCAGCCTCGTCCAGTTCCTCGTATGGGGCGGATCCGTCGCGCTCGCCTTCGTCGACTGGCGCGACCTCACGCGCCGCGGCATCGCGCGCCCCTTCCACTGGGCGTGGGCGTTCGTGCCCGTCGTCGGCGGCGTCTACCTGATCGGGCGGTCGATCATCGTCCGTCGCCGCATCCAGGGTGCGCCCGCGAACGCGCTGTCGCCGATCTGGCTCTGGGTCGGGCTGAACGTGATCGTCGCCTTCATCGCCATCGTCAAGGCCGTGGAGGTCTTCACCTCGACGATGCAGATGTACGGCACCGGCCGCTACTGATCCGCAGGCGGCCCGCCCGCCGCACGTCCCGCGCCCCGGTCGGGGCGTCCGCTCACACGAAGCGGACGCGCTGGCCGGGGCGCAGCTGCGCGGCGAGGCGGACGTCGTCGCGCGCGACCACGCCGATCACCGGGTAGCCGCCCGTCATCGGGTGGTCGGCGAGGAACAGGATCGGCCGGCCCGAAGGCGGCACCTGGAGCGCGCCCGTGACGACGCCCTCGCTGGGGAGCTCGCCGGGGATCCGCCGCTCGAGCGGATCGCCGTCGAGGCGCACGCCCACGCGGTCGGCCTCGGCGGTCACCTCCCACGCGTGGCCGCGGAGCGCGGCCCAGGACCCGTCGGCGAACCAGTCGAGGCGCGGGCCGGGCGTCACGCGGAGGACCACCTCGCCGGCGGCGGGCGCGGAGACGGCGAGCGCGTCGATCGGGGGCACGGGCTGGGCGGGCGCGGATCCGACGGGCAGCACGTCGCCGACCGCGACGGGCGCCGGTCCCACGCGCGAGAGCAGGTCGGTGGCGCGCGAGCCGAGGACGGGCGCGACGTCGATCCCGCCGCGCACCGCCAGGTACCAGCGGACGCCGGCGACGGCCGCGCCGATCTCGAGGGCGTCGCCGGCGTCGAGCAGGACCGCCGCGGCGTACGGCGCGGGTCGGGATCCCCGGCCCACCGTGCGGACGAGCGGTCCGACGGCGCCCGTGACCGCGACCCACACGGCGGCCGTCGCCCGCAGCACGGCGCCGCCGAGCACGATCTCGAGGCCAGCCGCGCCGGGGTCGTTGCCGACGAGGAGGTTGGCGTCGGCGAGGGCGCGGGGATCCAGCGCGCCCGACGGCGAGACGCCGATGCCGCCGTGTCCGGGTCGGCCCGCGTCCTGCACGAGCATGAGCGGGCCGGTGCGCTCGACCACGAGGCCGGGGGCGGCGACGGCCGTCGCGCGGCGCCCGCGGCGTCCGACCGCCGCGTCGCTCACGCCGCCACCTCGCGGAAGCGCACCGCGGATCCGGGCTGCAGCAGCGCAGCCGGCTCGCGCTCCGGATCCCACAGCACCGCCGGCGTGGTGCCGATGAGCTGCCAGCCGCCCGGCGAGACGCGCGGGTAGATGCCGCTGAACTCGCCCGCGAGCGCGACGGCGCCGGCCGGGACGCGCGGCCGCGGCGACGCGCGGCGCGGCACCTCGAGGCCGGGGACGCCCGCCAGATAGCCGAAGCCGGGGGCGAAGCCGCCGAACGCGACCGTCCAGACACCGGAGGTGTGCCGCTCGACGACCTCGCGCACGCCGATGCCGAGGAGCGCGGCCACGTCGGCCAGGTCATCGCCGTCGTAGACCACGTCGATCTCGACGGGCGCGCCGCCGCGGGCGCCCGCCTCGTCGGCGGGTCGGGCGGCGAGCGCCCAGGCGCGGGCGGCGGCGAGCGGGAGCACGTGCGGATCCACCGTGACGAGAATGCTGCGCGCGCCCGGCACGATGTCGACGACGCCGCGTGGCCGGGTCGCGTCGAGCACGGGCTGCAGGCGCAGGACCTCGTCGAGCGAGTCGAGGTCGAGCATCACGGCGGCGGCGCCGCACGGCAGGAGCCGGAGGGTCACAGGGCGCGCCGGTCACGGGCGGGGAGCGCGCGGCGCTCGGGCGAGGCGGCGGCTCCCGCGTCCGGCACCGGCCGGATCTCGACGCCCGCCGCCTCGAGCGCGTCCCGCACCGCGCGCGCCAGCCCCACGGCGCCGGGGGTGTCGCTGTGCAGGCAGAGGGAGTCGGGGTCGAGCCGCACCACGGATCCGTCGATCGCGACGACCGTGCCCTCGGTCGCCATGCGCACGGAGCGGGCCGCGACCTCGGCCGGGTCGTGGATCACCGCGCCCTCCTGCCGCCGGGACACGAGCGCGCCCTCGGGCGTGTACGCGCGGTCGGTGAAGGCCTCGACGCGCGTCGGCAGGCCGGCGGCCGCCGCGAGCCGGAGGATCTCGGAGCCCGGCAGCCCGAGCACGGGGAGCGCTGGATCCAGCGCCACGACCGCGTCCACCACGGCCTGCGCCTGCACGGGATCGTGCGCGATGCGGTTGTAGAGCGCGCCGTGCGGCTTGATGTACGAGACCCGCGCGCCGACCGTGCGGGCCATGCCGGAGATCGCGGCCAGCTGGTAGAGCACGTCGCCCGTGAGCTCGGCGGGCGAGGCGTCGAGGTCGCGCCGGCCGAAGCCCGCGAGGTCGCGGTAGGCCACATGCGCGCCGACCGCGACGCCGTTGCGGGCCGCGCGCTCGAGCGCGTGCAGCATGACCAGCGGATCCCCCGCGTGGAACCCGCACGCGACGTTCGCGCTCGAGACGACGTCGAGCATCGCGTCGTCGTCGCCGAGGGTCCAGCGGCCGAAGGACTCGGCCAGGTCGCTGTTGAGGTCGATCTGCATGGCGTCTCCCCTGCACCGGGCGCGGCCGTCGCTCGCCGCGGGGCCGTCCCCACCAGGCTAGGCGGCCCGTGGGGCGACCGGCCCGACAGCGGCGCGGATAGACTCGACGACCGTGACTACCCGCACCCTCATCAAGAACCTGGCCGCCCTCGACGACGGGGACGTGGCCGTCTCCGGCTGGGTCGAGACCGTCCGGGATCAGAAGAAGATCCAGTTCGTGATCCTCCGCGACGAGTCCGGCGCGGTGCAGCTCACCTACAAGCGCCAGGGCGACGAGGACGCGACCGCCGACACCATCTCGGGTCTCGCGGCCGGCACCTTCCTCACCGCCACGGGCACGCTCAAGCACGACGAGCGCGTGAAGCTCGGCGGCCTGGAGATCGGCCTGTCCGGCATCGAGGTCGCGGCCGCCGCCATCCCGGAGACGCCCATCGCGGCCGACTCCTCCATCGACAAGCGCCTCGACTGGCGCTTCATCGACCTGCGCGCGCCCCGCAACTCGCTCATCTTCCGCGTGCAGACCACGCTGGTCCACGCGCTGCGCACCTACTGGGTCGAGCACGACTTCATCGAGGTCTTCTCCCCCAAGCTCATGGCCACGCCCTCCGAGTCGAACGCCGAGCTGTTCAAGGTCGACTACTTCGACGGCGTCGCGTACCTCGCGCAGAGCCCGCAGTTCTTCAAGCAGATGGCGCAGTCCGCCGGCTTCGGCAAGATGTTCGAGGTCGGCCCGGCGTTCCGCGCCGACCCGTCCTTCACCTCGCGCCACGCGACCGAGTTCACCTCGGTGGACGCGGAGATCAGCTGGATCGAGAGCCACGAGGACGTCGCCCGCCTCCAGGAGGAGCTCATCGTCGCCGCGCTCACCGCGGTGAAGGAGAAGCACGGCGACGAGATCCGCGAGCTGTTCGACGTGGAGGTGACCGTGCCGAGCATCCCGTTCCCGCGGATCCCGCTGCTCGAGGCCAAGGACATCGTCGCGAAGCGCGGCCACGTAATCGACCGCGCCGACGACGACCTCGACCCCGAGGGCGAGCGCCAGATCGCGGCGCACGTGATGGAGGAGTTCGGCCACGAGTTCGTGTTCCTCACGGACTACCCGTCGACGATCCGGCCGTTCTACCACATGCGGAACGCCGAGGACCCGTCGATCACGAACAGCTACGACCTCATCTGGAACGGCGTCGAGATCACCACGGGAGCGCAGCGCGAGCACCGCGTCGAGGTGCTCGAGGCGCAGGCCCGCGAGAAGGGCCTCGACCCGGAGGAGCTCGGCTCGTACCTCGACTTCTTCCGCTACGGCGTGCCCCCGCACGGCGGATTCGGCATGGGCCTCAACCGCGTGCTGATGCTCCTGCTGCACCAGTCGAACCTGCGCGAGGTCACCTACCTCTTCCGCGGGCCGAACCGGCTCGCCCCGTAGGTCCCGCTCCACCGGACGGCCCGATCCCCTCAGCAGGGGGTCGGGCCGTTCCGCGTGCGCGAGGGCGCGGCGTCGGGGGCGGGCATCTGCATCGCTCGGGGGAACCGGTGCCGAGGCCGGGTCCGTAGCGTTTGAGGCACCGCCGATCCGACCGGGACGGCCCCTGCACGACGCCGAGGAGCCCCCTTGTCACCGGAGAAGCGACCCGACCCGCGCATCGCGCCCGGCACCGCCCGGCACGGCTGACTGCGGAGGCCCAGCGGGGTGCGCACCGCGGTGAAGGCGCTGGGCGCGGTGACGGCCGTGGTGATCGCGAGCACCCGATCCGTCGCGGCGTTCGCCGCGTGGGACCTCGCGCGCACCGTCGAGGCGAACTCGGTCGACATCGACGACGGGCAGGCGCCGCCCCCGTCCATCGGCGGGATCGACGGGGGCGCGAACGTCCTGCTGGTCGGCAGCGACAGCCGGAAGGACCAGGGCGACGGGTACGGCGACCTGCGGAAGGTGGGTGGCGCGGACAACAACGACGTGACGATGCTCCTGCACCTCAGCGAGGACCACACGCGCGCCACGGTCGTGTCGTTCCCGCGCGACATGCTGATCGACCGGCCGGCGTGCCCCCGGTCCAGCACCTCACCGGGGGGATCCGCCGAGAGCGGCGCCCCGATCAACTCGGCGCTCTCGAACGGCGGGCTGGACTGCGTCGTGCGCACGGTGGAGTCCATCACGGGCCTCGAGATCCCCCACGGTGGCGTCGTCCAGTTCACCGGGGTCGTCGCCATGTCGAACGCGGTGGGCGGCGTCACCGTGTGCCTGGTCAACCCGATCGAGGACAGGAAGACCGACCTGGACCTCGGCGCCGGCCCGCAGCCGCTCCAGGGCGAGACCGCCGTGCAGTTCCTCCGCACCCGCTACGGCATCGGCGACAACAGCGACATCGACCGGATCAGCAACCAGCAGGTGTTCCTCAGCGCCCTCGTCCTCACGATCACGAGCACCGACACCTTGACGAACCCCGCGAAGCTCTACGGCATCGCCCGCGCGGCCGTCGAGAACATGAGCCTGTCGACGTCCCTGGACGACCCGACCGCGATCGCGTCCCTCGCGCTGACGCTGACGGGGATCCCGCTCGACAGGTTCGTGTTCGTGCAGTACCCGAGCACCCGGCTCGAGAGCGGCCGGGTCGCCCAGGACGTGCAGGGCGGGACGCAGATGATGCAGCTCATCGCCGACGACGCGGACTTCTCGCTCGCGCCCGACAGCACGGGCGCGGGTGTCGAGGCCCCGCCCGCGGATGCGGCGCCGGCGGATCCCGGGACCCCGACCGCGGATCCGTCGCCCGTAGCCGTGCTGCCCTCGAACGCGACGGGGCAGACGGCCGCGGCCGAGACCTGCTCCAACGCGCGGTAGCGGCGCGCCCGCCGCGAGAGGATGGGGCGTGCCCCGCTTCCGACCCGACGCCGACGACGACGCCGTCGAGGTGTTCAAGGTCCTCGCGAACCCCGTGCGGCTGCGCATCATGCGGTGGCTGCGCGATCCCGAGGGCGAGTTCGCCGACTACGCGCCGATCGCCGACCGGCGCGAGCACGGCGTCTGCGTCACCCACATCCAGCTCAAGTCGGGCCTTGCGCAGTCGACGGTCTCCTCCTACATGGCGGCGCTCGAGGGCGCGGGGCTCGTGACCTCGAGCCGGATCGGCAAGTACACGCACTACCGGCGGGACGAGGAGAGGATCGCCGAGCTCGTGGGCGGGCTGGGCGACGTCATCTGAGCCCGACCCTACGCATCGATGATCTTCGATGTGTCGATATGGTGATCCCATGACGACACGCGACAGCCCCCGCACCGCCCTGATCGTGCACGCGCACCCCGAGCCCCTGTCGTTCGCGACGGCGCAGATGCGGGAGGCGGAACGCGCCCTCGCCTCCCGGGGCTGCGCGGTCACGGTCGTCGACCTGCACGAGGCCGGCTGGGATCCGGTGCTCGCGCGGGCCCAGTTCCCCGACGCCGAGGGGCGCTTCAAGCCGCAGGCCGAGCAGATGGCCGCCGTCCGCGACGGGCGGCTCGATCCCGCGGTCGCCGGGCAGCTCGACGCGCTCCTCGCGGCCGACCTGCTCGTGCTGTCGTTCCCGCTCTGGTGGTTCTCCGTCCCGGCGATCCTCAAGGGCTGGCTCGACCGGGTCCTCGTCATGGGCGCGGTCTTCGGCGGCGACCACGGGCTGTTCGACGAGGCCGCCCTCGTCGGTCGACGCGCCGTGCTCCTCATCACGACGGGAGGCTCACCCGGGTCGTTCGGCCCCGGATCGCGGTTCGGCGACCTCGACGCGCTGCTGTTCCCGATCCACCACGGCACCCTGCGCTTCGTGGGATACGACGTCCTCGAGCCCGTCGTGACGTACGGCCCGGCGCACCTCGATGACGCCGCGCGGGCGACCGCGCTGCACGAGGTGCATGCGGCGTTCGACTCGATCGCGGCCCGGCGGGTCCTGCAGCTGACGACCTGATGCCGGCCGCCCCCGCGCGCCGGCACGGGCAGGATCGACGCATGCCCGTCGACGCCGGATCCCCGCCCGCCCTCCTCCTGAACGGCACATACGGCGTCGGCAAGAGCGCCGTGCTCGAGCGCATCGGCGACCTGCTCGCCGAGGCCGGGCGGCCGTTCAGCCTGATGGACGTCGACTGGTTCCACCGGTCGTGGCCTCCCGCGTCGTGGGATCCGGAGAACGTCCTCGTAGAGGCGCGGGCCATGGCCGCCACGTGGGCGCTGTTCCAGGAGGCGGGGCCGCGGCAGCTCGTGGTCAGCGGGGTGGTCGCGGAGCGCGCCGACCTCGACCGGTACCGCGATGCCCTCGGGATCGACGTGCGGTGCGTGCTCCTGACCGCGTCGCCCGCGGTCGTCGAGGCGCGCCTGCGCTCCCGCTACGACGACGACCGGCGTGCCGCGCGCGACTGGCACCTGGCCCGCCACGCGGATCTCGCCGCGCGGCTCGGGGCGTCCGGCCTCGACGGGACGACGATCGCGACCGACGACCGCACCCCGCGCGAGGTGGCGCGCGCAGCGCTCGCCTGGCTCGACGCGGGCGCTCGGTAGGGATCCGCCCGGCGACCGGTCGACCGCCCGGCGGATCTGTGTTTCCTCTGTTGCCGTAATATCTGCATCATCACTCGATGTCCTCACCCGCGGGTCGCCGAGACGTCGACGCTGCGGGATCCGCAGGATCCGCGCCCTCGACGGGGACCCAGGACGGGACACGGAGGAGGGCAGGGCATGGGCCAGCTGATCTTCGACAGCACCACCCGCACCACCATCGACGACCGCGCGCTCGCGCACCTGCAGATCGTGATGCTGAACAAGCTCCGCCGCCGGGAGAGCTTCGCGTTCTCGTGGAAGTACCCGGCGTCGGAGGGCGACGGGCGCAGCACGGTGTGGGTCGCCCCCGAGCTCCCGCTGCACTTCCGGTTCTCGGGCAGCCGGGTCCCCGCCATCAACCCCGCCTGGGTGGACCTGCTCATGGACAGCGCGAACACCGGATCCGGGCTGCACCTGGTGCCGGAGCCGCCCTACGGCTCGGCCGCGCACGCCGAGCCGCCCGCCGACTGACGCCGCCCGCCCGGACGCTCCCCGCGCGTCCGCGCCCCTCCGACCACGCCCGCCCCGCACCATAAGGACGCCCATGGCCCTCACGAATCTGCCCTACGACGACGACGCGATCATCGCCGCCGCCGAGTCCGCGACCGTCCTCGGCCGGGAGGTGCGCGACGTGCAGGTCGACTTCGCGAGCACCAGCGTCTCCGGCGACAGCGTCGCGCGCGTGACGGCGACCATCACGTGGACCATCCCTGCCGACGAGGCCGTGCGGATCCTCGACGAGGCCCGGCCGCGCGGCTGACGTCATCTGCATCCCAGCGCGTACGCGGATGGGCCGCTCGGCCGACGACCCGGCCCTGGACCGCTGCGAGGGTGAGGCCATGACCCGACCCGACGCGTCCGCCGGACGCACATGTGCCGCTGCCGCCGCCGCCCGACCTTCCCGCTCGTCCTCGCGGCGGCCCGCGCGCGCGATCCTGCGGGCCGGGCTCCGCGCCACGGTCGTCGTCCTCGCCTTCAGCCTCGTCGTGGGCGGGCTCACCAGCCCCGCGCAGGGCTTCCTCCCGGAGTGGATGAGCTCGCTCGCCAACTCGGCCGGCGGCTGGAGCATGCTCGCCTTCCTCGGCGTGTGGCTCTCCCGCGCGCGCCCGCTGCTCGGCGCCGTGCTCGGTGCCGTCTCCTTCGTCGCGATGGTGGAGGCGTACGGGGTCGTGAGCCTGTGGCGCGGGTACTTCTTCGCGGACCCGTTCTCCTCCATGTGGATCCCGATCGGCCTGGTCGCCGGCCCCGTCATCGGCCTGGCCGCGGCGCTCGTGCGGCACGCGTCGCGCGGGTGGACGATCGCGGGCGTCGCCGTGCTCAGCATCGTGCTCGTCGCGGAGGGGATCTTCGGGCTCACCGTCGTCGCGGCCACCACCAGCCCGGTCTACTGGACCCTCGAGATCGTCCTCGCGGTCGCCTTCCTCGCCGCGGCCGTGCTGCGCGGGCGGCGGCGGCAGGTGGACGCGTCGCCGGCTCCGGCGCGCGGCTAGGGACGACCCGCCGCGGGCCGCCCGACCGCGCCGAGCCCCGCCCGCGGCACCAGGCCGCCGTCCGCGAAGACGCGCGTCACCCAGCGCTCCCCCATCTCCGCGTAGAGCCCCGCGTCCGGATGCAGCCCGTCCGGCAGCGCGAACCGCGGGAGGTCGTCGGGCCCGTAGAGCGCGAGGCCGTCGAGGTGCGCGATCCGCTCGCCCGCCTCACCGCGCACGCGCGCGACGTGCGCCACGTGCCGGCGCGACTCCGCGAGCGTGAGCGCCCCGCGCGGCACGTCGGCGGGGTCGCCCGCCGCGAAGCAGCGCACGGATCCGTCGTCCAGGAACTCGACGCCGGGGGGCCCGGGCACGTGCTCGCTGCCCGGCCAGAGGATCGAGGAGGCGAGCACGATCGGCGTGTCCGGGTGGCCGCGTCGCACGCGGTCGAGGAAGCCGTGCAGCGCGGGCACGAAGGTGCGCTGGTCCATCGACCGGGCGCCCACGATGTTGATGCCGACGCTCAGCGAGATCACGTCGGCGGGCTCCGCCGCGATGGCGTCCGCGACGAACGGGTCGAGCATGCACTGGCCGCCGAAGCCGAGGGCCACGAGGTCGAGGCCCGCCTTCCGCGCGGCGACGACGGGCCACGCGCCCGTCGGATCCGGCGCCTCGACGCAGTGGCTGATGGAGCTGCCGTGGTGGATCCAGCGCGGCAGCCCGAGCGGGTCCGCGGCCCGCACGGGCGCGCCGGCATCGATCCCGACGAGGTCCACGAGCATCCCCTGCGGCAGCCACACGGTCACGGTCGACGGCCCGCGCCCGAGCCCGCGGAGCACGACCTCGGACGCGTCGCCACCCCCGACCGCCGTCTCCTCGGCCGCGTCGCCCGACGGCGTGATCCGGCGCACGACGTCCACCGGCGCCGGGACGGGCGGCAGGTCGACGCCGTCGACCTCCGCGACGAACGTGTTGCGCGGCCCCGGCAGCTCGTCGAAGTGGATGCGCGTGCAGCGCACCCGCAGCCGCACCTCGTCCGCCGCGGTCGTGAACCGGATCCGCACCCCGGCCGCCGTCGACACCTGCGCCCGCAGCAGCTCGCCCGCCGGCGGGAAGTCGCGCCACGCGGACTCGGGCAGCCGGATCGGCCGCACGCCGCCCGGCACCGGCGTCAGGGCGAGGTGCCCGTGGACGCGGACGGACCCGCCGTCCAGCTCGACGACCTCACCGCCCGCGCTCACGCGTCCCCGCCCGCCGCGTGCGCGCGCACGAAGCCGACCGTCCGCGCGATCACCTCGTCGCGCTGCGGCAGCTGCGCCCAGCCGTGGTCCGCGCCCTCCACCACCACGAGCTCGGCGCGGTCGCCGAGCACCTCGGGGGCGGCGTACCGCCGGGCGTACTCGACCGGCACGAAGTCGTCCGTGCCGTGGAGGAGCAGCGCGGGACCCCGGTAGCCGGCCGCCCGCGCGTACGGGTCGAAGCCGAGCGCGTCGTCGCGCATCGCCGGGCCCATCCGCATCCCGGCGAAGTCGAACCACCCGTCCGCGTCGAGGGACGCGAGCGAACGGCCCTGGATCGTGCCGGCCCGGATGTCGTCGACGAACACGGCGGCCGTCGACCACATCGCGAGCGACCGGATCCTCGCGCCCTCCTCCGCCGCGACCACCGAGGCCACGACCGCGCCGAGGCTCATGCCGACGAGGTGCACGTCGCCGTCGTCCACCTCGGGCAGCGCGCGGACGGCGTCGAGGACGCGCCGGGCGTCGGCCACGTCGCCGGTGACGGTCGTGTCGAGGAACTCCCCGTCGCTCTCCCCGTGGCCCGCGCGGTCGTAGGCGACGACGCCGATCCCCGCCGCCGCGAGCCGCCGGGCGAGGGCGACGAACACACCGGTCGTCTCCACGCGCGACCCGCCGAAGCCGTGCATCAGCACCGCCGTGGGCCGCGGCCCCTCCCCCTCCGCCAGGTGCTGGGATCCCCGGAGCGCCAGCCCGCGCACGCGCGCCTCGAACGGCCGGATCCGCATGACGCCCGCGCCGCGCACGCCGCCGCCGCTCACGCCGCCACCTCGACGGTCCGCACCGACGCGGTCGCGGGCACCTGCTCGTCCTCCACGTCGAAGGCCGTGCCGCGCGTGCGGTGGAACCCGATCCAGCCGATCAGGAAGCCCGCCGCCGCGAGCACCGACACCCCGACGTAGACGCCCTGCGGGTTCAGCGCGAGGAGCGCGGGCGTCACGGCGTTGAGCCCCGCCGTGGCGAAGCGCGCCACCCCGTACACGGTGCCCTGCGCGGTCGACCGGAGCAGGGTCGGGAACGACTCCTGCGTCCAGACCTTCATGATCGTCTCGAAGCAGAACGCCCCCGCGAACGTCGAGAGCACCACCGAGACGACGAGCGTCGGCAGGCTGAAGCCCAGGATCACCGGGATGAGGTTCGACGCGACCACGACGACGGACCCGATCACGAAGTACGGCATGCGGAACCGCGTGTCCGCGACCGACATGAACCACAGCGCGCCGAGGACCGCGGCCGGCATCGCGAGGATCGTCCACGACTGGTACTCGTCCACCGGGACGCCGGCGACGCTCACGGCGACGTACGTGCCGAAGCTGCCCGCCACGCTGATCGCGAGCGAGGCGAGCGTGTAGTACACGAGCAGCGTCACGAAGGGCCGGCGGTACGCGGGCCGACCGAGGTCGCGGATCCGCCCCCGCTGCGCCCGCACGGTGCGCGCGCCGTCCGCCCGCTCGGCCCGCGCGACGAGCCACGACGCCGACTCGGGGATGGTCGCGCGCATCAGCAGCACGAGGACGCCGACGACGCCGAACGCGCCGAACATCACGTGGCCGCCGGTGGGACCGGCCTGGCCGAACGCGATCCCGATGACGACGGCCAGCAGGATCCCGAAGCCGCCCAGCAGGTTCGAGAACACGAGGATCTTGCCGCGGTTCCGATCGGTCGCCGCCTCCGAGATCGTCGCGAGCGCCACCGGCAGGTCCGCGCCCACGCCGAGGCCGATGAGCGCGATCCCGGGCAGCAGCGCCGCGAACGAGACGCCGAGGAACGGCGTGGCCGACCCGATGACGATGAGCGTCATCGTGACCAGGAAGACGCGGCGCCGGCCGAACCGGTCGCCCGCCCAGCCGCCGAGGAGGGAGCCGGCCGCGACCCCGGCGGTGAGCACGGCCGTGAGGTAGCCGACCTCCGCGCCCTGGAGTCCTGGCCCTCCCGTGGGCGGCGCGAGGAAGAGCACGAGCGCGATGCCCACGCCCGTCGTGGCGGCGGCGTCGACGAACGTCGCCATCCCGCACACGAAGCCCACCCACCAGGCGTTCGGGCCCCTGAGGGCTCCATCGACAGCAGTCATCCCATACTCCTTCGTATGCGTCGTGAGATCGCGACCCGGTCGGGCACCGGACGCGCGGACAGGATGCTACAACGTTCTAGCCGAGATCCGGCCGGGGATCCACGGAGGACGCCTCAGCGCGCCGGGCCGATCGACCCACCCGGCACCAGCGCCATCGGCACGCGGTGCACGGCGGGCTCCGCCGAGCGGTCGAAGAGCAGCTCGACGGCGAGGCGGCCGAGCTCGAGCTGGGGCAGCGCGACGGAGGCGAGGGGCGGATCCAGCGCGCGGCTGATCGCGCTGCCGTCGAACGCGACCACCGAGACGTCCTCCGGCACGCGGAGCCCGGCGCGGTGCAGCGCCTGGTAGGCGCCCGCGGCCACGGCGTCGTTCGCGCAGACCAGGGCGCTCGGGCGGGCACCCGTCGCGAGCAGCCGGGCGACGGCGTCGCGCCCGTCGTCGATGTCCCAGTCGCGCGCCACCTCCTGCACGCCGGCGAGCGCGACCCCCGCCTCGGCGAGCGCGCGGCGGACCCCCGCCAGCCGCTCGGCGAGCGCGACCGGCGCCCAGCCGCGCCACGCGGGCCCGCCGGTCATGCCGGCGGGGAGGCCGCCCACGAACCAGATCCGCTCGAGGTGGCCCCGCTCGAGGAGCGCCCGCGCGGCGTCGGATCCCGCGGCCTCCTCGTCCGGCACCACGGCGTGGGCGGCGCCCGACTCGGGCACGCAGTTGAGCAGCACGTGGGGCACCTGGTCGAGCAGCGCGGGCGTCCGCACGACGCGCGTGAACATCGACGCGTAGAGCACCCCGTCGATGGTCCGGCCGAGCAGGCTCTCGAGCAGCTGCTCCTCCTGCAGGTCGTCGCCCTGCGTGTCGACGGTGAAGAGGATCGTGTCGCGCTCCCGCAGCGCGTCGAGAGCCCCGCGCACCATCGAGTTCGCGTGCGACGTGCTGCTCACGAAGTCCGAGACGAGCGCCACGGTGCCCGAGCGGCCCGTGCGCAGCGTCCTGGCCGTCATGTTCGGTCGGTAGCCGAGCTCGTCGGCCGCGTCCCGGATCCGCGCGATCGTCTCGATGGAGAGCCGCTGGTCCGTCCGCCCGGTGAGCGCGAACGACACCGCGGAGCGCGAGACCCCGGCGCGCTCGGCCACCTGCGCGAGCGTCACGCGCCGTCGGGGCGCGGGCGACGCCGCCTCGCCGGCGACGTCAGACCTCGAAGTCGACCGACGCCGCCGACGCCACGAGGCCCCGCACGAACGCGGCGACGCGCTGGTGCTCCGGGTGCACGTCGTACGCCTCGAGCGCGGCCCGGTCGTCGAAGTCGGCGATGAGCACGACGTCGTGGCTGCGCGCGGATCCGACCACGTCGCGCCCCAGCTGGAACGAGCGGATCCCGGGCACGAGGCCGGGCAGCGTCCCGAGCGCCTCCGTGACGCGCGCGGCGTCGCGGTCGAGGGCGGCGGGATCGCGGTCGGCGAGCTTCCAGGAGACGACGTGGCGGAGGGTCATGCTCCGACCCTATCCGCGGTCGGCAGCGCCCGGTCCCGGTCCCGGTCCCGGTCCCGGTCCCGGTCCCGGTCCCGGGTCAGCGCGCGTCGAGCGCCCGCCGCAGCCGGTCGGCGTCGATGCGCCAGTAGTTGTGCACGCGGCCGTCGATGAGGAGCACCGGGATCTCCTCCGCGTACCGGTCGGCGAGCGCCCGGTCGTCGAGGATGCTGCGCTCCTCCAGGGTCACCTCGGCCGCGCGCGCGGGGTCGAGGCCGCCGAGCACGCCGGTCACGACGTCGCGCGCGTCGTCGCAGAGGTGGCAGCCGGGCTTGCCGACGAGGGTGAGGACCGTTGCGCTCATCCGCCCAGCGTAGGCGAGCGCATCCGCCCACAGCCCCGGCGCCCCGGCCCAGGAGCGTCGCCTACGCTGAGCCGATCATGGTCGAGCAGGCGGGCACCCCGATCCTCGCGTTCTTCGACGTGGACAACACCCTCATCCACGGCGCGAGCGCCTTCCACCTCGTGCGCGGCCTCCGCTCGGCCGGCCTCCTCACGACGCGCGACATCGTGGGCGCGGGATGGAAGCACGCGCGCTTCAAGGCGCGGGGCGAGAACGACCGGCACCTCGCGTCGGCCCGCACCCGCGGCCTCGAGGTCGTGACCGGCGTCACGGTGGCCGACATGGCCGTGCTCGCGGACGAGATCTACGAGCGGCACACCGCGCCCATGGTCTGGCCGGAGACGCTCGGCCTCGCGCAGGAGCATCTCGCGAAGGGCCACCAGGTCTGGCTGGTCACGGCGTCGCCGTCGTTCCTCGCCGACGTGATCGCCCGCCGGCTCGGCCTCACGGGCGCGCTGGGCAGCGCGCTCGAGGTGCGCGACGGCGCGTACACGGGTCGCCTCGAGGGCGAGTTCCTGCACGGCGCGCACAAGGCCGCCGCCGCGCGCGGCCTCCTCGCGCGGACGGGCGCGGACGCCGCCGAGTGCTGGGCGTACTCCGACTCGCGGCACGACATCCCGCTGCTCTCGCTCGTCGGGCACCCGGTCGTCGTGAACCCGGACCAGGCGCTCGCGGCGCACGCGCGCGGATCCGGCTGGCCGTCGATGCGGCTCCGACGCCAGAGCATCCGCGACGCCCGCAAGCGCGTGCGCCGCGAGGCCGCGTCGGCGGACGGATCCGCCGGGCGCTGATCCGCCGGAGGCCCCGCGCCGGACGCCGGCCGGCCGCGCACCCCGCACGCACGGAGAGGACGCCGCCCCGTCGCCGGGTCGGCGTCCTCTCCATCACGTCCTGCGCCCTCGTGGACGCGTCCGCTCTACTTCTTGTTGCGGCGCTGGTGGCGCGTCTTGCGAAGCAGCTTGCGGTGCTTCTTCTTCGCCATGCGCTTGCGACGCTTCTTGATCACTGAACCCATAGGGGCACCTCATCTGTTGCCGGACGGAACACGCGGGTTCTGGTGACCCGCGGAAAATAGCCTCAGAGGAGTCTAGCCGACATCCGACATGCCGGAGTGACGCGACGCCTCGCCGGGCTGGCCGGGGAGCGCGTTCGACGGGTCGATCGCGGCGAGCACGGCGGACTCGGGCACGCGGAACGAGCGGCCGAAGCGGATGGCGGGCAGGTCGCCCGAGTGCACCAGGCGGTAGACGGTCATCTTGGAGACGCGCATCATCTCGGCCACCTCGGCCACCGTGAGGAATCGGACGTCGGACAGGTCACGCGACATGGGCGGATCGACTCCTCGTTCTGCGTGACCGGCTCACGAACCTCATGGCCCCCGCGATGCGGGCGCTGGTGCGCGATTCTAGGGGTCCGGATGGACGCGTGTCCATCGTGTCACATCCTGCATCACGCGTCCCGCGCGTTCCCCGGCTTCCGCCCGCGCAGCCGGCCGAGCGACGCGTGGCCCGCCGAGCCCGCGACGCGCGTGGCGTCGTGCACGGCGGCGGCCGCCTGGTAGCGGGTGTCGGCCCAGATCCGGCCGAGGGACGCGGCGAACGGGTAGCCGGCCGGGTCGCCGTCTTCGCCTGCGTCGGGGTCCGCGGACAGGCCGCCGCCGAGCAGCCCCGTGTCGGGATCCGCGTGCGCGTCGTCGGCCGGCTCGTTCCGGCCGTCGTCGACGAAGGGCGCGACCCACGCGTCCAGCGCCTCGAGCGGGGCCGGCTCCAGCCGGTAGTAGCGGTGCTGCCCCTCCTCGCGCACGGAGACGAGGCCGATGTCGCGCAGCACCCGCAGGTGCTTCGACACGGTCGGCTGGCTGATCCCGAGGGTCTGCACGAGCTCCGAGACGCTGATCTCCCCGGTCGGCGCCTCGGGCACCGCGCGTCGGTCGAGCAGCACGCGGAGGAGGTCGCGCCGGGTGGGATCCCCCACGACGTCGAAGATGTCAGCCATCCCCGAAGGCTATTCCGTCGCGCGCTCGCAGTACCATGGCGATCCGGGGCGCAGCGCCCCGGAAGCGGACAGGGGACCATGCGCGTCAGGCCGGATCACGGGCGTCCCCTCCTCGGGCGCATCCGCGACTTCCTCGACTACTTCGCGCACTCCACGCCCGCCCGCTTCGCGATCCTCATCTTCGCGGCGCTCGTGCTCACGCTCACGACGATCCTCATGCTCCCCGGCATGACCTCCACGGGTGACACCGCGCCCTTCGCCGACGCGCTCTTCACGGCCGTCTCCGCCATCTGCGTCACCGGCCTCGCGACCGTCGACATGGCGACGTACTGGACCCCGCTCGGCCACGCCTTCATCGCGCTCGGCGTGCAGATCGGCGGCATCGGCGTGCTCACGCTCGCGTCGATCATGGGCCTCATCGTGTCGCGCCGCCTCGGGCTCAAGGCGCGGCTCATGGCGGCGAGCGACAGCAACCCGCTGCGCATCCACCACGGACCCGTGGCCGAGGGCCAGGCTGTGAAGCTCGGCGAGATCGGCACGCTGCTGCTCACGGTCGCGATCAGCGCTCTCGTCATCGAGCTGTCCATCGCCGCGCTGCTGTTCCCGCGGATCCTGCTGGAGGGCATCCCCGTCGGCCAGGCCGCGCTCGACTCCTTCTACTACTCGCTCATGGCGTTCACGAACACGGGCTTCGTCTTCAGCGAGGCCGGCTTCGAGCTCTACCACCAGGACTACTGGTTCCTCAGCCTGCTCATGATCGGCGTCTTCCTCGGCAGCATCGGCTTCCCCGTGATCTACGCCGTGTACCGCGGCTGGCGGAAGCCCCGGCGGTTCTCCGTGCACGTCAAGCTCACGCTCTGGACGTCGCTGATCCTCATCGTGCTCGGCACGCTCGCGTACGTCGTGCTGGAGTGGGACAACACGAAGACGTTCGCGCTCATGGATCCGGTGCAGCACGGCTTCCAGGCGCTCTTCCTCTCGGTGATGACGCGCTCCGGCGGCTTCTCCACGTTGAACATGGCCGACTTCGGCAACGCGAGCCTGCTGGTCACCGACATGCTCATGTTCATCGGCGGCGGATCCGCGTCCACGGCCGGCGGCATCAAGGTCACGACCCTCGCGATCCTGTTCCTCGCGGCGTTCGCGGAGGCCCGTGGCAGCGAGTCGATGGAGGTGTTCGAGCGCCGCATCCCGAGCGACGTGCTCCGCCTCGCGGTGAGCATCGTGCTCTGGGGCGCGACGACCGTGGCGCTCAGCAGCATCGTGCTGCTGCAGATCTCCGGCGAGCGCCTCGACTACGTGCTCTTCGACGCCATCAGCGCGTTCGCCACCTCGGGGCTCAGCACGGGCTTCACGGCCGAGGCGTCGGATCCCGCGAAGTACGTGCTCGCGGCCACCATGTTCCTGGGGCGCGTCGGCACGGTGACCCTCGCGGCGGCGCTCGCCGCGAGCACCCGCCGGCAGCTCTTCCAGCGCTCCGAGGAGCGGCCGATCGTCGGCTGAGCCGGCACCCCGCACGACACGACCACCGCGAGACCCGATCAGAGAGGCCCACCATGGGCGAACGCATCCCCCACAACGCCCCCGTGCTCGTGATCGGGCTCGGCCGCTTCGGCGCCGCGACCGCCGGGCAGCTCGCGCGCCTCGACCGCGAGGTGCTCGCCATCGACGCGAGCGAGGGCCTCGTGCAGAAGTGGTCCGACCGGGTCACGCACGCCGTGCAGGCCGACGCGCGCAACATCGAGGCGCTGCAGCAGCTGGGTGCCAAGGACTTCTCGATCGCGGTCGTGGCGGTGGGCTCGTCCATCGAGGCGAGCGTGCTCATCACGGCGAACCTCGTGGACCTCAAGATCCCGCAGATCTGGGCCAAGGCCATCAGCCAGTCGCACGGCAAGATCCTGGAGCGCATCGGCGCGAACCACGTCATCTACCCGGAGGCGGAGGCGGGCGAGCGCGTCGCGCACCTCGTGTCCGGGCGGATGCTCGACTTCATCGAGTTCGACGACGACTTCGTGCTCGCCAAGATGTACCCGCCGAAGCCCATCCGCGGCATGACTCTGCTGGAGTCGGCCGTGCGGAGGAAGCACCGGATCACGGTGGTCGGCGTGAAGACGCCCGGCAAGCCGTTCACCTACGCCACCTCGGAGACGCTGGTGTCGAACCACGATCTCATCATCGTGTCGGGCACCTCGGCCGACATCGAGCGGTTCGCCTCGCTGTCCTGATCCGCGGGCGCGGGCGCCGCTCGCGTCAGCCGGCCGCGAGCTCCCGGGCCCGGGCGAGCGCGGCGTCGGTCGCGCGGTCGAACAGGCCCGACAGATCCGCCGCCTGCAGCACCTCGACGGCCCGCTCGGTCGTGCCCTTCGGGCTCGTGACCCGGCGGCGGAGCTCGGCGGGATCCGCGTCCGACGCGGCGAGCAGCTCCACCGCGCCCCGGAAGGTGCCCTGCACGAGCACCCGCGCCTCGTCCGGGCTGAAGCCCTTCGCCTCGGCCGTGCGGGTCAGCTCCTCGATGAGCAGGAAGACGTAGGCGGGGCCGGATCCGGAGATCGTGCTGAGCGCGTCGATGCGGTCCTCGGGCACCTCAACCACGTCGCCGACCGTCGCGAACACCGCGCGGGCGAGCGCCAGGTCGTCGGCGCTCGAGCGGGTGCCCGCGGCGAGCCCCGTGACCCCGCGGCCGACGAGCGACGGCGTGTTCGGCATCGAGCGCAGCACGGCCACGTGCGTGGGCAGCAGCGCCTCGAAGGTGGCGATCGTCACGCCGGCCGCGACGCTGATCACGAGCGCGCCGGGTTCCAGGTCGCCCGCGATCTCGCCCAGCAGGTCGGGCACCATGTGCGGCTTCACGCCCACGACCACGACGCGCGCGCCGCGGACCGCGCGCCGGTTCGCGTCGGCGTCCTCCTCGACGCTCGACGCCCGCACGCCGTCGCGCTCGCCGAGCGCCGCCGCGCTGGCCGCCGAGCGGGTGGTCACGCGCACGTCGCCGTCGACCTCGACGCCCGGCTGAAGCAGGCCGCCGAGGATGGCGCCGTTCATGGATCCGGTGCCGAGCATCGCGAGCGACGGGAGGCGGACGACCTCGGCGGGAGCGGACGGGGCGGGGCGGGAGGCGTCGGGCATGCCCCGATCCTAGGGACCGGGCGTCGCCCCATCGGGGCGGTCGGCCGCCCGGGTGCGTGGCTAGGCTGAGTCGACCGGGGCATGCGCGCCCGGGCGGCCCGAGCCGCCTCGCCGGTCGAGGAGGTCCGGCCTTGAGCGAATCCCACGGCAGCAAGGCGATCCTCGCCGCCCTCGCCGCGAACGTCGGCATCGCGATCACGAAGTTCGTCGCCGCGTTCTTCTCGGGCTCCTCCTCGATGCTCGCCGAGGGCGTCCACTCGCTCGCCGACTCCGGCAACCAGATCCTGCTGCTCATCGGCGGCAAGCGCGCGAAGCGCCTCGCGGACGAGGAGCACCCGTTCGGCTACGGGCGCGTGCGCTACGTCTACGCGTTCATCGTCTCGATCATCCTGTTCTCGGTCGGCGGCGTGTACTCGCTCTACGAGGGCATCCACAAGATCGAGCACCCGGAGCCGCTCGACGTGCCGTGGCTGCCGATCGTCGTGCTGCTCATCGCGATCGGCCTCGAGTCGTTCTCGCTGCGCACCGCGATCAAGGAGTCGAACCCGCTCCGCGGGACGCAGACGTGGGTGCAGTTCGTGCGCCGCGCGAAGAGCCCGGAGCTCCCCGTGCTGCTGCTCGAGGACACGGCCGCGCTCTCCGGCCTCGTGTTCGCGCTGCTCGGCGTGACGGCCTCGATCCTCACGGGCGACGGGATCTACGACGGCATCGGCACCCTCCTCATCGGCGTGCTGCTGGTGGCGGTCGCCGTGATCCTCGGGGTCGAGATGAGCAGCCTCCTCGTCGGCGAGGGCGCCTCGAAGCCGGACCTCGCCGCCATCCGCGCGGCCATCACCGCCGGCCACGAGGCCGAGTCGATCA
The DNA here is from genome assembly GCF_016907085.1 of Clavibacter michiganensis. Taxonomy (NCBI): domain Bacteria; kingdom Bacillati; phylum Actinomycetota; class Actinomycetes; order Micrococcales; family Microbacteriaceae; genus Clavibacter; species Clavibacter michiganensis. The sequence continues at coordinate 2,766,643 of NZ_JAFBBJ010000001.1, read as the reverse complement.
TCCACATGAAGACGCTCTACCTCGGCCCCGACGAGCTCCTCGTCGCCGCCAAGATCGCGATGCCCGCCACCAGCTCGCTCGGCGACGTGGCCGCGGGGATCGACGCGATCGAGCGCCGCGTGCGCGAGGCCGTGCCGGTCGCCCGCGTCATCTACCTCGAGCCCGACGTGCGGGTCGCGACGCGCTGATCCGCCCTCGCCAGACGGCGCCGCGGAGATGCCCGCACGTCGTGGACGCTCGAGCACGCCGCTCGGGGCGCGGCCGACAGCGGAGATCGAAGATGACGCATGGGATGAAGGCCGCGGCAGCGGCGGCGACGCTCGCCCTGGGACTGGCCCTCACGGCGACCGGCCCCGCCCAGGCCGACACCCGGCACGCGCCGACCGGCTCCCCCGCGCACGTGACCGTGGAGCGCGCCGCCGGGGATCTCACGGCGCAGGAGCGCCGGCATGCGCGGACGACGGACCCACGGAGCGGGGGGCGGAACCACCAGCAGCGCCCGCCGCATCAGGGCACCATCTGCGCCGGCTGCGCGGGCTGACCTCGGGAGCCGTGCGCGGCTCCTCCTCCGCCCGCGAGGGGCGGACGCCGAGGATGGCCGCACGGACGCCGGATCAGGCGTCGGCGCGACGCTCCGCGAAGAAGCCGTCGAGGAGATCCGCGCACTCGGCCGCACGCACGCCCGCGAACACCTCCGCGCGGTGCGGCAGCCGGCGGTCGCGCAGCACGTCGTACAGGGATCCGGCCGCGCCCGCCTTCTCGTCCCACGCGCCGAACACGACGCGCGGCACCCGGGCCGCGAGGATCGCGCCCGCGCACATCACGCACGGCTCGAGCGTGACCACGAGCGTGGTGCCCACGAGGTGCCGGTCGCCCGTCGTGCGGGCGGCGTCGCGAAGCGCCTCGACCTCGGCGTGCGCGGTCGGGTCCTGGTGCGCCTCGCGCTCGTTCCGCCCGCGCCCGACGACGACCCCCGCCGCGTCCACCACGATCGCGCCCACGGGGACGTCGGCTGTGGCCGCGCAGGCCCGGGCCTCCTCGAGCGCGACGGCCATCCAGCGCTCGTAGTCGCCGGGGACGGGCAGGTCCAATCGCGATCCCCCTTGCTGGTTGAATGGAGCCTATGCGAGTCCACGTAGCCGACCACCCGCTCATCACGCACAAGCTGACGGCGCTGCGGGACCGCACCACCCCCTCCCCCGTGTTCCGCAGCCTGGCCGACGAGCTCGTCACGCTGCTCGCGTACGAGGCCACGCGCGACGTCCGGGTCGAGACGATCACGGTGCAGACCCCGGTCGCGCCCGCTGAGGGCCTCACCCTCAGCGACCCGAAGCCGCTGGTCGTCCCCATCCTCCGCGCCGGCCTCGGCATGCTCGACGGCCTGATGCGCCTCATGCCCAGCGCCGAGGTCGGCTTCCTCGGCATGGTGCGCAACGAGGAGACGCTGCAGCCCGACATCTACGCCGAGCGCCTCCCCACCGACCTCTCCAACCGCCAGTGCTTCGTGGTCGACCCGATGCTCGCGACGGGCGGATCCCTCATCGCCGCCATCGAGTACCTCTTCGATCGCGGCGCCGTCGACGTCACCTGCATCTGCCTCATCGCCGCGCCGGAGGGCCTGAAGGCCGTCGAGGAGGCGACCGCCGGCCGGGAGGTCACCATCGTGCTCGGGGCGCTCGACGAGAAGCTCGACGAGGTGGGCTACATCATCCCGGGCCTCGGCGACGCGGGCGACCGGCTGTACGGCACCGCCGCGCACTGACCCGCGCCCTCGCCGCATCCGGCGCCCGCCTCCCCGAGGAGACGGGCGCCGCTGTCCGCGCACGCACGATTCCTGCGCGTCCCGCACGATTCCGGCCGCTCCTGTTGACACGGGCGCACGGATCCGTGCAAGCTCTCCCCATGACTCTGAACGCGCACGTCCTGACCTCCTCCGAGGCCTCGGGAGTCGCCGGCATGATGATGCCCGGCCGTGTCGCGATGTCCTGTCGAATGTCGGCCTGAGCCGCCGCCTTCGCCTGAGCGGTCCCGCGACGCATCCGTCGCCGACCCTCCCCGCCGTCACCGGCGCATCCGCCCCCTGAGGCGTCTCGCACTCCCCTGAGGTCCCGCGCACTCCAGCTGCGCCGCACCCGCATCATCACAAGGACTCCCGCCATGTCTCTCGCGACCATCGACCCCGCTCGCACCTCCCTCCGCTCCGCTCCCGCCGCTCCCGTGCTCCGCGCCGCGACGCCGCTCGCCCCGCCGCTCCGCCGACCGCAGGCCGTGCCCGCGCCCGCCGCGACCCCCACCGCCGCGCCGGCTGCCGCACCCGCCCGCCCGGCCCGCCTCCGCGCCGTCCCCGAGGGCACCGAGGCGCGCGGCTTCGCCATCTACGTCGGGCTCGACGAGCTCAAGGCGGCCGCCGCCGGCACCGACCTCGGCACCGTCGTCGCCGCGCTCAAGCGCCTGGCCGCCGAGCTCGCCCCGGGCGTCGAGACGCACGCCGCCGTGGCCCTGGCCCCCGAGGGCGCGGGCGGCCGCGACATCGACGTGGTCCGACTCGCCCTGCAGGATCCCGCCGCCGTCGCCCAGCACCGCGAGCAGCCCGAGGACGACGAGCGCGTCGACGGCGGCGTGACGGTCGACCTGTCCCGCAAGCGCGTCGTCCTCGACGGCGAGACCGCCCCGCTCACCTACAAGGAGTTCGAGCTCCTGCAGTACCTGGTGCTCCGCGAGGGACGCACGATCGAGCGATCCGAGCTCATCGCCTCGCTGTGGTCCGCCGCGGACGGGGACGACGTGCCGAACGAGCGGACCATCGACGTGCACGTCCGCCGCCTGCGCTCCAAGCTCGGCCGCTACGAGGAGATCGTCCGCACGGTGCGCGGCGCCGGCTACCGCTTCGATCGCCACGCGGACGTCGCCGTCCACCACGCGAGCACGCAGTCGCCCGACCTGTTCTGAGTCGGCCGCCGGCGCCCAGCCTGCCCTTGCGGAGCTGTCGGCGATCTCCCAGCACATCGGGCCCGTTCCGGGTAGCGGGGCGTTACGGGATCGTTATACAGTCTTCTCGTCCCCACCGTTTGCTGTGGCGGTGGAGACGGAATGTGATTGCAGGACACTCCTGGTGCAAGGGAGAGGGCCGGCCCCATGCCTCTGGGGTCGGCCCTCAGTCATGTCCGGCGCGGATCCGCCCCGGGCTGTCCCCGGTGCACCGCTCAGTAGACTCGCCATCGACAGCGTGCGCCCGATCACCATCGCGATGCGCACCGGACGAGGAGGCCTGGTGGGCGAGACAGCGGACGCCGTGCGGGCCTGGGAGTCGCTGTTCCGGGCTCAGGTGAGCGTGATGCGCCGCCTCAGCGCCGAGTTCCCCAGCCGCGAGCTCTCGTTCAACGAGTACGACGTGCTGTTCAACATCTCGCGCCAGCCCGAGGGTCGCCTCCGTCTCCGCGACCTCAACCAGCACGTGCTGCTCACCCAGCCCAGCGTCAGCCGTCTCATCGACCGACTCGTGGCGCGGGGCCTGGTCGTGAAGTGCGGAGACGAGAGCGACGGGCGGGCCACCATCGTGCGGCTCACCGACGCCGGCGACGCGGCCTTCCGCGCGGTCGCGCGCGTGCACATGGAGTCCATCGCCTCGACCGTGGGCGGGGCGCTCACGCCGGACGAGCTGAACACGCTGCGCGCGCTCACCGACAAGCTGCGCGGGAGCGTCGCCGAGGCCTAGGCCGCGGATCCGTCCGTCGCACCCGGCCGGGCGAACGGCCCGCCGTGGGCGACGAGCAGACGCAACAGCGCCATGACGAGGTCGGCGGCGGTCACGACGCACGCCGCCCAGCCGACCGCCGTGGTGAGGCCGGCCGCAGCGGGGCCGCCGACCTCGGCCGCGGCGAGGACGCCGACGACGACCACGGCCACGACGACGGCGGCGACGGCATCGACCCGGGAGAAGGGCGGCACCGTCTCGGCCGCCGCGGGTCCGCGGCGGCGGCCGCGGTGCGCCACCCGGTGCAGGCCGTCGCGGATGCGGGAGACCCCGTACGCCGCCTCGGCCGCCTCCAGCGGGAGGAACGTCGCACCGAAGACCACGTCCGCGAGGGTGCGTTCGCGGATCCGCCTGAGGGTGCGGATGTGCAGGGGCAGCCGCACCACGACGGGGACGGCCCACCACCACGCGGGCTCCAGCATCCCCTGGATCCCCGCGGCGGCCAGGTACAGCGCCACCAGCGCGTAGGCCACGAACCGGAGGACGGGCCCGACGCCGATGCGCAGGGACGCCAGGCGGGCGCGACGCCGGTCGCCGACGTCGGCGGGCGAGCCGCCGCGCGTCAGCCGGGCGACGTGGGCACCCCACCGGTCGCGTCGCTCGCGCATCATCCCCCAGGTGACGGAGGTGTCGACCCGGGCGCGGGCACCGGGGACGAGGGCGGAGCGGTCATCCCCGGCGAGGAGGGCCGTGAGGATCCCCTCCGACGGCTCGGCCGACGGCGACCGGGGGTCGCGCTCGGGGAGCCGGAGGAGCGATGCGGGGGCGAGCGGGACCGGGCCGGTGAGGCCGAGGTCGGCGCCGGTCTCGACGGCGCCCATGGCCCAGTGGCGCTGCAGGAGCCGGAGCGCGCCGGCGAGGGGGCCGTGGGATCCGGTCGGCCGCTGGTCGAGGGAGGCGGACACCGAGAGGGCGCCGGGATCCCGGTCGAGGGCGGCGGCGAGGAGCTCGAGCACGTCGGGCTCCAGCTCGGCGTCCGGCGACACGAGCAGCACGCGACCCTCGTCGCCGACCAGGCGGAGGGCGAACCCGTACGCGGACCGGAGCGAGCTCTCGCGCGGGCCGCGGTCGATGACCGTGACCGTCGTGCGGGCGACGCCCCCGTCGGGCAGGGTGCGCTCGTGGCGTCCGTTGGAGGTCCGCGCGACGGCGAAGGTGTCGTCGCGGCTGCCCGCGACCACGACCACCACGCGCTCCGGGGGGATGGTCTGCCCGAGGATCGAGGCCAGCGTCGCCGCGATGGTGGATCCGGCATCGCCCGCCACGACGACCGCAGAGACGGCGTCGCGCGACGACCGCCCCGGGTGCTCGGGCGGGGGCAGGGGCGCGCTCTGGTTGTCCATGGGCCTCTCGACGACGGCGGGTCTCGGGTGGGCGGTCGGACCCGGACGGACGCGCACTGCCATGTGCGATATTACGTGCCGCCGGGCTCCCTGCGCGAAGCGACCACGCGCCGGTCGGCCGCGCAGCCCCGTCCTAGGCTCGATCCATGAGTGACGACGACGCCCCCGACCGCGGATCCGACGACCGGGAGGGTGCCGACGCGGCGCACGGACCGAGCATCGTGTGGCTCCGCGACGACCTCCGCGTGGCCGACAACCCGGCCTTGCACGCGGCCGTCGAGCGGGGCGAGCCCATCGTGGTGCTGTACGTGCTCGATGAGGAGAGCGACGGGATCCGCCCGCTCGGCGGCGCCGCCCGCTGGTGGCTGCACATGAGCCTGTCTCGTCTCGGGGAGTCGCTCCGGGCGCTCGGATCGCCGCTGGTGCTGCGCCGCGGGAAGGCCGCCGATGCCGTCGACGACCTCGTGCGGGAGGTCGGCGCGGGTGCGGTGCTGTGGAACCGGCGCTACGGCGGCGCGGAGATCGCGGTCGACACCGCCATCAAGAAGGACCTCGGCGACCGCGGCCTCGACGTGCGCAGCTTCCACGGATCGCTGCTGGTCGAGCCGTGGACGGTGGCGAACAAGCAGGGCGAGCCGTTCCGCGTCTACACCCCGTTCTGGAAGGCCGCGCAGGAGCGGGAGGAGCCGCGGAAGCCGTTCCCCGCGCCGGACTCGCTCGACGGCCCGCGCGACGCGCCGCGCTCGGACGACCTCGACGGCTGGGGGCTGCTGCCGACGACGCCCGACTGGGCGGCCGGCCTCCGCGAGGCCTGCGAACCCGGCGAGGCCGCCGGCCTGCAGCGCCTCGAGGACTTCGTCCACCACGAGCTCGAGGACTACGCCGCCCAGCGGGACGAGCCCGCGGCGATGACGACCTCGCGGCTGTCGGCGTACCTGCGCTGGGGCGAGGTGAGCCCGTTCCAGGTGTGGCACCGGATCCAGCGCACGCGCGGCAAGAAGGTGGGCGGCGACGAGGTCAACGCCACCAAGTTCCTCTCCGAGCTCGGCTGGCGCGAGTTCAGCTACCACCTGCTGTACCACCAGCCGGATCTCGCGACCCGCAACTTCGTGGAGCGCTTCGACGCGTTCCCCTGGGAGGAGCCGACCGACGAGACGCTCGGCGCGTGGCAGCGCGGCGAGACGGGAGTGCCGCTGGTCGACGCCGGCATGCGCGCGCTCTGGAAGGACGGGCACCTGCACAACCGGGTGCGGATGGTCGTGGCGTCGTTCCTCATCAAGAACCTGCTGATCGACTGGCGCCACGGCGAGCAGTGGTTCTGGGACACGCTGGTCGACGCGGACGCGGCCAACAACGCGGCGAGCTGGCAGTGGGTCGCGGGATCCGGCGCGGATGCCGCCCCGTACTTCCGCGTCTTCAACCCCGTGCTGCAGGGGCAGAAGTTCGACCCGTCGGGCGAGTACATCCGCTCGTACGTGCCCGAGCTCGCGCACGCGCCCCGGGACGTCGTGCACGAGCCGTGGAAGGCGATGGGCGACCTGGTCGCGAGCGCCGAGGACGGGGCGGACGACCAGGACGGGGGCGGGCTCGCGTCCTACCCGGCGCCGATCGTCGACCTGAAGGAGTCCCGGCAGCGGGCGCTCGCGGCGTACGACGAGATCAAGGACCGGTGACGGGCCGGCCCGCGCGGGGATCGCGCGGGCCCGCCGGGCGGGTCAGGAGCCGTCGCCCGCGTCGCCTCCGCCGAGGCGCTCCACGCGCTCGTGGCGCTCGCGGATCCCGCGGCCGCGCTTCACGTCCTCGCGCTCCGCGGCGGCCTTCTTGTCGCTGACGACGGTGTCGCGCGCCGGCAGCTGCAGCGTCTCCTCGGCGGCGATGCCGGCCTGGAGCTGGCGCCCGCGCTCGAGCTCCGCGTCGAACTCGGCGCCGAACAGCAGCGCGAGGTTCGCGATCCACAGCCACAGCAGGAACACCACGACGCCGGCGAGAGCGCCGTAGTTCTTCGCGTAGCTGGAGAAGTTCGTGACGTAGAACGCGAAGCCGACGCTCGCGACGACCAGCACGAGGAGCGCGATGGCGGCGCCCATGCTCATCCAGCGGAACTTCGGCTGCTTCGCGTTCGGGGTCGCGTAGTAGAGGATCGCGATGAGCAGCACGATCGCGAAGGCGAGCACGGGCCACTTGGCGATGGACCACACGATCTGCACGGTCGGGCCGAGGCCGAGCGCGGCGCCGATGGCGTCGGTGACGGGGCCGGAGATCGCGATGATGAGCGCGCACACGAGCAGGATCACGATGCCGATGACCGTGACGGCGAGCTGCATGGGCTTGAGCTTCAGGAACGGGCGGCCCTCGGGGATCTCGTAGATGCGGTTCATCGCCCGGGTGAAGGCGCCGACGTAGCCGGAGGCCGACCAGATCGCGAGCACGATGCCGGAGACGAGGGCGAAGCCGGCGGCGGGCGATTCGACGAAGCCGGTCAGGATCGGCTCGATCAGCGCGAGGGCGTCCGCGGGGGCGAAGCCGCGCAGCAGGTCGAGGACCGCCGTCACCGTCTGCTGCCCCTGCCCGAACACCCCGAGCAGCGAGATGATCGCGATGAGCGCGGGGAACAGCGACAGCACCGCGTAGTAGGTGAGCGACGCCGCGATGTCGGTGCACTGGTCCGAGCTGAACTCGCGCATGGTCTTCCGGAGCACGTACTTCCAGGAGGGCTTCTCGATCTCCGTCGGGGAGTCGGGCTTGCGCGCGTCCTCCTCGTCGGGCCGGTCCTCGATCGTGCCGGCCGTGTCGCGTCGTGCCACTGGTGCCTCCGTGGGTGTGCTCGGGGTCGGGTCCCCTCCCCCAGCGTGGCCCCTGCCCGGCGGCGCGCCTAGCCCGCGGCGGACGGAGCGGCGGGCGGAGCGGTCGGCCGCGGGCCGCGTCCGTCGAGCGCGCGCGTCTCGTACACTCGCCGAGGGCCTCGCGCGGCCGCGGATCCGGCACCCGCCGGAACATCCGCCCCCTCGCGCGCGTTGCCCACGTGATCGCCTCGACGATCACCGTGCTCCGCCCCGGCAGGCACGGACGCCGCCCGAGCAGAGGAGCACGCATGCTGCGCACCATGATGACCGCGAAGATCCACCGCGCCACGGTGACCCACGCCGACCTGCACTACGTCGGCTCCGTCACGGTCGACCGCGACCTGCTCGACGCCGCGGACATCCTCGTGGGCGAGCGCGTCAGCATCGTCGACGTCACCAACGGCGCCCGGCTGGACACCTACACGATCGCGGGCGAGCGCGGCAGCGGCGTGCTCGGGATTAACGGCGCGGCCGCGCACCTCGTGGACGTCGGCGACGTGGTGATCCTCATCGCCTACGGGCAGATGACCACGGAGGAAGCCCGCGTGCTCGAACCCCGTGTGGTGCACGTCGACGCGGGCAACAGGATCCGCGCCGTCGACGCCGACCCCACCGCGCCGCCCGCGCCCGGCCTCGAGCGGTCCCCGCTGGCCGAGCCGGTCTGAGCTGCGGCGTCGAGCGCCGCGCAACTGTACTGGGTCCCCCAAAAGACGGACACACCGGCTTCCCCCCAATACGGGGTACATTCCCGCGCAGTCCGGGGGATCGCCAGCATGCGCGGCTACCGTGGAGGCATCCGGTACGGCTCTTCGGGTGAGCGGTACCGCACCAGCCGGTTCGTCTGCGGGTAACAGACGTTCACGTGCGCAGATCGGCCCGGGCCTCGAAGGCCCGGGCCGATCTCATCTCCCCGGCCCCTGCGCGGGTCAGCGCTCTTCGGCGCGACGCCTCCTGCGCTCGTCGCGCTCCGCGTCCGCTGCCGCCGCCTCCTCGGGCGTCGGCGCCGTGCCGCCCCGGTGCCGCGGCTGCCACCAGGCGCCGTGGCCGTCCACCGGGTACGCGGACTGCAGGTCGTCGACCAGATGCTGGAGCTCGTCGCGGAGGGCGTCGGTGACCGCGCGCGGATCCGCATCCGGCGCCACGGGGATCCGCTCTCCCACGCGCAGGTGCACGGGCACGCCGACGCGGTCGCGCATGCGGATGCGCCGGTTCTTGGTGAGCAGCCGGTGTCCGCCCCACACGGCGACGGGCACGATCGGCACGCCGGCCTCGGCGGCCAGCCGCGCGGCGCCGGTCTTCAGCTCCCGCACGCGGAAGGACGCGCTCACGCCCGCCTCCGGGAAGACGCCGATGAGCTCGCCCGCCCTCAGGGCCGCGACGGCGTCGGCGTACGCCGCGGCCCCCGCGGTCATGTCGACCTCGATGTGGCGCATGCGGCGCAGGACCCAGCCGACGCCGGGCTGGTCGAACGCGCCCTTCTTGGCCATGAAGCGGATCCGGCGGCGGTTGTGCAGCCAGGTCGCCCACTCGACGAGGGCGAACTCGAGGTAGCCGAAGTGGGTCATCGCGATGACGGCGCCGCCGGTGTCCGGGATGCGGTCGCGGCCCTCGGCGACCAGTCGGAGGCGGAGGGACCCGAAGAGCGCGCGCCCCAGGACGACGGCGGTGCCGTACACGGGCTCGCGGGTGCGGCGGTTCATGCACCGACCCTACGGGGGTCGACTCCGCGCGCACCGGGAGCCGACGGCGCCGGGACGGGCGCGTCGGCTCCGGACGGGTCAGCGCCGGCGGCGGGCGGGATCCAGCCAGTAGTTCGAGAAGCCCGTGTCGGCCGGGTTGACGTTGAGGCCGGGCGGCACGATCTCGTCGATGCGGTCGAGCGTCGCGGCGTCGAGCTCCAGGGTGGCCGCGTCGAGCTGCGACTCGAGCTGCTCCATGGTGCGCGGGCCGATGATCGCGCTGGAGACCGCCGGGTGGCGCAGCACGAAGGCGAGCGCGAGGTGCACGAGCGGCACGCCGAGCTCGTCGGCGAGGGCGCCCAGCTGGTCGGCAGCCGCGAACTTCGGGTCGGCCGGGTCGTAGCGCGACGGGTCGCGGTCGTTGCGGTGCGTCTTCGGGATCTCCTGGCCCTTGCGGTACTTGCCGGAGAGCCACCCGCCGGCGAGCGGGCTCCAGACGAGCGTGCCCATGCCGTGGCGCTGGGTGGTGGGGAGGAGGTCGGCCTCGATGCCGCGGGTGAGCATCGAGTACGGCGGCTGCTCGGTGACGAAGCGCGCGGTGCCGCGCTCGCGCGCGACCCACTGCGCCTCGACGACCTGGCTCGGCTGGAACGTGGACGAGCCGATGTAGCGCACCTTGCCCTGCGTGACCAGGTCGGTGAGCGCGCCGAGGGTCTCCTCGATGTCCGTGTGCTCGTCCGGCCGGTGCATCTGGTACAGGTCGATGTAGTCCGTGCCGAGGCGGCGCAGCGAGTCCTCGACGGCCCGCATGATCCAGCGGCGGGATCCGCCGCGGTAGTTGGCCTCGGGCTTCATCCCGTTGAAGAACTTGGTCGCGAGGACGAGGTCGTCGCGGCGGCCGGACTGCGCGATCGCCTTGCCGACGATCTCCTCGCTCTCGCCGTACGCGTAGATGTCGGCGGTGTCGATGAAGGTGATGCCCGCGTCGATGGCGCGGTGGATCACGCGGATGGACTTCTCGTGGTCGGTCTCGCCCCAGGCGCCGAACATCATGGTGCCGAGGCAGAGGCGCGAGACCTCCACGCCGGTGCGGCCGAGGTACGTGGTGGGCTGGTCGGTGGACTGCTCTGTCATGAGCGCCACGCTACGCGCTGGGCCGACGAGCGGCGCTAGGCGGAGGGGCGGCCCTCGGCGGCGTCGGCGGTCGCGACGTCGGACTCGGTGGATGCGCCGGGCTCGACCGTGGCCGGGGCCTCGTCGTCCATGGTCTCCAGCGTGATGTCGGCCTCCGGGGCCTCCTGGCCGTCGGCGTCGAGCGGCACGATGTAGTCGCCGAGGCGACGGCGGGCCGCCTCCTCGCGCTGCACGCGGATCCGCTCGAGCTTCTCCTCGCGGAGGCGCAGGCGCTCGGTGTCGACCTCGACGCGGCGCACGGTGACGCCGCGCGTGGGGCCGGCGGCCTTGGCCGGGGTGGTCTTGCGGCTGGGCTCGCGCTTCGCGGCCTCGCTCGCGGGCTTCCGCGACGGGGCGGTGCCCGACTTCGCGGCAGCCGACACGGGCTTGGTCGACACGGCGGGCGGCTTCCCCGAACCCGGGCAGCGCTCGTGGTTGCGACCGTGGTCGAGGATGTTGCCCGTGGCCATGCCGACGGGGTTCGCCTTGCCGCAGACCGAGCACTTCGTCGCGGGGGATGCTGCCACGTTCGATACCACTTTCCATCGCCGCGCCGTCGCCGGACCGAGGATGCCGGTCGGCCGGACGGCGCTCGTCCACGCTACCCGACGCGGGAGGCGCGGGGATACCGGAGTCCCCCGACCAGGGGCGTCAGGCCGGGACGCAGGTGGTGCGCATCCGCACCACGACGGCGCCGTCGGCCTCCTCGACCTCGAGATCCACCGTGACCGACGCGAGCTCGTCGAGGCCGGCCAGGTGCGTGCCGCCGCAGGGGATCCGCGCGGTGCCGCCGGGCAGCTCGCACACCCAGGAGCGGCGCGAGGTGAGCAGGTCGCCCTCGCGCTCGATCCGCGCGGCGGCGCCCGAGGCGACCCACCCGGCGAGCGTGGCGTCGACCTGGGCCCGCACCTCGTCGAGGTGGTCGAGGAGCGTCGCGGGCACGAAGCCCTTCTTCCGCAGCGACTTCCCGAGGCGGTAGGTGTCGACGGACGACCACGGCCCGATGCGCGAGGTGCCGATGGCCAGCGCGTCGAAGCCGGGGGCGCCGAGCGCGTCGCGGGGCACGTCCTTGGTCCAGGCGCCCTCGAGCGCTCGGTCCAGGGCGAGGGAGGCGAGGTGGCAGCCCGTGTGGCCGGCGCTCAGCGCCCGGCGGTGCTCGGGATCCACGGCGACCTCGACGGCGTCGCCCAAGCGGATGTCGGCGTCGCCCGGCACGACGTGGACGGCGACGAACGACCAGCCGTCGGCGCCCTTCTTGACCGGGACGTCGGCGCCGACGTGGAGCGCGGCGTCTCCCGCGGGATCCCTCGACGCCGCGCCGACGACGCAGTCGAGCACCTCGATCCCGGCGCCGCGCACCCGCAGCACCGCGCGGTCGGCGGGCTGGTCGGGCCAGGCCGCGTCGACCGGGTGGCACGCGGTCGCGTCGAGCACGACGGCGCGCGTGCCGTCGGCGAGGTCGTCGACGCGGAGGACGGTCCCCTCCGAGGCGACGGATCCCGCCGGGTAGGTCACGCGCGTGGGCGGCAGGGCGACGGCGCCCGCGGGGGTGGAGGTCATGGCGGCTCCCGGCTCGGTGTGCCTCGATCCTCGCAGACCGGGTCCGCCGGGACGGCCCGGCGCATCACGCGGGCGACGTCCCGCGGGCGGGCGCGCGGCCGAGCAGGCGCCGCAGCGCCGCGCGCTCGAGGAGGGTCCAGGCGGCGCTGGCCAGCAGGTACAGGGCCGCGGCGAGCGGGGCGACGCCCGCGAAGACGACCGTGACGAACGGCAGCACCCGCATCATCGTGGTCATGCCGGCCATGCCGGGGAGCGCCGGGTCGGCAGGCGCGGGCGGCCCCTGGAACCGGAGGTCCGCGCGGCGGCGGACCTCGATCACCACGGCGAGCAGCCCGAGCACGACGACCGCGACGGCGAGCGGCGCGACGCCCATGCCCGCCGCCGCGAGCGCGTTCGATCCGAGCGGGATGCCCGCGAACGGCGCGACGAGCAGCACGTTCCCCTCGCCGCCGATGCGCGCGTGCGCGAACAGGGCGTAGACGGCCGCGAGCACGGGCGCCTGCGCGAGCGTCGGCAGGCAGCCGGCGAGCGGAGATGCGCCCTCCCGTGCGTACAGCTCCTGGACCGCGCGCGACAGCTGCTCGGGCTTCCCCGCGTGCCGGCGGCGGAGCTCGGCGAGCGCGGGGGCGATCCGGCGGCGCTCGATCTCGGCGCGCACCTGCGCCACGCCGACCGGCACGAGCAGGGCCCGCACCGCGAGGGTCAGGAGGATGACGGCCACCCCGGTCGCGGAGGCGCCGGCGAGGGGATGGATCAGGTCGGCGAGGCCGACGACGAGCTGGGACAGGCCGTCGAGCACGGCTCGGACGGGGGCGATCGATGTGGGGTCCACGGGGTTCCTTGCGACGAGAGCGGAGGGGGTCCGTCTGGTCGTCGCATGCGGGCGCGCGCCGGATCCGTGCCGCGCGGTGGCGGCGGACCCCTGCTGGCCGCGGTCAGGCGGCCGGGAGCGGCGCAGGCACGACGACCTGCATCCGGCGGCCCGGGGCCCGGGAGCGCTCGTGCCCGTCCGCGTCCGGGTCGCTCGAGGAGACGAGCACCGGGAGGTCGACGTCCTCGTCCGGGCGCAGCGGCGGCGCAGCGGATACGAGGAGCCCGCGCGCGGCGGCGATGCGCACCAGCGCGACCGCGGCGGCCACGGATGCGGCGCCGAGGAGGGCCGCGAGGAGGATCGCGGGCGTCACGCCCGCGCCGCCCAGCACGACGTCGCCCACGAGGGCGAGGACGCGGCCGAGGGCCTCCAGGACGATGGGCATGCCCGACGGTAGCACCGGGCCCGCGGCGAGCACGAGGGGCGGGCGCCCGCCCGTCGACGCCACCGCCTGCCGCGCCACCCCACCCGGACGTCGCCTCATCGTCGCGCCGCCATGCGCGGCACTCCGAGGTACCGCGCACTGCGTGATACTGTGCGACGCATGAGAGAGATCGACTGATGGACACCACGCAGCTCCTCAAGGGCGCGCTCGACACCGCGGTGCTCGCCGTCGTGCAGCACGACGACGGGTACGGCTACGACATCGTCCGACGCCTGCGCGACGCCGGCCTCGGCGACGTCGGCGACGCCTCGGTCTACGGGACGCTCCGCCGCCTCTACGCGGCCGGCGCGCTCTCGAGCTACGTGGTGCCGTCCGAGGGCGGACCGCACCGCAAGTACTACGCGATCAACCCCGAGGGCCGCGAGCTGCTCGCCGGGCAGCGCGCCACCTGGGCGGCCTTCGCCACGGCCATGAGCGGGCTCCTCGGCGAGCCGGCACCCGCGCCGACCCACCGCACCCGGAAGGCCGGCGGCACCGGCGAGGGCCCCGTGCCCGCATCCGTGAACGTCCGCACGATCGGAGAGAAGCCGTGAACACCGCAGATCCCACCCTCGACACCCGCATCCAGGCGTTCGCCGCGGCCGTGCGCGCCCGGCTCGCCGACCTCGATCCCGAGGACGTCGACGACCTCACGGGCGGCCTCGAGGCCGACCTGCAGGAGGAGGCCGCGGATCACGACGGCGCCCTCGAGCTCGGCGATCCCGTGCGCTACGCGGACGAGCTGCGCAGCTCGGCGGGGCTGCCGGAACGCGCGGTCGCGACGCCCGCGACCTCGCCGCTGACGCAGCTGCGGGACGGCGTGCGCGAGCGAGCCCGAGAGCTGCACGCGCGGATCCGCGCCAACCGCGAGCTCTCCGCGATCCTCGACCTGCTGATCGTCTTCCGCCCGGTGTGGTGGCTGCTGCGGGCGTGGGCGGGGTACCAGTTCCTCGGCCTGACGCTCGGGAGCCTGCGCGTGCTGCCGACGACCCTCGTCGGCTGGACGATCCTCGTCGTCCTGACGGTGATCAGCGTCCAATGGGGCCGCGGACGTTGGGCGCGGTCCCGGCCGGCGCAGGCCCTCCGCACGGTCGTGAGCGTCTTCACGGCGCTCGTGCTCCTCGCGCTCATCCCGACGCTGCTCAACGAGCTGGCGGTCCGGGAGTACAACGATCCGGGGGCGAGCACCTCCTACATCGAGCAGCCGGGCCTGTCGCTCGACGGCAAGCAGGTCACGAACCTCTTCGCCTACGACGCCGAGGGGAACCTCCTCGAGCGCGTGCAGCTCTTCGACCAGGACGGCGAGCCGGTCACGACGGTCGGCTCCGCCGCGACCGACGGGATCGCCGCCGATCCCGCCACGGGCGCGTCGGTGACCCCGTCCGACGGCGCCTGGAACGTCTTCCCGCTCGACCGCATGCACGCAGGTGTCGTGGAGGGCACGACCGACCCCGGCACCGGGATCCGACCGCCGTTCGCCAAGGCCCTGCCGCTGAGCGAGGAGCCCGAGGTGACACCGTCCCCCACCCCGAGCGCCGGTGGCGTGACGACCACCGACGGCACCGTCTCGGGGTCGCCGACTCCCACGCCCACGCCCACCCCGGGGCCGACCCCGTGAGCGCGCTCCTCGACCACGGCCACGCGGCGCGCGGGATCGGCGCCGGCACCGGCACCGGCGCGGAGCTCGCGCGGCTGACGGCGCGCGAGCGGGAGATCCTCGTGCTCGTCGCCCGCGGCCTGTCGAACGCCGAGATCGCCGGCCGGCTGTTCCTCGCGCCGACGACGGTGAAGACGCACGTGAGCCGCACGCTCGACAAGCTCGGCGTGCGCGACCGCCTGCACGCCACGATCTGGGCGTACGAGAACCGCGTGGTGGAGCCGCTCGCGACGACGCGCTGAGAGGCGGGATCCGGGATGCCGCCGGGGAGACGCGAACGGCCCGCCAGTGGCGGGCCGTTCGGCATTCTGTCTCAACCAGAGATGTGCACCCCGAGGTGCTGTGCGCCCGGAGGGATTCGAACCCCCAACCTTCTGATCCGTAGTCAGATGCTCTATCCGTTGAGCTACGGGCGCAGTCGTGCGGCGATGATCCCCGCGAGCGGCGATCAGGCCGGGAGACAGACTACATGCTGCGGGGCCGCCTCGCGAATCCGCGCCGCCGACCGCCCACCGCGCCCCTCCCGCTGTCCGACGGAGCCCGTCCGGCGGGCGCCCCGACGGCCGCTCATTAGGCTGGATCGACCCGAACCGCGAGGAGCGACCCTTGGCATCCTGGACCGATCACGTCGTCTGGTGGCACGTCTACCCGCTCGGCTTCACGGGCGCGCCGCAGACCCGCGACGACCTCGCCGGGCCCGACGGCGGATCCCCCGCACACCCCGACGCGCCGCCCGCCCACCGCCTCGACCGCATCCGCGCCTGGCTCCCCTACCTCGTCGACCTCGGCGCCAACGGACTCCTCCTCGGTCCGGTCTTCGACTCGGAGACCCACGGCTACGACACGCGCGACCACCTGGCCGTGGATCCGCGCCTCGGCGGCGACGCCGACCTCGACGCCCTCCTCGCCGACGCCTCCGCGCGCGGCGTGCGGGTGCTCCTCGACGGCGTCTTCAACCACGTCGGCCGCAGCCACCCGCGCTTCGTGCAGGCGCTCGCCGACGGCCCCGGATCCGAGGCCGCCTCCTGGTTCCGCTGGGACGACGCCGGCGAGCCCGTCGGCTTCGAGGGCCACGGCGCGCTCGTCACGCTCGACCACGACTCCGAGGCCGTGCGCGCGCACCTGGCCGAGGTGATGATCCACTGGCTCGACCGCGGCGTCTCCGGCTGGCGCCTCGACGCGGCCTACGCCGTGCCCGCGTCGTTCTGGGCCGCGGTGCTGCCGCGCGTCCGCGAGCGGCACCCCGACGCCTGGTTCGTCGGCGAGATGATCCACGGCGACTATGCGGGCTACGCCGCCGAGTCGACCATCGACTCCATCACCGCCTACGAGCTGTGGAAGTCGATCCGCAACTCGATCGCCGAGGGCAACCTCTTCGAGCTGGACTGGACCCTCACCCGTCACGGCGAGCTGCTGCCGTCGTTCACGCCGCAGACCTTCATCGGCAACCACGACGTGACGCGCATCGGCTCGGCGGTGGACCCGCGCCACCTCGGCCACGCGATCGCCCTGCTGCTCCTGCTGCCCGGCATCCCGTCGATCTACGCGGGCGACGAGCGCGGCCTCACCGGCGTGAAGGAGGATCGCGCGGGCGGCGACGACGCCGTGCGCCCCGCGTACCCGGCCTCGCCCGACGACCTCCACGACGACGAGCGCGCCGCCGGGATCCGCAGCATGCACCAGGCGCTCGTCGGCCTCCGCCGGCGCCACGCCTGGCTGGTCGACGCGCGGATGGAGACGTCCGGCCTGACGAACACCGCGCTGACCATCACGCTGCGGCCGTCCGGCACGGGAGCGGCCGGTGGCGTCGCGCCCGGATCGCCGGACGCCCTGCGGCTCGTGCTCAACCTCGGCGACGAGCCCCTCGCCGTCCCCGGTCCGCCCGGCGGTCTCGAGGCGGGCGACCTCGCGGGCGACGGGCGGGTCCCCGCGCACTCCTGGGCGGTGCTGGCCGGCGCCTAGGGACCGGGACGGCCGCGCCGCGACGCGGCGGTCGCGACAGGACCCGCGTCAGATCGCGCGGTGCGGCCAGCCGTAGACCTCGGCGAGGAGCGCCGCGCGGGCCGCGTGCGCCGCGGCCTCCTCCAGCGCCTCCCCGTCCGGATCCTCGTCCGCGGGAGCGAAGTGACCGTCCGCGATCTCCGGCTCGTCGTCGTCGTCGAACGGCCGGTGCGTGAGCGGCCACTCGACGACGGTGAGCGGAGGCCACACCGAGGGGTCGGTGGCGTCCGCCTCGCGTTCCCGCGGCTCGTCGTCCGCATCCGCGTCGCACGCCTCGGCGCCGAGGAGCCGCTCGTCGGACGCGTCCGCCTCCACCGCGCGCAACCCCTCCCCGTCGCCGTACGGCGCGAAGAGGAACTGCGAGAAGTGGCGGGTCACGGCGTCAGGCTAGTAGCCCGGGGCTCCCAGGAACGGGCGTCGAGCGGGGTTGTGGAAGGCTGCCCACTACCTGTTCGCGGACGAGGTCCGCTCAGTCCCCGGAGCGCCCCGGTTGCCCCAGCGGAACGGCCTCGGGCCGCCCCACGGTGCTGCGGATCTCGCCCGTCGCGGCGGGGTCGAGGATCGCGTCCATGACCTCGAGCACGTGGAACGCGAGCTCCCCGGACGCGCGGTGCGGCACGCCCCGGCGGATCGCGTCGGCCATCTCCGCGAGGCCGCAGCCGCGGCCGGCGTCGACGAAGCCGGCGCTCGGCTCGACGTCCGTCCACTCGCGGTCGGCGGACGTGGCGACCTGCACGGGCCCGGAGAAGTGGTTCGGGTCCGGAACCGACAACGTCCCGGCGGTGCCGTACACCTCGATGTTCGGGATCCGCGTGGCCCAGATGTCGAAGCTCATCGTGACGGTGGAGACCGCGCCCGACTCGTGCGTGAGCACGGCGCTCACGTGCGTGTCGACGGTGACGGGGATCTCGCGCGACTCGGGGTCGGATGCGGCGGAGCGCACGCGGTCGGACCGCAGCGACGCGCCCTGCACGCGCGTGATCGGGCCGAGCAGCGTCACGAGGGCCGTGAGGTAGTACGGCCCCATGTCGAACATCGGGCCGGCCCCCGGCTGGTAGTAGAACGCCGGGGCGGGGTGCCAGAGCTCATGCCCGGGAGCGCCCCAGAACGCGTTCGCGGCGACGGGCTTCCCGATCGTCCCGGCGTCGAGCACGGCGCGGGCCGTCTGGATGCCGGTGCCGAGGACGGTGTCCGGCGCGGATCCGACGCGCAGCCCCTTCTCCTCGGCGAGCCGCAGGATCGGCTCGGCCTCTGCGGGACTCAGCGCGAGCGGCTTCTCGCCGTACACGTGCTTCCCGGCCTCGAGCACGCGGAGGTCGACCTCGGCGTGCGCGGCGGGGATGGTGAGGTTGAGCACGCTGTCGATGCGCGGGTCGGCGATGAGGTCGTCGACGCTCAGCGCGTCCACGCCCTGCGCCTCGGCGACCGTGCGCGCGCGGTCGAGGTCGAGGTCGGCGACCGCCACGAGCCGCACGCCCGGCAGGCTCTCGAACGCGGCGAAGTACTGCTCGCTGATCTTGCCGACGCCGATGATCCCGAGGGTCATCGCGTCGTCGTCGTGCTTCAGCGTGCTGCCCACAGGAGGCCCCTCTCGATGATGGTGCGGACGTTCGGGTCCTCGACGACCTCGATGCGGTGGCCGGGGGCGGAGACGAAGATGCGGCCCTCGCCCCACTGGCGGGTCCAGATGGCGGGCGCGGTGACCGGGCGGTGCCACGGATCCCACGGCCGCACGGTCTGCGTCGTGGTCGCGAGCACGTCGTTGTACTCGTCGCTCAGGACCCAGTACTGCTCGGTCACGAGGTCGAAGTCGGCGATCCCCTGCGTGATCTCGTGCGTGCGCCCGAGCTCGGTCATCTCGACCGTGTACGGGATGTAGTTGTCCGACTGCTCGCCCGTGCGCTCGGCCGGGTCCTTGCCCGCGTGGTGGGCGAACTGGCCGCCGATCATGTGCAGGTAGTCGGCCGTGTTCCGGTACGAGTCCGCGATGCCGCCGTGCCAGCCGGCCATCCCGGTCCCCGCGACGACGGCGGCGTACAGGCCGGCCATCTCCTCGGGCTCGATGGTCGTCATGGTGTTGGCCTGGACGATGAGGTCGGTCTCGGCCATCGCGTCGACGTCGGCGTAGACGGCCGATCCCTCCTCGACGCGCACCTCGAAGCCGTTCTGCTCGAGGAACGGGATGAACAGGCCCGTGGTCTCCACGGGCATGTGGCCGTCCCAGCCCCCGCGGACGACGAGCGCCTTCCGGGCGGCGCTCACGCGAGGGCCGTCCCGGTCGGGCGACCGCGATGCGGACGGGCGGGCGTGCGGGGGATCTGCGACACGGGCGACTCCTTCGTCGGGCGCGGCCGGTCGGCTGCCGGGCGCCCCTCGAACGCTACGCACCCGCGGTCAGGCGGGGCAAGGAGGCCGCGGGCGATCCGAAACGTTTCACTCGGGCGGCGACACCGCGTCCGCCGGAGCGGGCGCCGCCGTGCTGGCGCGGACCACCAGCGCGGTGGCGAGGTCGAGCCGGGTGGGCTCGTCGCTCCGGCCCTCGCGGATCCGGAGCACCATGCGCGCCGCGGCCTCCGCCATCTCCCGCACGGGCTGCCGGACGGTGCTCAGCGCGGGCGAGACGATGCGGGCGAACGGGAGGTCGTCGTAGCCGAGGACGGAGAGGTCGTCGGGGATGCGGATCCCCCGCTCGCGCGCCGCCTCGTAGAGCCCGACCGCCTGCTCGTCGTTGCCGGCGAAGATCGCCGTGGGCCGCTCCGCGCCGTCGAGCAGCTCGCCGCCCGCCCGGAACCCGGCGGCACGGCCGAAGTCGCCCTCCGCCTCGACGAGCGACACCACGGGCCCGGCCGCCTCGAGCGCGCAGCGGAAGCCCGACATCCGCGCCCGCGAGTAGAGGCGGTCCGTCGGCCCGCTGATCGCGCCGATGCGCACGTGGCCGAGCCCCAGCAGGTGCTCCCCCGCGGCGTGACCGCCCTCCCAGTTGGTGGATCCGACGGCCGGCACGTCCGCGGCCGGCGACCCCGCGGGATCCACCACCACGAACGGGATGCCGCGGCTCCGCAGCTGCCGCTTCTGCGCGGGCGCGAGGTCGGAGAAGACGAGCACGAGGCCCATCGGCCGGCGCTGCATCACGCCCGCCATCCAGTCGCCGTCGAGGGCGGTGTCGCGCCCGTGCTCGGTGACGATGACGCTCAGCGCGCGCTCGCGCGCGACCGCGGAGACGCCGCGCAGCAGGTCGACCGAGAAGCCCGTGTCGACGACCTCCAGCACGATCTCGATGAGCGCGCCGTGCGGCCGCTCGGCCCCGCGCCTGCTGTAGCCGTGCAGCTCCATCAGCTCCTCGACGCGGGCGCGGGTCGCGGGCGAGATGCCCTTGCGTCCGTTGAGGACCTTGCTGACCGTGCCGATCGACACGTTCGCCTCGCGCGCGATGAGGCCGAGGGTGGTGCCTGCGCCGTGCTCGGGGTCGGGCGCCCGTGCTGCGTCGGGAAACGTGTCGCTCATGATCGCGATGCTAGGCCGGGTGGCGCCGCGACGACGCCCCGACCCGTCCGGGCCCGCGCAGCGCTAGGCGGTGAGCCCGGGCACCGGTACCGCCGGGTCCTCGGCCGACGGCCGCGTCGGCGGGACGTTGGCGGGATGCACGTCGAGGTCGCCGGCGACCTCGACGCCGACGACGCGCGGGGCGAACCGGTCGCCGTCGACCACGATCCAGCTGCCGACGAGCAGGAACGCGTCGTCCCCCGCGGTGAGCGGACCCGTGACGTGGAACGGGCCGTAGGCGGGCTCGTCGAACGTCACCCGGACCGCGGCGCCGTGCGCGAGGCCCGCCGTCGACGAGGGCAGCTCCGGCCGGGTCGCGCTCTCGTCCTCGTGGCTCACAGAGATGCCCTGGATCTCGCCCGCGGCGCTGAGCGAGGTGTCCGCGACGGACATCTGGCCGTTGGCGCCGGTCCGCACCGCGCCGTCGACGGCGTACAGCCCGTACCGGGGCGAGCGTATGACGACGCGGACGGCGTCTCCGGGCGACAGCGCGGAGAGCGCGTCGCGGATGGCCTGCACGTCGCGCCGAGAACGGCCCGTCGACAGCTGGTCGAGCATCTGACGGTCCACCCGAGGAGCGTATCGGTCCGCGACGAGCTCGACGCGCGAGCACGTGGGTGCGGGACGGAGCAAGCGGAGATGGCGGAGACGGTGGGATTTGAACCCACGGTACCCATACGGGTACTCCACCTTAGCAGGGTGGTGCACTAGGCCGAACTATGCGACGTCTCCAGACGTACCCGTCCACTGTACCGGACGCGGCGGCCTGGTCACATCCCCGCCCACCGGGCCGCCGGCCCGAACGGGGGGTGCGGCGCGGTTGTCCCCCATTCGACGGACACGTAATGTCTGTGACGACGCGTGTGCCGGACCCGACCGGCTTACCCCCCGCGTGTCGATGTGTCAGCCCAGAGATGTCCCGCTCGCCCACGTGGCCGCGGTCCCGGATCCCCCGAACCGGCACCGCTCACCCTCACGCACGCGACGACGTCGCGAGCCCCCCGTGGGCGAGAACGTGGATTCTCGTCCGGCGGAGGATTCGGGTCGAAAGCTGAACGAGATAGACGGGTCCCTGCTGCATAGGGTGTGCGGCGGGGCCCCGTCGCCCTCCTCGGGCGCGCGGCCGTCCCGGCCGCCCTCGACACGGGGCTCACCCCTTGAAGGCCTTCGAGCAGGTCACCGTCCCCGCGTCCGTGCCCGTGACGGCCTCGGGCAGCACCGTGGGCGCCGAGGCGGCCGGCTGGGATCCGTCGCCCGCGGCGGGAGCGCTCGCCGACGGAGCCGGGGTCGACGCGTCAGGCTGCTCCGCGACCGCCCCGAGACCCGTGTTGCCCGCCTTGACCTCGAACGGCTGATCCGTCTTGAGCAGCTCCATGAGCTGGTCGCCGTCCGTCTTCAGCGGCTGGACCTTGCCGGCGTAGACGCCGGTGCCCGCAGTGGTGCCCGGGTACTGCAGGAAGTGCACCTGGTCGAGCGGGATGTCCTTGAGCGCCAGCGCCATGGACGCCATCGTCTGGTAGTCGAGCGAGGTGGAGCGCTGCATGTTGTCCACCGCCGCCTTGGCGAGGCCGTAGACGCGCGTGGGGTCCGAGAGCGTGCTCGACTGCTTCATCGTGCGGACGAGGGCCGAGAGGAACACCTGCTGGTTGCTGATGCGCGCCAGGTCGCTGCCGTCGCCGACCGCGTGGCGCGTGCGGAGGAACTGGAGCGCCTGCTTGCCCTGCAGGGGGGTCACGCCCGCGGGGAGGTCGAGGTCGGTGCGCTTGTCCTTGAGGGGGCTCGCGAGGCAGACGGGAACCCCGCCGACCGCGTTGGACATCTCGATGACGCCGTTGAACTCGATGAGCGCCGCGTAGGGGATGTCGAGGCCGGTGAACTGCGCGACCGTCTTCGCGACGCACGGCAGCCCGCCGTCGGAGAGCGCCGTGTTGAGCGGCGCGGCGGACATCGCGGGCGCGGTGCCGGATCCGTCGCTGCGCGCGCACGCGGGGATGGGCACCACCATGTCGCGCGGGAGGCTGACGACCGTGGCCTGCGAGTGGTCGGCGGAGACGTGCAGCACCATGTTCACGTCGTTGAGGGCGCCGTCGGTCTTGCCGTAGCCGTCGCCCTGGCCCTGGCGCGTGTCGGATCCCGCGAGGAGCACGTTGAAGCCGCCGTCGAGCGCGCCGACGCCGACGGTGGTCTGCTCGGTGCCGTCGCTGATGTCGACGGTGTTCGCCTGGACGGACCTGTTCAGGTCCCAGAGCGCGATCGTGCCGACGGAGAGACCGCTGACGAGCAGGACCGCGACGCCCATGGCGACGCCCTTGACGAGGGTGCGCACCGCGCTCGGGCGTCCCAGCCGGCCGTGGCGGGCGATGACGGGGACCTTCGCGGTCCGCCGGGGGCGCAGGGGCGCGTCGCTCATGCGGATCCTCTCCGGGCGGAGGGCGTGGGATTCGAACCCACGAGACATCTCTGCCCACCAGTTTTCAAGACTGGCTCCATCGGCCGCTCGGACAGCCCTCCCGATGCGCGCTCCCGCGTGGCGGGCGACGTGCGATCGAAGAGGATCCTACCGGTGGCCGGTCGGCCCGCGGTGGTGCGGCCGGGTGACCGCGCGGGATGCGCCACTCTCGCACGCCGAGGATCAGAGGCGGCTGAATCCTCCCCAGCCGGGGAATCGGCCGCCGCCGGACCTCAGAGACGGGCGAGGACCGCCGCCGCGCCGTTCTCGGTGATGGGGCCCGTGACCTCGGTGGCGACGGCGATGACCTCGGCCGGCGCCTGGCCCATCGCGATGCCACGACCGTGCTCGCCGGCCCACTCGAGCATCTCGATGTCGTTGCGCCCGTCGCCCATGGCGATGACGTGCGTGCGGGCGATCCCGTGCAGCTCGCGCACGCGCTCCATCGCGGTGGCCTTGTTCACGCCGTCGGGCGCGATGTCGAGCCACGCGGTCCAGCCGATCGAGTAGCTGACGCGATGGAGGCCCATGCGCTCGACGACGTCCTGGAAGTCCTCCATGTCGTGGCCGGGCGAGATGACGACGACGCGCGTCGCGGGCACGTGCAGCAGCTCCTCGAACTCGACCTGGCGGCCGTTCGCCTCGAGCACGCCGTCCGGGAAGTCGCCGCCGGCGTAGAGGTACACGCCGTGCTCGTCCTCGACGGCGTAGCGGCCGCTCGCGAGGTGGGGGCGGATCCGCTGGAGCACGTCGGCGGGGTCGAAGGTCTCGACGAAGCGGCGGGTGTAGCCGGTGGGGGCGTCCGCGTCGCGCTCGAGCACGATCGCGCCGTTCGAGCACACCATGTAGCGCGGGTGGATGCCCAGGCGGTCGACGATCGGCAGGGTGTCGGCGACCGAGCGGCCGGTGGAGGGCATGACCAGGTGGCCGATCTCCTCCATCCGCCGCACCTCGCGGATGACCGACTCGTCGAGCGAGCCGTCCTCCCCGAGGAGGGTGCCGTCGATGTCGAGGGCGATGAGGAGGCGGTCGGCGTCGGGCACCCGCGGGGTCATCGGGCGGCCTTCGCCGTGGCCGGCTCCAGCTTCTCGAGGCCGCCGAGGTACGGACGCAGCGCCTCGGGCACGCGCACCGAGCCGTCGGCCTGCTGGTGGGTCTCGAGGATCGCGACGATCCAGCGCGTGGTCGCGAGCGTGCCGTTGAGCGTGGCGACGGGCGAGGTGCGGCCGTCCTCGCCGCGGAAGCGCGTGCCGAGGCGGCGGGCCTGGAACGTGGTGCAGTTCGAGGTGGAGGTGAGCTCGCGGTAGGCCCCCTGCGTGGGGATCCACGCCTCGACGTCGTACTTGCGGGCGGCGCTGGATCCGAGGTCGCCTGCTGCCGTGTCGATGACGCGGTAGGAGAGGCCGAGGTCCTGCATCATGCGCTCCTGCATGGCGAGCAGGCGCTCGTGCTCCGCCTCGGCGTCGGCCGGGTCGACGTAGGAGAACATCTCGAGCTTCTGGAACTGGTGCACGCGGATGATGCCGCGGGTGTCCTTGCCGTAGGAGCCCGCCTCCTTGCGGTAGCAGGTCGACCAGCCGGCGTAGCGGACGGGGCCCGCGGCCAGGTCGAGGATCTCGTCGGCGTGGTACCCGGCGAGGGCCACCTCGCTCGTGCCCGTGAGGTAGAGGTCGTCGTCGTCCAGGTGGTAGACCTCGTCGGCGTGCGCGCCGAGGAAGCCGGTGCCGGCCATGATCTCGGGCTTCACGAGCGTGGGCGTGATGAGCGGCACGAGGCCGGCCTCGAGCGCGCGGGCGAGGCCGAAGTTCATCAGCGCGATCTCGAGCCGGGCGCCGATGCCCTTGAGGAAGTGGAACCGGGCGCCGGACACCTTGGCGCCGCGGCCCATGTCGATGGCGTCGAGGATCTCGCCGATCTCCAGGTGGTCGCGGGGCTCGAAGTCGAACGACGGCTTCCCGCCGACCTCGCGCACGAGCGCCCAGTCGTCCTCGCCGCCCGCGGGGACGCCGTCCATGACGATGTTCGGGATCCGGCGCATGGCCTCGTCGAGCGCCGCCTCGGCCTCCTGCGCGCGCTCCTGGGCGGCGGTCACGCGGGCCTTCAGCTCCTGCACCTCGGCGATGAGGCGCGGCTTATCGGCCTTGTCGGCCTTCGCGACGAGCTTGCCGTGCGCGTTCTGCTCGGCGCGGAGGCCCTCGAACTCGGTGACCGCCCGGCGGCGCTCGGAGTCCGCGGCGACCGCCTGGTCGACCACCTCCACGGACGCGCCGCGCAGCTCCTGCGAGGCGATGACGAGGTCGGGATGGTCGCGGAGGGTCTGCGGATCGATCACCCCGTCACTCTAACGAAGCGGGTCCGGCGTGTCCGGGCGGTCGTGACGGGGCGGCGACGCGTCAGGCGCCCGCGCCCGGCTCCGCCGAGACGATGCCGCGCAGCCAGTCGCGCGCCTCGAGGAACACGTCGTCCTCGTACCGGGCGCGGTAGGTGCTGGGCGTGCCGTCGGCCCGCGGGTAGGAGCCGAGGAAGGTGACGCGCGGGCTGAAGCGGCGGATCCCGAGCAGCGCGTCGGCCACGCGCTCGTCGTGCACGTGCCCCTCGGCGTCGATGACGAACCGGTAGCGGCCGAGCTCGTCGCCGATGGGGCGCGACTGGATGAGCGTGAGGTTCACCCCGCGGGTCGCGAACTGCTCGAGGAGGTCGAGCAGGGATCCGGCCCGGTCGTCGGGCAGCTCCACGATGAGGCTCGTCTTGTCGGCGCCGGTGCGCGCGGGCAGCGCGGTGGCCCGGCCGACGAGGACGAAGCGCGTCACGGCGTTCGGGTTGTCGCCGATGCCGCGGGTCACCGCCTCGAGCGGCTGGCTCTCGGTGATCTGCGGCGGCGCGATGGCGGCGTCCGCGATGCCGTCGTCCAGCAGCGACAGGGCCGCGGCGACGTTCGAGGACGCGGGCACGTGCCCGTGCGTGGGCAGCTCGCGCTCGAGGAAGCGGCGGCACTGGCCGTAGGCGACCGGATGCGCGGCCACGGTGCGCACGTCGGCGAGCGCCGTGCCCGGCCGCACCACGAGGTCGAAGGTCACGGGCACGAGGTGCTCGCTGAGGATCCGGAGCCCGGGGATGTTCGCCAGCGCGTCCTGCGTGGCCGTGACCCCGCCCTCGACCGAGTTCTCGATGGCGATCATGGCGGCGACCGACGTGCCGGCGACGACGTCGGCGAGGGCCTCCGAGGCGTTGTTGACCGCGCGCCACGTGCGACCGCGGGCCGCCTCCACCTGCTTGAGCGCGGCCTCCGTGAAGGTGCCCGACGGCCCGAGGTAGCTGTAGGTCTCGTCGGGTCGCGGGGTCTCGGCCATGCCTGCACCCTAGATGGGAATCGGCCGGTCCCGGTGCCAGGATGGATCCATGCATGACCGCGCAGGCACCGCCGCCCTCCCGTCCGACCTGATCGACATCGACGAGCTGATCCGGGCGTACCACGACCTCCACCCCGACGTGGACGACCCGGAGCAGAAGGTGGCGTTCGGCACGAGCGGCCACCGCGGCAGCTCGCTGAAGACGGCGTTCAACGAGGACCACATCCTCGCGATCACGCAGGCGATCGTGGAGTACCGCGCCGAGCAGGGCATCACCGGTCCCCTCTTCATCGGCCGCGACACCCACGGGCTGTCGAAGCCCGCCGAGGACACCGCGCTCGAGGTGCTCGTCGCCAACGGCGTGCGCGTGCTCGCCGACTCCCGCGACTCCTGGTGCCCCACGCCCGCCCTCTCGCACGCGATCCTCCGCTGGAACCGCGACGACGAGCACGGCGACGACGACGTGGCCGACGGCATCGTCGTGACCCCCAGCCACAACCCGCCCGCCGACGGCGGCTTCAAGTACAACCCGCCGCACGGCGGCCCGGCCGACTCCGACGCCACCGGCTGGATCGCGTCGCGCGCCAACGCGATCATCGCGGGCGGCCTCGTCGACGTGAAGCGCGTGGGCCTCGAGGACGCGCGCGCGCAGGTCGAGGGCTACGACTTCCTCGGCCACTACGTGGACGACCTCGGCTCCATCATCGACATGGAGGCGATCAAGGAGGCGGGCGTGCGCATCGGCGCGGATCCGCTCGGCGGCGCGTCCGTCGAGTACTGGGCCGCGATCGGCGAGCGCTACGGCCTCGACCTCGAGGTCGTGAACCCCGAGGTGGACCCCGCCTGGTCGTTCATGACGCTCGACTGGGACGGCAAGATCCGCATGGACCCGTCCTCCTCCTCCGCGATGGCGAGCGTGCTCGCGCGCAAGGACGACTTCGACATCCTCACGGGCAACGACGCCGACGCCGACCGCCACGGCATCGTCACCCCGGACGCCGGGCTCATGAACCCGAACCACTACCTCGCCGTCGCGATCGACTACCTCTACGCGCACCGCCCGCAGTGGCGTGCGGACGCCGCGATCGGCAAGACGCTGGTGTCCTCCAGCGTGATCGACCGGGTCGCCGGGTCGCTCGGCCGCCGCCTCTGGGAGGTGCCGGTGGGCTTCAAGTGGTTCGTCCCCGGCCTCATCGACGGATCCGTGGGCTTCGGCGGCGAGGAGTCCGCCGGCGCGAGCTTCCTCCGCATGGACGGCACGGTGTGGACCACGGACAAGGACGGGATCCTGCTGGCGCTGCTCGCGTCGGAGATCCTCGCGGTCACGGGCAAGACGCCGAGCGTCCTCTACCGCGAGCTCACCGAGCGCTTCGGCGACCCGGTGTACGAGCGCGTGGACGCGGCCGCGTCCAAGGCGCAGAAGGCCACGCTCGGCAAGCTCGACGGCGACGCCATCCAGGCCACCGAGGTCGCGGGCGACCCGATCACCGCCAAGCTCAGCACCGCGCCCGGCAACGGCGCGGCCGTCGGCGGCGTCAAGGTCGTCACCGCGAACGCGTGGTTCGCGGCCCGCCCGAGCGGCACCGAGGACGTCTACAAGATCTACGCCGAGTCGTTCGTGGGGCTCGACCACCTGCACGCCGTGCAGGCGGAGGCCAAGCGGATCGTCGACGCGGCGCTCGACGCGTAGCGCGCGCCGCGGACGCGACGCCGCCCTGTGCGCGTTCGCATCCGCGGTGCTTAGGCTTGGGGCATGCGCCATTCCGGGGATGTGGACGCGTTCGTCTGGGACGAGCCGTCGATGCACCCCGCCGACGGTCCCGCGAGCGCCGCGCCGATCGTCGACCGGGCCGTCCGGCTCCCCGACGGCCATGCGCGCCGCCGGATCGTGTCGCTCGGGGCGCTCCTCGCCGTGGTCATCGCGGGCATGGTCGTCACGCACAGCGACGGCCGCGGGCTGTGGCCGGACGTGTTCTACGCCGCCGCCATCCACCTCGCGCTCATCGCCGTGATGCCGCGGATCGACTCGGTCGTCCACGGGGCCGCCGTGCTCGTGTGGTGCACGGGGATCGAGCTGCTGCAGATCACCGGCTGGCCCGCGATCTGGGCCCTGCACGCGCCGCTGTGCCGCCTGCTGATCGGCACCGGGTTCGACCCCGTGGACCTCGCGGCCTACGCGGCCGGCGTGCTGCTCGTGCTCCTCGTCGACCGGCTGCTGCGGGTCGGCCGGGGCATCGGCGACGTGGGCTAGGAGACGCTCCAGAAGTGCACCTCGGCGCCGGGGTGCTCCGTGGTGATGGTCGCGTCGAGGTCGCGGTAGTCGTTGTCGAGGTTGTGGCCGACCATCTTCACGACGTTGCCGCCGTCCTTCGGCTCGATGGCCGAGACGATCTGCGTGTGGTCGGGCGAGGAGTTGCGGTTCCAGTCGAAGATGACGATGTCGCCGACCTTCAGCTGGTCGCGGTCGGCGAGCTCGAGGCGCTTCACGCCGAGCGTGGACGCGTTCGCCGTGAGCCACTTGTCGAACGTGGGCACGTGGATCCACGCGTAGGTCCAGTCGGATCCGCCGCCGCGGTTGTGCCACTCCGTGGTCATCTGCCAGCCGCGCTGGATGAGGGTCTGGCTGACGAAGTTGACGCAGTCGCCGCCGGACGGGTTGAAGTTCCCGTACTCCTGGAGGTTGTAGGCGTCCCAGTGGGCGAGCGCGTACTGGAGCTGCTTGTCGACCGGCGTCTGGGCGGCGTAGGCGGCGGTCGCCGCGGTGAGCGGGGCATCGCCGGCCATGACCTGGATGTCGGCGGAGCGGTCCTCGTAGTCGGTGGAGCGGGGCGCCACGACCGTGACGGATCCGTCGCCGGCGACCTGCAGGTCGGTGCCCGCGGTGCCCGCGAACATGACCGCGGTCGCGCCGGACAGGCCGGCGCCCGTGAGCGTGACGGTCTGGCCGCCCGACACCGAGAGGGTCGCGGGCTCGACCGCGGAGACGGCGGGCGAGGATCCGGACGCGGCGGGCTGGCCGTCGGCTCCGCCGCCGAGGGTCGCGCGAGGCGCGGGCTCCTGGCGGGTGCATGCGGCGAGGACGGCGGTCACGGGGACCGCGAGCGCGGCGGCGAGGATGCTGCGGCGGCGGATGTCGGCGATCACGTGCTGCCTTCGTAGGTAGGGGGCGCGCCCGGGATGCCGGACCCCCTCAGGGTAACCCCGGCCCCTGCGGATCGACTCAGCGCGACACCGCGCCTAGTGTGGCGGGATGAGCGTCGACGTGACCCACGACCCCGACGGCTCGCGCTACACGCTGTGGCTCGACGGCGAGCGCGCGGGCTTCGCGGACTACCTGATCCAGGGCGACCGCATCGTCTTCACCCACACGGAGGTCGACCCCGCGAAGCGGCGCGGCGGCCTCGGCGGCGAGCTGGTGCGGGCGGCGCTCGACGACGTGCGCGGCGGATCCCGCACGGTCGTGGCCGCGTGCCCGTTCGTCGCGGAGTGGATCGACGAGCACCCCGACTACCGGGAGCTGCTCGAGCGGGGCTGAGCCGGTGCGCTCGCGAGGCGCACGCATGCGCCTCGCGAGTCCGCTCCCCCCGACGGGTCTCCCCGTCGCCCGCGGTCGCGAGCGCAGCCTCCTGAGGAGGTTCGATCGGACCGCGTCGCCGCTCGGCCCCGTGGGGCCGGAAGGACGACGTGGTGACTCTAGGCGCGCGGATCAGGGAGCGAGCTGCGGGAGTCGCCCTCCGGACAGCACCGACACGGAGCGGACAGCGGCACTTCGCCAGGCGGACAGTCCCCCGATCAGGGGACGCGCGTGAGCCACTCCGGCGTCGAGAACTTGTCGTCCACCAGCTGGCGCGTCTTCGCCCACTCCTCGGGCGTGACCTGCCCCGGCTTGCCGCCGTAGAGGCCCGTGAAGGTGGCCTTCATCCGGTCGATGATGTCGGCGCGGCTCATGCCCGTCTGGCTGCGGAGCGGATCCACGCGCTTGGCGGCGCTCGTGATGCCCTTGTCGCTGATCTTCTCGCGGCCGATGCGGAGCACCTGCACCATCTTCTCGCCGTCCATGTCGTAGCTCATGGTGACGTGGTGCAGCACGGCGCCGGCGCCGAGCCGCTTCTGCGCGGCCCCGCCGATCTTGCCGCTGGGGCTCGTGATGTCGTTGAGCGGCTGGTACGACGCGTCGATGCCGAGCGAGCGGAGCGCGGTGATGACCCACTCGTCGAGGTAGGCGTAGGAGTCCGCGAACGTCATGCCCTGCACGAGGTCGACGGGGGCGTAGATCGAGTACGTGATGACGGCGCCCGCCTCCATGTACATGGCGCCGCCGCCCGAGACGCGGCGCACGACGTCGAACCCGTGGGCGGCGGCCTGCTCGGCGTCGACCTCGTTGCGGAGCGACTGGAAGCTGCCGATGACGACGGCCGGCTGCTCCCACTCCCAGATGCGGAGCGTCGGGTTGCGGCGACCGGCGCCGACCTCCTCGGCGAGCACCTGGTCGAGGGCCATCTGCTCGACGGGCCGGTAGGCGCGGTCGTGGATGACCTCCCACTCGTAGTCGCCCCAGTTCGTGGCGCGCGCGAGGGAGCGGCGGATCGCGACGGCGACCGCCTCGGGCGAGAAGCCGAGGAGCGTGGCCTCCGGCGGGAGCGCACGGCGGATCGCGGCGGCGATGGCGTTGGCGTCGCTGTCCTCGGGGAGGCCGTTGACCGCGCCGTCGATGGCCTCGAGCGCGTCGTCGGGCTCGAGGAAGAAGTCGCCCGCCAGGCGGAAGCCGGAGATGCGCCCGTCGGTCACGTCCAGGTCGACCACGACGAGCTTGCCGCCGGGGACCTTGTACTCACCATGCATCCGCCCAGCCTAGGCCGCGCCGCCGACCGCGGACGGTTCGCGGATCGTCGCGGCCCGGCCGGTGTGGGACGGTGGGGCATGCGCATCACCTGGGCGGTCGTCCGCCTCGTCACCGCCGCCGCCGTGCTGGTCGCGGTCGTCAGCCAGTACGTCGTCAGCTCCACCTACTGGCGGAGCATCGGGGTGGAGGGGATCTGGGGCAAGACGGTCGACTTCCTCATGTACTTCACGATCGAGTCGAACCTGCTGGCGGCCGTGGTCATGGGCGCGGGCGCCGTGCGGCTGCTGCGTCGGGCGCCCGCCCCCGGGCGCGGCTGGACGACGCTCCGGCTGGCGGCCACCACGTACATGGTCACCACCGGCATCGTCTACAACCTGCTCCTGCGCGGCCTGCCGACGATCCCCGGCGGCAACCTCCCGTGGTCGAACGAGGTGCTGCACGTGGCCGTGCCGCTGCTCGTCCTCGCCGACTGGCTGCTCGCCCCCGACCGCCGGGCGCTCGGCTACGGCGCGGTGGGCCGGGTCGTGGTCTTCCCGCTCGTCTGGGTCGCGGTCACGCTCGCGCGCGGGCCGGTCACGGGCAACGAGGTCACGGGAGCGGCGACCTACTACCCGTACCCGTTCCTGGATCCCGCGACGGGCGGCGGCGGGTACGCGACGGTCGCGGTGTGGGTCGTCATCATCGCCGCGCTGATCTGCGGGCTGACGCTGCTGCTGACGCGGGCCGGCCGCCGCGCGTCGCGCACCGCGGAGGCCTGATCGGGCTCTCCACCGCGCCTCGGCATTCGAACATGCGTTCGAACATCCGGGCTATGCTCGCGCCATGAGCATCGCATTCCAGGCCTCCCTCTTCGACGACCTCCAGGCGGAGCCCGGCCTCGGCGCGCTCGGGTCGGAGGTCGAGCGGCTCGATCTGGGGCAGGGCGCATGGCTCGACATCCGGCCCGGCTGGGTCAGCGACTCGGACGCGCTGTTCGAGCGACTCGTGGAGGACGTGGAGTGGACGGCGGACACGCGGCTCATGCACGGCCGCACCGTCGAGGTGCCGCGGCTCCTGTCGTGGTTCGGGCCGCGCGCGACCCTCCCGGCGCCCGTGCTCGTCGCGGCGCGCGACGCGCTCAATGACCACTACGGCCGCCCGCCCGGGCAGGTGCTCGAGACGGCGGGGCTGTGCTTCTACCGCACGGGCGACGACAGCGTCGCGTGGCACGGCGACCGCGTCGGGCGCGCCATCGACCGCGACACCATGGTCGCCATCGTCTCGGTCGGCGCCGCGCGCACGCTGTCGCTCCGGCCGAAGGGCGGCGGCGAGGTGCGGAGGTTCCCCCTCGGGCACGGCGACCTCGTGGTGATGGGCGGCAGCGCGCAGCGCACGCACGAGCACGCCATCCTCAAGACGGCGAAGGCGGTCGGGCCGCGCATCAGCATCCAGTTCCGGCCGGTCTGGCCCGCCTGAGCCATCGCCTCCTCGATCGGGGACGGGCGGCGGCGATGGGAACGATCCCGCTGTTCAGGAGGCATTCCGCCGGATGTCGCTCCGGGCGACCCGCTGTTCCCCTCGGGCGGGGAGGATCTCGCCTGGCATCGACGCTCCCGGGCGCGACCCGCCGGGATCCCCCGCGTCGAGCCGAGCACGCGTCGCCGCGGAACCCCGCGGCTCCGCGCGCCCTCCGCGTCGCCGCACCGTGGGATCCCCCGCCCACGGGTCCCGGCACGATCCAGGAAGAAGGACCGTCACCGTGAGCACCTCCAAGCCCGAAGAGCACGCCCCGGACGTCGACCTCGCGGCCGGCGTCGACGCCGCACCCCCGCTCGACCCCTCCCGCCCCTACCGCACCGCTATCCGCCCGGGCGTCAGCCGTCGCACCGTCCTGCTCGGCGGCGCCGCCGCGATCATGGCCGGCGTCGCCGCGGGATCCGCCGCCGGCACCGGCACCGCGAGCGCCACCGCCGCGGCCGCCGCCCGCCGGAACCTCACGCGCTCCATCAAGGACGTCGAGCACGTGGTGATCCTCATGCAGGAGAACCGCTCGTTCGACCACTACTTCGGCACGCTGCCGGGCGTCCGCGGCTTCGGCGACAAGCAGGCCGTCGAGCTCCCCGGCGGCGGCACCGTGTTCGCGCAGCCCGACGCGAGCCGTCCCGACGGCGGGCGCATGCTGCCCTTCCCGCTCGACTCGTCCCGCTTCAACGCGCAGGGCGCCGGCGGACTCGACCACTCCTGGAAGGGCGGTCACCAGGCCTGGAACAAGGGCGCGTGGGACAACTGGGTGGTCGCCAAGAGCGAGCAGACCATGGGCTACTTCACGAAGGACGACCTGCCCTTCCACCACGCCCTCGCCTCCGCGTTCACGATCGCGGACCACTACCACTGCTCGCTCATCGGCCCGACGACCCCGAACCGGCTCTTCCAGTGGACCGGCACGATCGATCCACGCGGGAAGGCCGGCGGCCCCGCCATCGACAACCCCGACGACTACGCCCCCGTCTTCGGCTGGACGACGTACCCCGAGCGGCTCCGGCAGGCCGGGATCACGTGGAAGACGTACGCGAACGACGAGGTCGGCGACGAGGGCACGCACCCCTACGTGGGCGACTACGGCGACAACCCGCTGTGGCTGTTCCACCAGTACCACGAGGCGCTCGCGTCGGAGGATCCCGCGACGCGCCAGCTCGCGCTCGACGGCGGCCTGCACGACGGGTGGAAGCCGGACTCCGGCAAGGGCCTCGACGTCACGCACCTGCTGGAGGAGTTCGGGAAGGACGCCGCCGCGAACACGCTGCCGCAGGTGTCCTACGTCGTCGCGCCGTACGGCTGGAGCGAGCACCCGAAGGCCAGCCCCGACTACGGCGCGCACTACACGAACGCCGTGATCCAGGCGCTCATGAGCAACCCCGACACCTGGGCGAGCACGGTGCTCCTCATCAACTACGACGAGAACGACGGCTACTTCGACCACCAGCTGCCGCCGCTCGCGGAGCCGGGCACGCCCGACGAGTACGTCGACGGCCTGCCCGTCGGCTACGGCACGCGCGTGCCGCTCACGGTGGTGTCGCCGTGGAGCCGCGGCGGCTGGGTCGACTCGCAGGTGTTCGACCACACCTCGGTGATCCGCTTCCTCGAGACCTGGACGGGCGTGCACGAGCCGAACATCTCCGACTGGCGGCGCACAATCTCCGGCGACCTCACCTCGTGCTTCGACTTCGCCCACCCGGACTTCTCGATCCCGTCCGCCCGGGAGGTGCTGCCGATGAGCGCGACCCAGGCGCTCGTGGCGGCCGCCGACGCCGACATGGCGAAGCCCCCGGTGCAGGAGCCCGCGGTGGGCGCGCAGCGGATGCCCGAGCAGGAGGACGGCACCATGCGCCACCGCCCGCTCCCCTACCGGCAGGACGCGGACGTGGCGGTGGACCGGGCGACCGGCCGGGTCACGCTGACGATGCGCAACGGCGGCCGGCAGGGCGTCTCGCACCAGGTGTTCCCGAACATCGCGCTGCCTTTCGCGTCGACGCCCTTCACCGTCGCCGCGCGCGGGACGGCGTCGTACACGTGGGACAGCCGGGCGCACGCCGGCGCGTACGACTTCAGCGTCTACGGGCCCGACCGGTTCCTGCGCCGCTTCGCCGGAACCGTCGTCGCGGCGGGGAAGGCCGACGTGCCCGTGCCCCGCGTCTCGGCCCAGACGATCCCGGGCGGCAAGCCCGTGCTGCGCCTCACGCTCGCGAACGACGGGACGCCCTCGGTGCACTACACGCTGACGGCCAACGACTTCATCACGCGCGAGCGCCACGAGACCGTGAAGCCCGGACGAAGCACGACGGTGAACTGGCCGGTGGACGAGTGGGGCTACTACGACGTGGTGGTCACCGACGGTGCCGGCTTCCGGTACCGGTACGCGGGTCGCGTGGAGTAGCGCCGCACGTCGCACGACGACGCCGGCCGGTCCCGCGCGGGGCCGGCCGGCGTCGTCGTGCGCGCGGGGGCGCGGGGCGCGTCAGGCGCGGGCGCGATCTTGATCCGCGGCGGCGTCCGCGCCGCCGCGCCCCGTCCCGAGGTGCGCCTCGGAGGCGTCCGGGCGACCCTCCTCCACGAGCGCCAGGTCGAGCGGCTCGGCGGCGCGCACGACGGCGTCGGCGTCGGCGAGACCCAGGTGGGTGAGCAGCGGGATCCAGAGGCTGCGCAGCCGCTCCACCTGATCCCCCGCGGGCGCGCTCGGCGACCGGTAGGAGAGCACGCCGAAGGTCGAGCTGAGCAGGACGTCGACGACGGCATCGAGGTCGGCGACGCGGACCCCCTGGACGGCGAGCTCCGCCTCCAGGTGCTGCCGGGCGAACCGCCACACGTCGAAGCGGCGCTCGACGGCGATGCCGAGGCGCGGCATGTCCTGGAGCAGGCGGATCGCGCCGGCGGCGACGGGGCAGACCTCGACCGTGCGCGCGGCGGTGAGCAGGAAGACGACGAGCTCGGGCAGCGCGCCCGGCTGGTCGAGCGCGGCCTCGATGCGCAGCCAGCGGTCCTCCTGGTCCTCGACGACCGCCCCCGCGAGGCGCTCCTTGGACGAGAAGAGGTGGTACCCGATGGCGGACTTGGGCTTGCCCATCGCCTCGGCCACCCGCGAGAACGACGTGCCCTCGTAGCCGTGGGCCGCGAACTGAGCGCCCGCCGCCTCGACGATCTCGCGCCGCGCCCGGGACACCGCCGCCTGCCGCTGGTTCATGTCGCTCCTGTCCGCCGCCCGTCGGGGGTCGAGGGATGGTACCCGCCCGGGTCGACAGGAGGCCGACCGCGGGGTGAACGGAGGGAGCGACACCGGTGGCGTCCGAGCACTCGTCAGACGAGCGTCTGACGGACATGAGCCGTTCACCGGGAAATAGCCGATCGACACCGGAGCGCGGGGATCGCGTCCCTAGCGTGCTCGCGGGGCGATGGTCGCCCCTCGATACGGAAGGTCAGTCATGTCCCTCGCATCACCCGCAGCCCCGATCCACTCCCGCCGGTCCGTCCGCCTGCTCGCCGCCGCCGCGACCGCCACCGCGGTCGTCCTCTTCGGCATGGGCGCCGGCGACGCCGCCCAGGCCGCCCCCGCCCACCTCGAGCAGTCGGTCGTGGCGTCCTCCCTCCTCAACGGCACGTTCGAGCACGACGTCAAGAGCGGCAAGATCACCGTCGATC
The DNA here is from genome assembly GCF_016907085.1 of Clavibacter michiganensis. NCBI lineage: Bacteria > Bacillati > Actinomycetota > Actinomycetes > Micrococcales > Microbacteriaceae > Clavibacter > Clavibacter michiganensis. The sequence goes on along the minus strand of NZ_JAFBBJ010000001.1, from coordinate 2,729,981 downwards.
AGCTCGCCACCGTCGCGACCGAAGGCGTGGTCGTCGGCGGCCAGCGCATCGAGGCGTGGGCCGCGAAGGGCGAGAGCCACGCGCAGGTCGCCGCCGAGATCCGCGCGGAGATCCAGGACACCGCGCCGTCGCACGCCCACGCGGTGGAGGACGCGGCGATCCAGCAGACCCTCTCCTCCCCGGATGGGCGGCCCGTCACGAAGGCGCAGGTCATCGAGAAGGGCGACGCCCGCGGCGTCACCGAGTCCAAGTGGTTCTGGAGCAACCACGAGTGGCACATCGCCGGTGGCATCGTGAAGACGATCATCGCGGTGGGCCTCGCGGCGTACCTCGGCACGGTCTGCATCACGCTCGACCTGTCGAAGCTCTCCTGCGTCGCGCTCGGCGTGCTCATCACGGGGCTCGGCGAGTACATGAAGAGCACCAGCTGCGGCCAGGGCTACTACTTCGACTTCCCGAAGGTGTGGAAGTCGCACTGCGGCGGATGACGCTCTCCCCGGTCTCCTGACCGGGACGCGGGGCGGCGGGCTGGATCTCCAGCCCGCCGCCTCGTCGCGTCCAGCCGGTTCCCGCGTCCGCTCTCCACAAGAAGTGAGAACTGTTCTCAATCAGGGATAGCATCCGCACGCGCCATCGCGCACTCCCCCTGAATCGAAGCTGGATCCCGCATGCCCTCTCGCCCCTCTTCCCTCCCACCCGTCGAGGCCCGCGGGCCCGCCGAGCGCCCGCCGACCGAGGGCCGGATCCGCACCCTCGTCCGCCGCGCTCCGCGGCCCGCGCACGGCCGCTCCGTCGCGATCGGCACGGGCGTCGTCGCCCTCGCGGCCGTCGCGGCTCTCGTCGCGAGCGCGCTGACCGGCACCGGATCCGCATCCGCGTCGGCCGACGCGTCAGCCGCCGCCGCCGCCCGCGCCGCGTCCGGCCTCCGCGCGCTCGACGGGTCAGCCCCGTCGTGGCCCGCTGCCGCATCCGCCGCGCGGATCGGCGACGCACCGGCCGACGCGACGATCGCCCTCACGGTTCTGCTGGATCCCGCCCGCCCCGATGCCACCCCGGCCGTGGCCGCCTGGCTGCGCGACCGCGGGCTCGAGGTGGGCGACGCGCGCGGCGAGGTGTCGGCGCTGCCCGTCTCCGGCACGCTGGCGCTCGCGTCGCGCGCCTTCGACACCGGGTTCGCCCGGTTCCGCGTCGACGGCCGCGAGGTGATCGCCCCCGAACGGACCCTCGCGGTGCCCGCGGCCCTCGACGCCGTGCGCGGCGTCGCCGGCACCGTGCAGGGCGACGTGCTGATGCCGACGGACGCGGAGGCGGAAGACACCTCGACGACCGCGGCCGACACCGCGCAGGCTCCCTCCGCCGCGGACCCCGTCCCCGCGCCGATCCCCGGGCAGGCGTCCGGCGGATCCCCCGCGTCCTCCGCCGACGACGGCACGTGCGCCGCCTGGTGGGGCCAGCGCCTCACGGACGCGTGGCCCGCGTCCGTCGACGTGGCCCACCGCTCGAACTCGCTGTGCGGCTACGGCCCGGCGCAGCTGCGGCGCGTGGACGACGTCCCCGCCGAGGACCGCGGCGCCGGCGCGACCATCGCCATCGTCGCGGCCTACGACGACCCGGACACGAAGGCCGACACCGACACCTACTCCCTGGCGGTCGGCGAGCCCGCCTTCACGGCCGGTCAGTACCGCGACCACCCGTCCGCCGCGCCGCGCACCGGCATCTGCGGCGGCCCGACGGCGTGGACGGACGAGCAGCACCTCGACGTGCAGGCCGTCCACGCGATGGCGCCCGACGCCGCCGTCTCCTACTGGGGCGCCGACGACTGCACGAGCACGAGCCTCTACACGCGGATCCTCGACGCGGCCGAGGACGGACCCGACGTGATCAGCCTGTCCTTCGGCGCGATGGAGGGCCTCGACACCGCGGACGACCGCGAGCTCCTCAACCGCGTGCTCGTGGAGGCGGCGGCGCGCGACGTGTCGGTCTTCGCATCCACCGGCAACGACGGCGACTACAGCGGCGTCGGCGACCACGGCGGGAACGCCACCGTGGCGTCGCCCGCGTCGAGCCCGTACGTCACGGCGGTCGGCGCGACGAGCACGGGCCTCGCCGAGGACGGATCCATCGCCGTCGAGGCGGGCTGGGAGACCGAGACCCGCTTCGCGCGCAACGGCGCACTGATCCCGCCGGGCTTCGCGTTCGGCGCGGGCGGCGGCCAGTCGGCCGAGTACGCGCGTCCCACCTGGCAGGCCGACCGGCTCCCGGTCGCGGGCACCGGCCGGCTGCTGCCGGACGTGGCCTCGCTGGGGGATCCGGACACGGGCTTCATCACCTACGGCCCGCACAAGGGCCGCACCCAGTACGCGGCGCACGGCGGCACGAGCCTCGCGACGCCGATGGTCGCGTCCATGGTCGCGATCTCCAAGGCCGTCACCGGTCGGCGCTTCGGGCTCGCGAGCCCCGCCCTCTACGCGCTGATGGGCACGGGCGCCCTGCGGGACGTGCAGCCCGCGTCCGCCGCGACATGGTCCCCGACGGGGCCGTCGGCGGGAGCGCTGTGGCCCGAGACGCTCTTCATGTGGGACACCGGGAGGCAGGGGCTGCGCTCCGCCCCCGGCTGGGACGACGTGACCGGGGCCGGCGTGCCCGCGGGTCGCGCGTTCATCGAGGGCCTCGGCGCGGGGGCGAGACGATGAGGCGGGTGACGCGCGGATCCACGTCGCGCCCCTCCCTCGGTCTCGTCGGCGTGACCGGCGCCACCGCCCTCGCGGCCCTCCTCGCCCTCGGCGGGCTCGCGCCCCTCGCGGCGCACGCGGCCGACGTCGTGCTCGCGCACGCCTCGGGCGTGGAGATCATCGACATCGACGGCGACACGCTCACCGCGCCCACGCCCCTCGCGGAGTGGTCCGCGGGGGCCGCGGTCACGCGCACCGCCGCCTCCACCGGCGACGTGCTCAAGGAGAACACGACCCGCACGACCGGCCTCTCCTCCACCGCCGGTCCCACCGGCGCGACGAGCACCATCGCGAGCGGCGAGCTGACGCTGCGCGACCGGCCGGCGATCGTGTTCTCCGGCCTCACCGTCTCGTGCACGCCCGGCGGCACGCCCGCCGTGCACCTCGACCGGCTGACGATCGGCGGCGCGGACGTGACCGCGGACGCCGACGCGACGCCCGGCTGGTCGCGCGACCTGCCGGAGTCGATCTACGGCGCGACCCGCGTCATCGTCGGCGCCACGTCGACGGGCGACGACGGATCCGCGACCACCGTCGGCGTCGACGTGGAGGCGGAGCCCGGCGCCTCGGAGATCTGGCGCGTGCGCGCCGCATCCGTGACGTGCGCGGCGGCCGCCGCCGTGCCGGTCCCGGCGCCGTCGGCCTCGCCGACGCCGGCGCCGACCCCGGCGCCGACCCCGGCGCCCGACCCGGATCCGACCCCCGCGCCGGATCCGACCCCCGCGCCCGACCCGACCCCCGCGCCGGATCCCGATCCCGCACCCGCTCCCACCGCCGGCCGCGTCGCGACGGGCGTCACCGTCACGGCTCCCGACGGCACGCCCGTGATCGACGGGCAGCCGCGCGTCGAGGGCCTCGACCGCCGGTCCTCCGCCGACGCGCTGGACGCGACGGACGGATCCGCGGAGCACGCCGCATCCGTGCGCGTCGAGACCGGCGCCGACGGCACCACCACGATCGGCGTCGGCTCGTTCGAGCAGCTGCCCGGCGCGCCGGCCGACCCGCTCGCCGAGTACCGCTGGACGGCGTTCCGCGTCTACGGGCTCACCGCCACGGTGACGCCAGCGGGAGCCGTCTCGACCGAGTTCGCGGATCCCGGCAGCGCGGTCTTCGTCGACGGCCGCTGGATCGACACCACGACCGACCTCTACACGGGCGTCGACGAGCAGGGCGCGCCCCGCGTCACCGTCGCGTTCGGCGAGCACGAGACGGCGGCCGACGGCACCGTCACGGTCACCGCCGTGCACTACCGCGACCTGACCGGCGCGCACCCGGACGTGCGCCTGGGCACGGTCGTGGTGCCGCCCGCGGCCGGGCAGGTCGTGGGCGCGTACGGCGTCGGCGTCACCGCGCCGGACGGCACGGTGCTCGTCGCGCCGCAGCCGGCCGCGACCGTCGCCGCCCCGCACGCCGCGGCGGACGCCGTGACCGGCACGGGGACGGATCCCGACACCGCGTCGGCCGTCGCCGTCGACCTCGGCACGGGCGACGCCACGGGCACCGCCACGGTCGACGTGGGCGCGTTCCGCCAGGTGCCGGATGCCTCCACGGATCCGCTCGCCGACTACCGCTGGCCGGCCCTCCGGGTGAACGGCCTGCACGCGGCCGTTTCCGCCGCGGGCGCCATGACCGTGTCCTTCGCGGATGCGGGCAACGCGGTCTTCGTGAACGGCGTGTGGATCGACACCACCACCGACCTCTACACGGGCGTCGACGAGAACGGCACCCCGCGCGTCGAGGTCCGCTTCGGCGAGCGGTCGGTCGCATCCGACGGCACGGTGACCCTCACCGCGCTGCACTACCGCGACCTCACCGGGCAGCACCCCGAGGTGCGGCTGGGTGTCGTGACCGTGGCGGCGGGCGGCTCGACGACGCCCGCGCCGGATCCGTCGCCGACGCCCGTCGTGATCGTGCCGGACACCGCGCCCGCCGGCTGGTCGGCGTACGGGATCCGCGCGACCGGGCCGAGCGCCGTCGCGGCGACGCCCGTGGCGCGGCCCGACGACGCGGCGGGCACCGCGGGCACGGGGAGCGCGGCCGCTGCATCGCCGTCCTCCGCCTCGCCGTCCGCGCTCGCGCCGGACACGCTCGGCACCCCGCACGCGGCGACCGCGTCCGACGCGACCTCCGCGTCGGCCGCCGCCCCCGCCGCCACGACCGACCCCGCCACCGCGGGCGACGGCGCCGCGGGCCAGATCCGCGCCTCGGGCATCCGCCTCGCGTCGAGCAGCGGATCCGGCAGCGCCGCCCTCGACGACGTCGCCCTCTACCCGGGCACCCGCCTGGCCGTCGCGATCCGGGGCCTCCGGGTCGAGGTCGCCGACGGCGCCGTGCGCGTCTCGAGCGACGGCGGCAGCATCGCGGGCGCCGCGCTCGCGGCCGGCGACATCGCCCCGGGCACGCGGTTCGCGCTGCCCGACGGCGGATCCGCGGTGCTCGCCGAGGACGTGACCGCGGGCGCGTCCCGCACGGTCACGGGCCTGCACCTGGTCGACGCGTCCGGCCTCGACGCGGACGTGTCCGCGGCGGTGGTCACGACCGCCGCGGTCGCCGTGAGCCCGGGCGGATCCGGTGCCCCCGGCACGACGCCCGGCGGGTCCGCGTCGGCCGGCACCGCGTCCGGCGGATCCTCGTCGGCTCCGGCCGGCACGGGCACCGCGTCCCCCGGCGCGCTGGCGGCGGACGGCTCGAGCCCGGTCGGCACCTCCGGCGCGAGCGCGAGCGCGAGCACGGGCCTCCGCGGCTCGCTGCCGCGCACCGGATCCTCGCCCGCGTCGGCGCTCGCCCTCGCGGCGCTGCTGCTGGTGGTCGGATCCGCGGCCGCGCTCGAGGCACGACGTCGCCGACGCGCGCGGACGGGCCGCCCGACGCGCGCCTGACCGGACGCACCACCGCACCACCGCCGCCCTCCGTCCCGCATCCCGCGGGCCGGAGGGCGGCGTGCGTCACCAGCGGAGCAGCAGCACGTCCGATCCGCCCTCGCGCCCCACGGGCACGAAGCCGAGCGACGCGTAGAGCGCGCGGGCGCGGTCGTTCCCGTCCTCCACGCTGAGGCTCACGGCCGGTGCGCCGGATGCGCGGACCGCCTCGACGAGCGCGACGAGCATCCGCCGTCCGAGGCCCCGGCCGCGCGCCGACGGGACGAGCGCCATGCCGAGCTCGGGGATGTCGGTCGCGACGAAGCCGTAGCCGCGGTCGTCGTCCGCGTAGAGCCGCGCCCACGCGGCGCCGACGGGATCCGCGGCGACCTCCGCGACCACCCCTACGTCGCCCGGTCGCGGCCAGCCCGAGACGTAGTGCGCGAGCTCCGGGGTGGCGAGCATGCGCTCGCGGGTCATGGATCCGTCGTCGCGCCAGTCCATCGACGCCAGGAGCATGTCCTCGAGGAACGGCAGGTCGTCGGCGCGCGCCGGGCGCAGCGTCGCCTCCGGGAGCGCGCCCGTCATCCCGCGGCTCCGTCGTCGGAGGACGGCTCGGCGGCGACCACGCGCGACACCAGCCAGCTCCGCAGGTCCGCCACCACCTCGTCGCGGTTCGTCTCGTTGTAGATCTCGTGCCGCGCGCCCGGGTAGACGATGAGCAGCACGTCGCTGAGGCGCGAGCGCCTGCTGTAGTCGCGCGCGAGCAGCTGCATGCCGCGCCGGCCGCCGAGCGAGTCCTCCTCGCCGCCCTGGATGAGCACGGGCAGGTCGGTCGCCAGCTTCCGGGGCGGCCGGCCCATGATCTGCACGGAGTCGCGCATCCGGTACGGCTTCAGCGCGTTCACGTCGAAGTTCCGGTCGTCGGCGCCGAACGCGCGCTGGGCCTCGGGATCCCGCGAGAGCCACTCGAAGCCGGACGCCGCCGGGTGCCGCCAGCGCTTGTTGAGGTCGCCCGTGTTGACGACGCCGGGCATCGCGAGCGACGCGCCGCTCAGCACGAGACCCGCGTAGAGGTGGGAGGCGCGCGCCACGATGCGCTGCGCGAGGAGCGCGCCCCAGCTGTGGCCGAGGAGCACGAGCGGCAGGTCGGGGTGCTCGCGCCGCAGCTGCTCGCTCACCAGCTGGATCCCGTCGAGCGCCGCGAGGTGGCGCCTGGGCCCCAGCACGCCGATGCCGAGGTGGCCGAGGCCGGTGGCGCCGTGTCCGCGGTGGTCGTCGGCCGCGACCGTGAAGCCCGCGGCGTTGAGCTCGTGCGCGAGCCGGATGTAGCGCAGCGCGTGCTCGCCGACGCCGTGCGCGATGTGGACGACGGCCCGCGGGCGCTCCGCCTCCCACACGTAGTAGTGGAGGGTGACGCCCTCCGCGTCCACGATGGTGCGGTGGTCGGCTCCGCCGGTGGAGCGCTCGTCGTCGGGCATGGATCCAGACTAGGTGCGCCGGACCCGGCCGCCGAGGCCCCGTCCCGAGGTCACGACTCGCGCGTGATCTCCACCCGCACGAACAGCTTCGACCGGAACGGCCCCGCGTAGATGCCGCGCAGCGGCGCGACGTCGCGGTAGTCGCGGCCCCGGCCGACGAGCACGTGCCGGTCGCCGATGTCGATGAGGTTGGTGGGATCCCATCCGCGCCACTCGCCGCAGAACCACTCGACCCACGCGTGCGACTCGCCCGTGACGGTCTCGCCGACGGCCGCGTTCGGCTTCGGGTGCAGGTAGCCGCTGACGTAGCGGGCGGGGATCCCGACGTGCCGGAGCGCGCCGATGACGATGTGCGTGATGTCCTGGCAGACGCCGCGCCCCTGCTCCCAGGCCTCGCGCGCGGTCGACTGCACGCTCGTGACGCCGGCCATGTACTCGACCTTCTCGCCGATCGCGCGGGCGATCTCCGCCGCCGCCTCGCACGGGGTGCCCGCGCCGCCCGCGATCTCCTCCGCGAGCGCGCGGACCTCCTCGTGCGGCTCGGTGCGCACGGTCTGCGCGACCTGCTCCACGTGGTCGGTGGCCCGCTCGACCTCGATCGCGAGGTCGTCCCAGCCCAGCTGGTGCGGCTCGTGCGTGCGCGGCCGGACCTCGACGAGGCTCGTCGCCGTGAGCTCGAGCGAGCGGTGGGGGCTCAGGATCTCGAACGAGGAGACGCGCGTGCCGAAGTAGTCGACGTACGTGTGGTGCCCCGGCTTGGGCTGGATGTCGAGGTTCGAGTACAGGACGAACTGGTTCTCGCTCGACACGGGCAGCATGCGCGCCTCGTTGTACGAGGCGGTCACCTCGCCCTCGTAGTGGAAACCGGTCCGGTGGGTGATGCGCAGGCGGTTCACGAGTTCTCTCCGACCCAGCTGGGTGCCGCGTTGGTGGGGAAGTAGCGCTGGCGGACGGCCTCGCTGGTGGCGCTGGTGGCCTCCTGCACGGCGTCCATGAAGCGCGGGAGGTCGTCGAGGATCTCCTGGATCGGCCGGTACTCCAGCTCGCTCCGGATCTGCCCGAGCAGCCGCTGCGCCTGGTCGGACACCCCGAGGCGGTCGGTGCGCGGCTCGATGTCGTGCAGGCACTGCTCGGCCCGGCGGATCGAGTGCGTGATCGACCGCGGGAACAGCCGGTCGAGCAGCAGGAACTCCGCCGCGTTGCGCGCGCTCGGCACGCCGCGGTACGTGCGGAGGTAGGCCTCGTACGCGCCGCAGGAGCGGAGGATCGTGGTCCAGGACGGGCCGCTCGCCTCGGTGAGGGCGCGCGTGGCGAGGAGGCGGGCGGTCATGTCGGCGCGTTCGATGGATCGGCCGAGCGTGAAGAACTGCCAGGCCTCGTCGCGGCTCGTGCCCGACTCGACGAGCCCGACCGCGAGGGCCGAGCGCTCGCGCACCCAGCCGAAGAACTCGTGCACGCGGTCGTTCGCGATCTTCCGCGGCATGCGGGCGCGCGTCGTGTTGAGGCACTCCCACAGCTCCGACGAGACGATCTCGCGGGCACGGCGGGCGTTCTCCCGCGCGGCGCCGAGCGAGTAGGCGATGGAGGCGGGCTGCGTGCGGTCCACCGCGAGGAGGGCGAGCACGTCGTCACGGCCGAGGACGTCCTCGCTCGGCACGTCGCTGCCCATCACGCTGAGGAGGGAGCGGCAGGCGGTGTCCTCGTCGATCCACGGATCCTCCAGCAGCAGCTGCAGGTGCACGTCGAGGATGCGGGCGGTGCCGTCCGACCGCTCGATGTAGCGGCCGATCCAGAACAGCGACTCGGCGATGCGCGACAGCATGGGCATCAGCGGTCCCCCTCGGTGGTGGCGGTGGCGTCGGAGGTGGCTGCTGCTGCGGGCGCGGCCGCCTGCTGCTGCTGCTCGTGCTGGTCGCGGTTGCGCGGGGCGTCGTGCGGCGACTGGTCGGGCGCCTTCTCCCCGTTCTGGATGATCGGGATGGACGTGGTCACCGCCGCCTGGTCGGCCACGAGCGTCTGCACGCTGCGCTCTCGCGTCGCCGCGGGGAAGCCGGAGTCGCCGACGACCCAGGTGTCCTTGGATCCGCCGCCCTGGCTGCTGTTGACCACGAGCTGGCCCTCGGGGAGCGCGACGCGCGTGAGCCCGCCGGGCAGCACCCAGATGTCGCGGCCGTCGTTGACGGCGAACGGGCGGAGGTCGGCGTGCCGCGGGCGCATGCCGTCCTCCACGAGCGTGGGGATGGTGGACAGCTGCACGACGGGCTGCGCGATCCAGCCGCGCGGGTCCTTGAGGAGCCGCGCCCGCAGCTCCGCGAGCTCGCCCGCGCTGGCGGCCGGGCCGACCACGAGGCCCTTGCCGCCGGATCCGTCGACGGGCTTCACGACGAGCTCCGGCAGCCGGTCGAGCACCTCCTCGAGCGAGTCGGGCTCCTCGAGGCGCCAGGTGTCGACGTTCGGGATGATCGCGTCCTCGGCCAGGTAGTAGCGGATGAGGTCGGGCAGGTACGTGTAGACGAGCTTGTCGTCGGCGACGCCGTTGCCCACCGCGTTCGCGATGGTGACGTTGCCGAGGCGCGCCGCGAGCATGAGGCCGGGCGAGCCGAGCATGGAGTCGGCGCGGAACTGCAGCGGATCCAGGAACTCGTCGTCGACGCGGCGGTAGATGACGTCGACGCGCATGGGGCCGCCCGTGGTGCGCATCCAGACGCGGCCGCCGGAGCAGAACAGGTCGCGGCCCTCGACGAGCTCGACGCCCATGAGGCGCGCGAGCAGCGTGTGCTCGAAGTAGGCGCTGTTGTAGACGCCGGGCGTGAGGACGACGACGTTCGGGTCCTCGACGCCGTCGGGCGCGCTCGCGCGGAGCGCCTGCAGGAGCTTGTTCGGGTAGTCGCCGACGGGCCGCACGCGCATCGAGACGAACAGCTCGGGCAGCGTCTGCGCCATGACGCGGCGGTTGGAGATGACGTAGCTGACGCCGGACGGCACGCGCACGTTGTCCTCGAGCACGCGCATCTCGCCGGCCTCGTCGCGCACGAGGTCGATGCCGGAGACCTGGATGCGGACGCCGTTGGCCGGGTCGATGCCGGCGGCCTGGCGGTGGAAGTGGCTGGACGAGCTGATGAGCCGGGCCGGGATCACGCCGTCGCGGATCGCGCGCTGCGGCCCGTACACGTCGGCGAGGAACGCCTCGAGCGCCCGGACCCGCTGCGCGACGCCCTTCTCGAGCCGGCTCCACTCGGCCTGCTCGATGACGCGCGGCACGGCGTCGAGCGGGAACGGCCGCTCCTCGCCCGCGAAGTCGAAGGTGACGCCCTGCGCGAGGTAGCTGGTGGCGAGCGCGTCGGTGCGGTCCTTCAGCTCGTCCTGGGTCATGCGGGAGAGGGCCGCGTGGATCTCGCGGTAGGCGGCCCGGGCGACGGCCGGCTCGCCCGCGACGGGCGGATCCCGGAACATCTCGTCGAACGGCATCGCGCCGCCGGAGGCTCGTCTGGCGGCCGCGAGCGTGCCGTATCCCTCGAACAGATCACCCATGTCGGGAGCCTAACGGGGGCGTGTGTCGGGGGTGTTTCCGGGCCGCGCGGGCGCGGCGGGGCCCGAGGGGCCGACGGGAAGGGCCGGTCAGGCGTCGGTGCGCTTGAGGATGTGCGCGGGGATGGCGATGGACGCGGAGACGAGCAGGATGCCGGCGAAGAAGCTCAGCAGCTCGAAGCCCTCGATGTAGAACGCGAACGCGAACAGCGCCATGCCGCCCAGGAAGAGGGCGAACGCGATGATGAAAGCGACGATGTTCACGAGGGCACCTGGATCCGTTGTCGAGACTGGGGGCGACCGGCCCGCCGAGGCGGATGACGCGGTCACCGACGAGTCTACGAGATCGCGGCGCGGGCGTCGCCCGGCCGGGCGGCCGGCTCAGCGCGCGGCCTGCTCCGGGCGGATCCCGCCGGCCAGCGCCTGGTACGCGCGCTGCGGGCCGGGCGACCGCGAGAGGGAGCCCGCGATGGCGTCGAGCATCGCCCGCTGCGCGCCGGACGGGTTCAGCAGCGCCTTCGCCGCCTGCCGCAGCTCGGTGACGGTCGCGACGTTCGGGGCCAGCGCGATCCCGAGCCCGGCCTCCTCGAGCGCGGCCGCGCCCGCGAACTGGTCGGTCGAGAGCGGCAGCACGAGCATCGGGACGCCCGCGGTCGCGGCCTCGGTGACGGAGTTGTTGCCGCCGTGCGTGACCGCGAGGTCGGCGTGGCCGAGCAGCGTCACCTGCGGGAGGAACGGGCGCACGAGCCAGTCGGAGGGGATGTCGCCGAGCGCGGCCCGGTCGGTGGATCCGGTCGCGAGCGCCACGCGCACGTCGAGGTCGCGGAGGGCCGCGGCGATGCGGGCGAGCACGTCGTCGCGCACGGAGAGGAAGCTGCCGAGCGACACGTAGACGATGGGGTCGCCGCCGGCGTCGATCCAGTCCTGCACCTCGGCCTCGGGCGCCTCGCGACGCACGGCCGAGCCGATGAAGGCGTGCGGCGGCAGCAGCTCGGAGCGGTCGGGGTCGTGCAGCTCCTCGGGGTAGTTGAGCAGGAGCACGTCGCCCGCCTCGGCGAACGCGTCGCGGCTCGGGCGCATCGCGGGCGCGAGGATCGCGAGGGCGTCGTTCCACTGCGCGGTGAAGCGGTCGCGGACGCGCTCGCACAGCGCGTGCAGCTCCTCGAGGTCCTCCTCCTCGGGTTCGAAGGCGGCGGGCCACGCGGGCGGGAAGCCGTAGACCTCGTCGCCCACGGGGAGCGCGCTCGGGTGGCCGAGCACGACGTCCGCGTGGCGGGTTCCCGAGGCGAGGAGGGCGAGGCGGGCGCTGAAGGCGAGGTGGTCGACGATCACCTGGTCGGGGCGCACCTCGTCGAGGATCCGCTGCACGGCGCGCGCGGTCTCGACCGGCTCCCACAGCAGGTCGTCGCTGCGCGCCTCGGCCTGGAAGCGCAGGGTCTCGACCATGCCGCGGCGCGTGGCGGCGAAGAAGCCGCGGAGGGCGTCGTCCTCGCCGGTCGGCTGGTCCTCGGCCTTGATGGTGCCGGGGTTGGATCCGCGGCCGAGGCGGAGGTCGACCCGCTCGAAGCCGGAGGCCTCGACGATGCCGGCGGTCGCGGATCCGGTCGCCACGACCACGCGCTCGCCGGCCTGCTGCCAGGCCGACGCGAGCGTGATGAGCGGGAAGAGGTGGGACGCGTAGTCCGGGCTGATGACGAGCAGGGTCATGAGGCGCTGAGCTCCCAGAGGGTTCGGTCGTCGGCTGCGGCGACGTCGCGGTAGACGCGGGACAGGGTGCCCGCCATGGCCTGGATGGTGAAGGTGCGCGCGACCATGTCGCGGGCGCGGTCGGCGGCGTCGTCCGCGCCGGGGCCGCCGGCGATGTCGAGCGCGCGGGCGATGCCGGTGCCGAGCGCGGCCGCGTCGGCCGTGTCGACGAGGAGGCCCGTCACGCCGTCCTCGACGTAGGTCGCGGGGCCTCCGGACGCGGGCGCGACGACGGGCAGGCCCATCGACATCGCCTCGAGCAGGGCGACGCCGAACTCCTCCTTGATGCTCGCGCACGCGTACGCGCCGCCCGGTGCGGTGAGCCCTGGTCGGCCGTAGCGGACGGCGGCGAGCCAGCGGGTGACGGTGTCGTTGCCGCGGTGACCGGCGAGCAGGAGGCCGTGGCGCGCCGCGTCGGCGGGGCCGTCGACGTCGGGGACCGCGTCGAGGATGCGCGCGAGCTGCTCGCGCTCCTCGGGGCTCGGCGCGTCGAGGTCGCCGCCCACGACGAGGAGGTTGGCGCGGGACCGGAGCGCGGGATCCGCCGCCCAGACGTGCGCGAGCGACACCATGCCCTTGACGCGGGCCAGGCGGCCGACGCTGATGACGAGCGGGAGGCCGCGGCGCTCCTCGGGGAGGCCGGCGAGCAGCTCGTCGAGCTCGACGAAGGCGCGGGCGGGTGCGCCGTCCACGTCGGCGCCGAGCATGGCGTCGTCGCGGGAGCGCTCGATGGCGGCGACGTCGATGCCCTCCGCGACGACGCTGTGGCGCTCGGGGTGCGCGTCCACGTCGATGCCGACGAGGCGGCGCATGTCGCGCTTCAGCTCGGGGCGCGGGAAGAGGACGGTGTGGGCGGCGTCGGCGGCCAGCCGCTGCACGAGCCGCACGCGGAACCAGTAGTGCTCGCGCGCGTCCACGGCGCCGAAGCCGTCGCGCGTGAGGGCGCCGGAGCGGTCGAGCGCGTCGACCACGCCGTGCGGATCCGGCGCGACCGTGAAGACGACCGGGATGCCGAGCTCGCGCGCGACCGTGGAGGCGGCGAGCGTGCCGACGTCGGCCATGCGGAGGTGCACGGCGTCGACGCGGCCGGCGGCGCGGAGCACGCGGCGGATCCCCCGCTCGGCCTCGACGCGGTGCGGCCAGGCCTCGGGGAGCGAGCGCGGGCCGCCGAGCATCGGGATGTGTGCGAAGACGTGGCCGTCGTCGCCGGCCGTGACGCGGGCGAGGGATCCGAGGGCCTGGTCGGGGGTGCCACGGGAGAGGGTGATGACGCGGTCGACCGGGCGATCGGCGGCCGGCTCGTCGGCCGGTCCCGGCGCGTCCGTGTGCGCTCCGCCGTCGGCCGCGGGCGCCACGAGCGCGTCGCCGAGCCGCACGAGCAGCGTCGCGATGCCGCCGTTGTCGCCCGCGCCCACGTGCGTGAGGCCGGCGTCGATGTCGGCGTGCAGGAAGAGCTGGACCACCGTGAGGCCCGGGCGCGCGGGTGCCGCCGGGTGGTCGCCGTGCTGGCGGGCGATGTCGAGCACGGCCAGGCGCGCGACCGCGGCCACCTCGTCGTCGCCGCGCGCGATGTCAGCGACGAGGGCGGCGATCGCCTCGCCCGCGGGCCGATCGCCGAGCGCGGCGACGGCGGCGGAGCGGGTGAGCGGCCCCTCGTCGACGGCCGGGGCGATGCGGAGGAGCACGCGCTCGGGGATCCGGCCGGGCACGAGGCCGATGGTCTCCACGAGACGCGACCGGGCGTCGTCGCCCCGCACGCCGAGCAGCGCGTTCTCGAGCGCCAGCGCGACGTGGTCGGGCGTCGACCCGGCCCACTGCTGCAGGGTGCGCTGCGCGAGCATGCCGGGGAAGCCGCCCTCGACGACCATCGCGACGAGGCCCGACACCGCGTCGAAGCGGGGCAGGCGGGTGCCGAAGGCCCAGGCCGCGTGCTCGCGGATCCACCGGGTGTCGTGGTCGAGGAGCGCGACGAGCGCGTGGTCGGCGGCCTCGTCGAATACCTGCGCGAGCGCGTGGATGGCGGCGACCGCCGTGAGCTGGTCGGCGGGGTCGGCGGCGGCGCGGGCGAGGAGGCGCACCGCGCGTCCGCCGCCGTCGCGGCTGGCGGCGACCGTGAGCTCGTCGGCCTCCTGCATCACGTCGAGGATGCGCGCGGCCTCCGCGACCTGGTCGAGGCTCGTCTGGATCCCCATGCTCGTGCCCCTTCTCGGGTCGTACTCCTCTTCGCGGAGCCGCGAGGCGCCTCACGCGGGAGCCTTCGCTCCCGGGACAGCCTCCCGGCCCTCGCGAGTATTCCCCAGTCTGCTGCGAGAACCCAGCCGTGCGTCCGAGATGCCGGCCCGGACGCCGCCCGCCGGGGCCGCCCGCCCGGGCCGCGCGCGACCCCGCGCGTACGCTGACGACCATGCCCCATCCCGCGCCGACGCCCCCGCAGATCCGCTTCGGCATCGTGGGGAGCGGCTGGCGCAGTGCCTTCTTCCTGCGCATCGCGCGCGCCCTGCCCAGCCGGTTCGCGGTCACGGGGCTCGTGACCCGCAGCGCCGAGACGGGACGCGCGCTCGAGGAGGAGTGGGGGATCCGCACCTTCCGCACCGCGGCCGAGCTGCTCGCCGCGGAGGCGCCGTCGTTCGTCGTCGTGTCCGTGCCGCGGTCCGCCGCGCCCGACGTGATCGCCGACCTCGTCGACCGCGGCGTGGCCGTGCTCACCGAGACGCCGCCGGGCGAGACCGTCGGGGACCTCGAGCGGCTCGACGCGCTCGTGCGCCAGGGCGCGCGCATCGAGGTGGCCGAGCAGTACCCGCTCTCGCCGCTGCTCGCCGCGCAGCTCGCGATCGCGGCGTCCGGCCGTCTCGGGCGGATCAGCCAGGCGACCGTCGCGCAGTGCCACGACTACCACGGCGTCCGCGTGATGCGCCGGGCCCTCGGCATCGGCTTCGAGGACGCGACCATCACCGCCCAGCGCTTCTCGTCGCCGCTCGTGGCCGGGCCCGACCGCGACGGCGACCCCGTGCGCGAGGAGGTCGTGACCGCCGTGCAGACCACCGCGCGCTTCGACTTCGGCGACCGCCTCGGCGTCTACGACTTCGCCGACCGGCAGTACTTCTCCTGGATCCGCCGCAACCGGCTCCTCGTCCGCGGCGAGCGCGGCGAGATCGCCGACGAGCACGTGAGCTGGCTGCTCGACGCGACGACGCCGACCTGGGCCGACATCACGCGCGTCGAGACCGGGCAGGGCGGCAACCTCGAGGGGATGCACCTGCGCGGCCTGCTGCTCGGCTCCGAGTGGGTCTACGAGAACCCGTTCGCGCCCGGCCGGCTCGCGGACGACGAGATCGCCATCGCGCAGTGCCTCGTCGAGATGCACGCGCACGCGGCCGGCGGTCCGCCCACGAACTCGCTCGCGGAGGCGGCGCAGGACCACCACCTCGCGCTCCTCATGCACGAGGCCGCGACCACGGGGAAGCCCGTCCGCAGCACGCGGCGGGCCTGGGCGGACTGACCCGCTTCCCCGCTGCTCCGCTGGGGCGCACCGCCTCAGCCCGCCAGGTGCCGCCGGATCGCCTCGACGCCGAGCTCCACCTCGCGGAACGACGTGGTCAGCGGGCTGAGCCCGAGCCGCAGGCCCGACGGCGCGCGGAAGTCGGGGATCACGCCCTCCGCCCACAGCGCGCCCACGATCTCGCGGAAGCGCGGGTGGTCGACGCTCACGTGGCTGCCGCGGCGCTCCTCCTCGCGCGGGCTCGCGACGCGGGCGCCGAGCGGCACGAGGTCGCGGTCGACGAGATCCAGCGCGAAGCCGGTGAGCGCGAGCGACTTGGCGCGGATCGCGTCCATGCCCGCCTCCTCGATGAGGGCGATCATGTCCTGCATCGCGAGCATGCCGACGATGGGCGGCGTGCCGCTGAGGAAGCGGCGGATCCCGTCGGCCGGCTCGTACGTCGGCCCCATCGCGAAGACGTCGCGCGCGCCCATCCACCCCTGGATCGGCTGCCGCAGCTCCGCCTGGAGACCGCTCCGCACGTAGCCGTGGGCGGGCGCGCCCGGACCGCCGTCGAGGTACTTGTAGCTGCAGCCGACCGCGAGGTCGACGCCCCACGCGTCGAGCTCCGTGGGGATCACGCCGACCGAGTGGCACGTGTCCCAGAGCACGAGCGCGCCGGCGTCGTGCACGATGCGCGTGATCCCCGGCACGTCCGCCAGGAACCCCGACCGGTACGCGACCTGGCTGAGCACCACGAGCGCGGTCCGCTCCCCCACCGCGTCGGAGACGAGCTCCGGCGTGACCCCGGCGTCGGGCGCGACCTCGATCCACCGGATCGTCATGCCGCACTCCTTTGCGACGCCCTCGAGCACGAAGCGGTCGGTCGGGAAGTTGTCGGTGTCGATCACGAGCTCGTCCCGTCCGGGGCGCGCGCGGACGGCGGCGCGCACGAGCTTGTAGAGGATCACGGTGGTCGAGTCGCCGACGAACGTCTGCCCGGCCGCCGCGCCGTAGACCACGCGGCCGAGGTCGTCGCCGATGCGGGTCGGCATCTCGAGCCAGTCCTCGTCCCAGCCGCGGATGAGGCGGCCGCCCCACTGGCCACGCACGAAGTCGGCGACGCGGTCGACGCTCGCGCGGGTCGGCCGGCCGAGCGAGTTGCCGTCGAGGTAGGCGACCACGTCGTCGGCCTGCACGAACAGCTCGCGGAAGCGCGCGAGCGGGTCGCGGGCGTCGAGGGCGGCGGCGGTCGGGGTGGGGCGGGAGGAGGCGTCGGCGTCGCGCGCGTCGGGTGTCACGCTCGCAGCCTACGTTCCGCGTGGTCGGCCGTCTCGTCCGCCTGCGCGGACGTCATCGGCTACCCGGCCCGGAAGTAGTAGGCGTCCGCGATCATCCCGGGGGCCGTTGCCCAGAGGCCGTCCGCGGCGCCCTCGACCGGGATCTCGATGACGACGTTGCCCGTCGCCGTGCCCTGCGGCTCGAGCAGGTCCTCGTTGTCGGTGAACGCGGGCGCCGGCGCGACCGCGAAGCTGTCGGCGGCCGAGTACTGCGAGCCGTCCGGGGCGAGGAATCCGAGCGCGAGCTCGGAGAGCGGATCGCCCGTGCTCGACCCGAGGTACGTCACCGTGACCGGCACGACCGCGTACTGCATCCCGTCCGCGGGCGGGTCGTTGGACGGATCCGCCGCGAGGACCGCCGCCGTGGCGTCGAGGATCGGCGTGCCCAGCGTGACCTGCCACTCGGGGCCGTCGATGCCCTCGCCGATGACCGGGGTGCCGATCGGCAGCGGGTCGTCGGGGCTCGTGCCGGGCTGGGCCGCCGCGTCGTCGTCCCCGAAGCCGTCCGTGGGCTCCGGGGTCGCGAAGCCGGAGTCGCCGCCCGCGGACTCCACGGCGTCCGTGACCGAGCTCACGAACGCGAACGTGTAGACGATCGCCAGCACGATGCTGAGGACGAAGCCGACGGCTCCGAGGATGAGGCCCGTGAGCGCGAGGGGCTTGCCGTCCATCCGCCGGGCGAGCGAGATGATGCCGAGGACCACCGCGACCAGCGCCGGGATGGCCGTGACGTAGTTCAGGAACGGGATGAAGGCGCCCAGGAACCCGGCGATGCCGACGATGAGCGCCGCGATGGCGAGGCCCTTTCCGCCACGGGAGCGGGGCGGCTCGCCGGAGACGTAGGGCGGTGCGGCGGCGTAGGGCGGCCCGGCGGCGTACGGCGGCGCGGCGGCGAAGGGCGGCGCGGCTGCGTGAGGCGGCGCGACGGTGGGGTCGGATGCGCTCGCGGCGGCGTAGCCGGTCGCGCCGGCGGCACCGTGTCCGGTCGCACCGGCCGGGCCGTATCCGGCGGGCGGCGCGGGCGGCGCCGGCGGCGCGGGAGCGTCCGCGCCGGTCCGGGTCTCCGCCACGGCGGCGGCGGTGGCCGCCTCGGGATCGTCCGCGGGATCCCCGGCGGCCGGCGGACCGTAGGGGCTGACGGGCTCCGCCGGCGCGGCGCCGGATGCGGACGTCTCCTCGGGCGCCTCCTCGCGCCCCGGGACCCGGCCCCGCGGCTCGTCGGGGTGGGATCCGTCGGTCCGGTCGGGGTCGCGGTCATGGCTCATGTGACGTTCCTAGCGGAGGGCACGACCCGAGCGGCAGCGCCGCGGGCGAACCGCCCCGAAATGGGGGCGCGGCGAGTGGTCGGTGCGCCGCTCGGGCGCGCATCGCCCGACCGCGGAGGTCCGTTAACCTCGGGGCGTGCCCCTGCCCGCGTGGACCCCCGACGGCCCCGACCTCGTGATCCACGCCGAGAACCTCGAGGCCGTCCGCGCGCTCCCCGACGGCGCCTTCCAGCTCATCTACCTGGATCCGCCGTTTAACACCGGTCGCACGCAGGAGCGCCAGAACACCACGGTGACGCGCACGCCGGAGCCGGAGCCGGAGCCCGAGGACGAGGCCGCCGGAACGGAGGCCGCCGGGACCGAGGCCGCCCCGCCCGCCCTCGCCCCCGCGAGCACCGCCACCCCCGAGCCGGTCCGCCCGCCCGGGGCGCGCCTCGGCTTCCACGGCCGCAGCTACGACTCCGTCAAGGGCATGCTCTACGGCTTCGACGACTCGTTCGCCGACTACTGGGACTTCCTCGAGCCGCGCCTCATCGAGGCCTGGCGACTCCTGGATCCCACCGGCACCCTCTACCTGCACCTCGACTACCGCGAGGTGCACTACGCGAAGGTTGTGCTCGACGCGCTCTTCGGCCGCCGCTCGTTCCTCAACGAGATCGTGTGGGCGTACGACTACGGCGCGAAGTCGCGCCGTCGCTGGCCCGCCAAGCACGACACGATCCTCGTCTACGTGAAGGATCCCCTCCGCTACCGCTTCGACTCCGAGGGCGTGGACCGCGAGCCGTACATGGCGCCCGGCCTCGTCACACCCGAGAAGCGCGAGCGCGGCAAGCTGCCGACGGACGTCTGGTGGCACACCATCGTCTCCCCCACCGGCCGCGAGAAGACGGGCTACGCCACCCAGAAGCCGCTCGGCGTGCTGCGCCGCATCGTGCAGGCGTCGAGCCGCCCCGGCGACTGGGTGCTCGACTTCTTCGCCGGATCCGGCACCACGGGTGCCGCGGCCCGCGAGCTCGGCCGCCGCTTCGTGCTGGTGGACGAGAACCCGCAGGCCCTCGAGGTGATGCGCGCACGGCTGGCGGGCGACGCCACGGTCTTCGTGTCGTCGGGCGCCGCGGCGAGCGCACCGGCCGATCCCGCCGCGGCGCCGACACCGAGGCCGACACCCGGGCCGAAGCCCGCACCCCCGAAGCCCGCACCCCTGCCCGTCCCTCCGGCCGCCGACTGAGCGCCGCTCCCCCGCCGGCTACCCCTGCTGCGCGAGCGCGAACGGCAGCACGCGCGTGGCGCCGGCCTTCCGCAGCAGCCGGCCGGCGACGGTGAGCGTCCAGCGGGTGTCGACGAGGTCGTCCACGAGGAGGACGGGACGCGGATCCGCGGCGAGGTCGTCCGCGAGGTGCGCGGGCACCTGGAACCGCGGGTGCACCCGGCCTAGCCGGTAGACGCTGTTGCCGCGCGCGGCACCGGGCGCTCCCGGATCCACGAGGTCGAGCGACCCGAGGAACGGCAGCCGCCCCACCTCCGCGATGCGCTGGGCGAGGCTGCCGACGAGCCGCGGTCGGCTCGCCGACGGCACGTGCACGACCGCGCGCGGCCGCTCCGCCCAGCCCCACTCCGCGAGCACCCGGACGCAGGCGGCGACGAGCGCGTCGTCGACCAGGGCGTCCTCGGCGCCGGCCGCGAAGACCGTGCGCAGGCGCCCGCCCCAGCCGAGATCGGTGAGGCGGGCCAGAGCGCGACCCTCGTCCACCTGCTCGCCCGCGGCGATGGCGCCGCTGAGCGGCACGCCGACGCTCGACGCGCCCGTGGGCCAGCGCAGCCGCGGCTCGATCGGCAGCCCGACCCGGTCGAGCGCCTGCGACGCCGTGGCCGACGCCTGCTGGTCCAGCGACGACGGGTACCACGCGCCCGCGCACCGGTCGCAGCGGCCGCACGGCGCCGCGGTGTCGTCGTCGAGCTGGCGCTGGAGGAACTCCATGCGGCAGCCGAGCGTGGTCTCGTAGTCGAGCATCGCCTGCTGCTCGCGCACGCGCGCCGCGGCGACCTGCTCGTAGCGCGCGCGGTCGTAGACCCACGGGACGCCCGTGGCCGACCAGCCCGAGGTGTCGCGCCGCACGGCGCCGTCGACGTCCAGCACCTTGAGCAGGAGGTCGAGCCGGCTGCGCGAGAGCGACACCCGCGACTCGAGCGCGGGCACCGACAGCGGCCGGTCGCTCTCGCCGAGCGCCTGGATGACGGAGGCCGCCTGCTGCTCGTCCGGCATGGATGCCGTGGCGAAGTACTGCCAGATGTCGGGATCCTCGCGGCCGGGCAGGAGCAGCACGTCCGCGTCGGCGGACCCGCGGCCCGCGCGCCCGACCTGCTGGTAGTAGGAGACGGGCGACGACGGCGCCCCGAGGTGGACGACGAACCCGAGGTCGGGCTTGTCGAAGCCCATGCCGAGCGCGCTGGTGGCGACGAGCGCCTTGACCTCGTTGCGCTGCAGCTCGCCCTCGGCCTGCTCGCGGTCGGCCGGGTCGTCGCGGCCCGTGTACGCCTTCACGGCGTGGCCGGCGTCGCGCAGGAGCCGCGCGGTGTCCTGCGCGGCGGAGACCGTGAGCGCATAGATGATGCCGCTGCCCGGCAGCTCGTCGAGGTGGCTGAGGAGCCAGCCGAGCCGATCCCTGCTGTTCTCGAGCCGGAGCACGCCGAGCCGGAGCGACCGGCGGGCGAGCGGCCCGCGGATGGTGACCACCGGCACGCGGTCGGTCTCGACGACGCCCGCGCCCGCGGATCCGACGCTCAGCTGCTCCTCGACATCGGCGACCACGCGCGAGTTCGCGGTGGCGGTGGTGGCGAGCACGGGCACGCGCTCGTCGACGGAGGAGATGAGGTCGCGGAGGCGCCGGTAGTCGGGCCGGAAGTCGTGGCCCCAGTCGGAGATGCAGTGCGCCTCGTCGACCACGAGGAGCCCGAGCCGCGCCCGGAGCGCGGGCAGCTGCTCGTCGCGGAAGCGCGGGTTGTTGAGGCGCTCGGGCGAGACGAGGAGGAGGTCGACCTCGTCGGCGTCGAGCGCGCGCAGGAGGTCGTCCCACTCGTGGGCGTTGCTCGAGTTCATGGCGACCGCGCGCACGCCCGCGCGACGGGCCGCGGCGACCTGGTCGCGCATGAGCGCGAGCAGCGGCGAGACGAGCAGCGTGGGGCCGAGCCCCTGCTGGCGGAGGAGCAGGGTGGCGACGAAGTAGACGGCCGACTTGCCCCATCCGGTGCGCTGCACGACGAGTGCGCGGGAGCGGTCCTGCACGAGCGCCTCGATGGCCTCGAACTGCCCGTCGTGGAAGTCGGCGCCCGCGACGCCGACGAGCCGCGAGAGGTGCTCGCGGGCCGCGGCCCGGAGATCGGAGGTCGCCGCGGCGGAGGGCGCGGGGGTGGAGGGCGCGGCGGAGGGTGGCATCGCGGTGTCGGGCATGCGGCCATGCTCCCATCCGCCCCCGACCGCGGCCTCCCGCGGCGACCCCGCGGAGGGAGGGATGGACGGCGCCCGACCTGGGGAGGGCTACCGCTCGGGAGAGGATCCCGGCTCGATGGCCCGGGGCGCCCGCGCGGGTCCCGCGGCGCGGGCGGCCCGCACCGCCTGCTCGGCCTGGAGCTGCTTCATGCGGGCGAGCGCCGCGTAGTGCCGCTCCTCCTCCTCGAGGTCGGCGAGCTGCTGCTCGGTGCTCCGGACCCGCCGATCGACCGCCATCGCGGCGCGCTCGTACGCGGCGCTCCGGTCCGGCGGGCCGACGGGCTCGCGCCGGGCGTCCCAGTCGTGGCCGACGCAGAACCAGACGATGCTGCCGATGAGCGGCAGGAAGACGATGAGGAGGATCCAGACGAGCTTCGGCAGGTGCTTGACCTGGTCGTCCGGGCGCGTGATGAGGTCGACGAGCGCGCACACGGCGACGAGGAGGGGCAGCAGCCCGAAGAGGATCACGGTCAGGGAGCCTAGGGGCGGTGCGGGGCCCGGCGGAAGGCCCTTGCACGGACCGGGCAGAGGGCGCAGCGACCTGGCCTTTCGCTCAGTGGACACCCACCTCGCATCTGTCAGGTTTCCAGGAGCCGTCGGTCCTACAGTCCAGTCGAGGGCTGCACCGGGTGGCCTCAGTGAGGAGGAGATCATGGGTCTCGACGACAAGATCAAGAACGCTGCTCAGGACATCGCGGGCAAGGCCAAGGAGGCGCTCGGCGACCACAAGGGCGACGAGAACCTCAAGGCCGAGGGCCAGAAGGACCAGGCCGCCGCGTCCGCCAAGAAGGCCGGCGAGGACGTCAAGGACGTCTTCAAGTAGAGCCAGACCAGCAGCGCCAGGAGAGGCGGCGACCCATGGGTCGCCGCCTCTCCTCATGCCCGGGCCCGGTCGTCACGGCAGGGCGGGAGCGCCCGACTCCGCCGTGATCCGCTGCACCAGCTCCGCGTCGAGCAGCGCGACCTCGTCGCCGTCGCCCTCCGCGTGCGCCCGCACCACGACCGAGGTGACGCCGCCGTCCGGCCGCACGTCGACCACGAGGAACCCGGATCCGCGCACGATGCGCTCCGTGCCGGGATCCGCCGCCACGTCCGTCTCGTTCGCGACGCCCGGCGCGACCAGCACGGGCACGCCCGCGAGCGATCCCACGATGTGGTGGTGGTAGTGGCCCGAGAGGATCACGCGCACGTCGCTGCCGCGCACGACCTCCGCCAGCCGCTCCGGCCCCTGCAGCGCGAGGGACTCGTGCAGCACGGTGGGCGCCGGCACCGGCGGGTGGTGCAGCACGAGGACCGTGCCGCGCTCGGCCGGGGTCGCGAGGAGCTCGCGGAGGCCGTCGAGCTGCTGCTCGCGGAGCGCGCCGTAGCCCTTGCCGGGGACCGAGCTGTCGAGGGTGGCGATGCGCCAGCCGTCCACGATCGTCACGCCGTCGACGGGCGGGACGGCCGCGGGATCCCGGCCGTCGTCCGTGCCCGGGCGGCCGTGCCCGTCGCCGAGCACGAGCCGGAAGGCGGAGCGCACGTCGTGGTTGCCGGGCGCCAGCACGAGCG